>DATJYN010000117.1:0-52529 GCA_035499575.1 Burkholderiales bacterium | reverse complement strand
TTCCGGTGCGCATCCGCATCGACGAGCCGCAGGCCGACCTGTTTCGCATCGGCGCGTCCGCCGTCGCGCTGATTCCACCGGACAGCGCGCAAAAATCCGCCTCCGCGGGCCGCTGACCGGGATGCGCGCCGTGGCCACGGCAGCGCCGGCCCTCGACGCGGCTGAACGCCCCCGGCGGTGGCTGCGCGTCCTGCGCGCCGAGCTCGCGCCGACGCCGGGCCGCCTGAACGCGACGGTGCGGATCGTCGTCGCGACGGCGATCGTGCTGGTCACCTCGATGACGCTCGAAGTGCCGTACGCCGGCCTGTCGCTGTTCATTGTTACGTACCTTTGCATGGCTGCCGCGGACGTGACCACGCGCAATTCCGTGTTCGTCGCGATCGCGACTGCCCTCGCCATGGTCGTGATTTCTTTCAGCATCGCAGTCACGATCCTCATCTTCCGCTTCACCATCGACTACCCGCCGCTGCGCCTGGGCGCCATGGCGCTCTTCTGCTTCCTCGGGATGTACCTGGCCCGCATCCTCCCGTCGCGCGCGGCCGGCTTCCTGCTCGCGCTCATCGTCTTCGTGAGCCAGGCCTACGTCGACATCTTCCCGGGCGGGGAATCCGCCGTTCGGGCGATGCTGTGGTTGTGGGTCGCGGTGGCGTATCCCGCCGCCGTCACCGTGGCCGTGAACCTCGTCCTGCTGCCCGCCGACCCCGAACCGCTGCTGCGGCACGAGGCCGCCGAGCGGTTGCGGGCGGTTGCCCGCGCGATTGCGGCCGTGCGCGGCAGCGAGGATGCGCGCAATGCCGCCGCCGCGCTCGCGCGCTTCGTGCAACAGGGCTCTGCGCCGCTTCTCAAACTGCTGGGGTTGGCAGAAGTCCGCGATGCCGCGGTCAAGCCGATGCGCGCCGAGCGGATCGCGAAGATCCATCTGCTGGAGCGCCTCGTCGCATCGGCGGCTCTGCTCGCCGATCTCGCCGTCGAGCCCTCCCCCGGCCAGCGCGCCCGACTCGCGCGGGTCGCCGCAGACTGCGAGCGCTTCGCGGCAGCGCTCTCCTCCGGCACCGGGGCGCTGCCCGAGCCTGCGTCGGCCGCTGGCGAAGGCGACGAAGCGGTGTCGGCGCTCACGCCCTGCCTAGGCGAGCTTGAGCGGGTGGTACGCGAATTGCCCCTCGCGGAACGGCCCGAGGCCGACCAGCCGAACCGTGGCGCGCCGCCGATCGCTGCCGACGCCTTCACGAATCCGCGCTACGCCCAATTCGGGCTGAAGGTCACGCTCGCGGCGATGCTCTGCTACGTAACCTACACCGCGGTGGACTGGTTCGGCATCCACACTTGCATGATCACTTGCACCATCGTGGCACTCGGCAGCGCTGGCGCGACGATTCACAAGTCGACGCTGCGCCTCGTCGGCTGCGCCATCGGCGGCGGGCTCGCTCTTGCTTCGATCGTCTTTGTGCTGCCGCAGATGACGACGATCACGCAGCTAGTGCTGCTGGTGGCCGCCGTCTCCGCGCTGGCGGGCTGGATCGCGATGGGCAGCGAGCGCACCGCGTATGTGGGTTTGCAGATCGCGTTCGCTTTCTACCTCGCGGTTTTTCAGGGCTTCGTTCCCAGCACGGACGTCACGGAAGTGCGCGACCGCCTCATCGGCATCGTTTTCGGCGTGGTGGTGATGGCGCTGGTGTTCTCATATCTATGGCCGGAGCGCACCGGGACAAGCATGGTGCGCTCGCTCGCGGCGGCCCTGCGCCACATGGGCAAACTCGCCATCGGCGCCGGGAATTTACACGGCGAGCGCGCTGCGGCCTGGCAATCGCTGGCCGAAGCGGACAGTTCCGCGGCACTCTTCGCGTTCGAGCGTGAAGCGTTCTCGTCACCTGGCGCCAAACGGGGCCGGACCACTCGCCGCCTGATCGACCTCACGCGGCGCGTCCTCCTTGCGCAAGCCGCGCTTGCTGCGCATCGCGAGAGAGTGCCGTCCGCCGAATCCGATGCCGCCCTGCGCGCCGCACGCGCTGCGCTTGGCCGCGCGATCGCCGGTGCGCTCGCCGTCGTCGCCATGCACATCGATCGCGCCGGTCCGGGCGCGCGCACCGAGCCGCGGCCGCCGCTCGCGGCGCTCGTTAAGGCGGGGCGCTCGTCCGCGCACGCCCACGCAGCCTGGCTCGAGGGCGAGCTCGCTTTGTGCACGGCGCTGGTAGAGCGGATCGAAGAGTTGCAGCTCGAAGCAGGACTGGTATGAATGCCAATGTCAGCGCGACGCAAGCAGCGACCGAAGCAGGATCCAGAAACCAGTCGGCAAAAATCTGCAAGATCCGGGCAACGCTCTTGCGTACAGTCCTAGTCGACGGTCTCCCAAAGATCGTCTTCCTGCGAACGGTCCGTTCCTCCTCCCTCGGACGCGTTCGAACCCCTGCGCCGGGCTGAGCGAATCAGCCCGGCGCTTTTTTTGCCGGTACTCAGGATTCTGCAAAACGCGCGCAGCCGGACGCAAGACCGGGCAAACACCAGGGCATACGCTTTCTCCAATGGCGAACGCATTGGAACCGCAAAATCCTCTGCCGGTGCAGGCAGGTGCCGATCTGGTCAATTTGCTGGATCAGATCCGCGCCCAGGAGTTTGAACACGCGTGCCGATCACTCGCCACTGGAAGACCTGCGGCACAGGTGATCGAGCAGTTTGCACGCCGGTTAACAAACAAGTTTCTCCACGTGCCGACTCAGGTACTCAACCAGGCGGGCGCCGCCGAACGCGCCGAATTCCGGTCCCTGCTGAATCGAATCTATCAGCTGTCCGACACTCCCCGCAGCTGATTCTTGACGAAGCGTCGCGCTGACCACTGGGGGCAGACTCCCGCGGTCGAAGTCCGCAGGTTCTTACTCGCCGTTGTTACACGCATCACCGTCAAAGACGATGCCATTGAGATCTTGATGTCTCGACGAGGGCTCACGGATGCGCTTCTTGGGACTGACGTACCCGATCTTCCGATGCTCAAAGCAATCGCCCGTGCACGAGACTGGTACGAAAAACTCACATCCGGTGAGGTTGACTCGCTACAAACCATTGCAAAGCAAACAAGTCTTGGAAAGCGCTATGTATCTCGGATTTTCCAATGCGCTTTCCTGGCGCCCGATATCGTCGAAGCCATCCTTGAAGGGCGCCAGCCGCCCGAATTGACCTTGGAACGCCTTCGCCACCCGCTACCCGTCTCTTGGACAGAGCAGCGTCGCGCGCTCGGCTTTGCTAAGGGCTAGAGCCCTCTAAGGGACCCGGCAATTTTGCGATCAGAGACGGAGGGCACAATTTGCCGCCAATTACGGCCGTACGGTGCGCTCAGACGCCGCAACTCTAGCGCCAACGTCGCGCAAGCGCCTGAAACTTGGCCTTCATTTGCCGAGCCCGGAGACGAGTCTCCGAGCAGATGACTGTGTGGCGGAGAGGGAGGGATTCGAACCCCCGGTACCGCAAGCGGTACAACAGATTTCGAGTCTGCCGCATTCGACCACTCTGCCACCTCTCCGCGGCCCGCGGCTCAACCGCGGGGACGCGATTCTATCAGGCCGAGGTCGCGGGCGACGCGCTCGATGACCGGCGCCCATTCGCCGCGCTTTTCCTGTCGCAGCAGCTTCACGGTCGGATACCAGGGGCTGTCCGCGCGGCCGCGCATCCAGCGCCAGTCGGGCGTCGCAGGGAGCATGATCCAGGCGGGGATGCCGAGCGCGCCGGCGAGATGCCCCGCAGCGGTATCCACCGTGACGAGCAGGTCGAGGTTCGCCAGCAGCGCCGCGTTGTCGGCGAAGTCGCCGATTTCCGCGCCCAGGTTGAGCGCCGGGAAACCCGCGGCGGCGGCGCCCTCGCCCGCAGGCGCACCGAATTGCAGGCCGATGAAGCTCGCGTTCGCCACGCGCGCGAGCGGCGCGAGCGCCTCAAAGGGCATGCTGCGGCCGTGTTTGCGCTCCAGGCCCGGATTGCTCGCGGCAATCCACACCAGTCCCACCCGCCTGCGCTCCGGCGGCAGGCCCCGCAGGCGAGCGGCCCACTTCTTCACGTCCTCCTCCGGCGGCCGCAGATAGGGAACCTCCGCGGGAACCGTGTCGGCGGTGGTCCCCAGGTGCAGCGGCAGGCTCAGCAGCAGGCTCCAGAAATCATAGTCGGCCGACCTGCGCGCCACGGCGGTCTGGACCTTGCGCACGCCGGCTGCATTGGCGAACAACCGGTGCAGGCGCGCGTCCGCTGCCACGTCCACCGCCGCGCCCTGGCGCGCCAGCACCGACGCGTAGCGGATGAACTGGATCTGGTCGCCGAAACCCTGCTCGCCGACGAGCAGGATCCGTTTGCCTGCGAGAGGTTCGCCGCGCCACATCGGAAACGCGAAGTCCGGCGCAGTCATTGCCGTTTTCTCGAACCCGCCCTTGTGGCGCGCCTCGTAGGCCTGAAAGCCCCGCACATAGTCGCCCATCGTCAGCAGGGAAAGCGCCCTGCCGAGCGCCGCGTCGCCGCGCTCGGGCGCCGCGCGCCGCGCCGTGTCGTAGCTGTCGACCGCCGCCGCGTACTCGCCCAGGCCGTGCAGCACGATGCCCAGGTTGTAGGCGGCATCGGCGTCGCCGGGCCGGGCCTTGAGCGCCCGGCGCAGGTACTGGACGGCCTCCTCATGCCTGCCCTGCGAATCGAGCAGCACGCCAGCCTGGACCAGTACCTCGACGTGGTCCGGGCGCATGTCAAGCGCACGCTGGTAGAACTCGATCGCCTCCGCTTCCTTGCCTTCGCGCGCGAGCGCATCGCCCATGCCGATCAGCAGGACGAGCACTTGCTCGTAGCAGGCCCTCGCCTCGTCCCGCCGACCGAGCGAGTTCAGCGTGGCGCCGAGGTTGAACAGGGCCTCGGCGAAATCCGGCTCCATCGCCAGCGCCTCGCGGTAAACCTTCTCCGCTTCGGCCAGCCGGCCGCGTGCCTGCAGGATGTTGCCGAGATTGTTCAGCGCGCCCAGCCAGCCGGGATGCGCGCCCAGGGCTTCGCGGTACAGTTGCTCCGCCTGGTCGAGCCGTCCTGCCTGGTGATGCTCCAGCGCGAGCTGGAACGCGCGTTCGCCGGCGTCGCTCAGTGGCGCTCCAGCCTTTCCATTCCGCCCATGTAAGGCCGCAGCACGGCCGGCACTGCGACCGAGCCATCGGCGTCCTGGTAGTTCTCGAGCACGGCGATCAACGTGCGGCCGACCGCGAGCCCGGAGCCGTTCAGCGTGTGCACCGGCTCGGGCCTGCCCTTGTCGTTGCGGAAGCGCGCCTGCATGCGCCGCGCCTGGAATGCCTCGAAGTTGGAGCAGGAGGAGATTTCCCGGTACGCGTCCTGCCCCGGCAGCCAGACCTCGAGGTCATGGGTCTTTGCCGATGAAAAACCCATGTCGCCGGTGCATAGCGTGACGGTGCGGTACGGAAGTTCGAGTTTTTTCAGGATCGTCTCGGCATGCCCGGTCAGCTCCTCGTGCGATTCCCAGGACTTCGAGGGATGCACGACCTGCACCAGCTCGACCTTGTCGAACTGGTGGTTGCGGATCATGCCGCGCGTGTCCTTGCCGGCGGCCCCCGCTTCCGACCTGAAGCAGGGAGAATGGCAGCAGTACTTCAGAGGCAGCTTGTCCAGCGGCACGATCTCGTCGCGCACGAAGTTGGTGACCGTGTATTCCGAGGTCGGAATCAGGTACAGGTCCCGGCCCTCGATCTTGAACTGGTCGTCCTTGAACTTGGCGAAGCTGGTGACGCCGTCGGCGCAGGCGGCGGTGGTCATGTAAGGCGTGTAGACCTCGGTGTAGCCGTGCTCGCGCGTGTGCGTGTCGAGCATGAACTGCGCAAGCGCTCGGTGCAGCCGCGCCACGCCGCCCTTCATCACCACGAAACGCGCGCCCGCGAGTTTGGCGCCGGCGTCGAAATCCATGCCGTCCAGCCCGGCGCCAATATCGACGTGGTCCCTGGGCGCGAACGCGAATTTCTTCGGATCGCCCCAGCGGCGCACCTCCGCGTTCTGCCCGGCGGAAGCGCCGACCGGCACGCTGTCGTGCGGCAAGTTCGGGATCAGCGAGACGAAATCGCGCAGCTGCGCCTGGATTTCCTTGTTTTGCGCCTCGAGGCCCTCGAGCTCCTTGCCGAGCCGCGAGCCCTGCGTCATCAGCATTACCGCGCCGGTCTCATCCTTCTTCTGCTTGGCCTGGCCGACCTGCTTGGCCAGCGCATTGCGCTGCGCCTGCAGCTGCTCCGTTTTGGTCTGAATTTCCTTGCGCCGGGTTTCCAGCACGGAAAAGGCGGCAACATCCAGAACATACCCGCGCGTCGCGAGCTTCTTCGCGACTGCGTCGATGTCGTTCCTGAGCAGCTGTATGTCGATCATTTTCTCTTTTTCCCCGCTGCCGCGTTGCGGCGGCGCAGCTCGTCCAGTTTTTCCCTGATCCTGCCTTCCAGCCCGCGCTCGGTCGGGTGGAACCAGCTTACCTCCGGCATGTCTGCCGGGAAGTAGTCTTCACCCGCCGCGAAGGCGTCGGCCTCGTCATGCGCGTAGCGGTAGTCCCTGCCGTAGCCGAGGTCCTTCATCAGGCGCGTCGGCGCGTTGCGGATGTGCAGCGGGACCGGCCGCGTGCCGTCCTTCGAGACGAACGCGCGGGCCGCATTATAGGCGGCGTAGACCGCGTTCGACTTGGCGGCCACGGCCATGTAGAGCACGGCCTCGGCGAGCGCGAGTTCCCCTTCCGGCGAGCCGAGCCGCTCGTAGGTCTCGGCGGCGTCCAGCGCGAGGCGCAGCGCGCGCGGGTCGGCCAGGCCGACGTCCTCCACCGCCATGCGCACGACACGCCGCGCGAGGTAAAGCGGATCGGCGCCGCCGTCGAGCATGCGCACCAGCCAGTACAACGAGGCGTCCGGGTCGGAGCCCCGCACCGACTTGTGCAGCGCCGAGATCTGGTCGTAGAACTGCTCGCCGCCCTTGTCGAAGCGGCGCAGGTTCTTCGCAAGCGTGTCCTCGACGAACGCGCCGTCGATGGTCTTGCCTTTTTCTCCCAGGGCATTTTCCAGGATCTCGACGGCGTTCAGAAGCCGGCGCGCATCGCCGTCGGCGAATCCGATCAGCCGATTGCCGGCCTCGTCGTTGATGTCGATCTTCGATTTCCGAATTAAAGATTTCAAATCGTCAGGCGACAAGGACTCCAGCACATACACGGTCGCCCGCGACAGCAGCGCGGAGTTCACTTCAAAGGATGGGTTCTCCGTCGTCGCACCGACAAAGGTGAACAGGCCACCTTCGACGAAGGGCAGGAAGGCATCCTGCTGCGCCTTGTTGAAGCGGTGCACTTCGTCGACGAACAGGATGGTGCGCCGCCCGCTGGCGGAGAGCGTCTGCTCCGCCGCCTGCACCGCGTCGCGGATGTCCTTGACGCCGGAAAGCACCGCCGACAACGCGATGAATTCAGCGTCGAAGGCCTGCGCCATCAGGCGCGCGAGCGTGGTCTTGCCCGAGCCCGGCGGGCCCCAGAGGATCATCGAATGCGGCTTGCCGGACTCGAAGGCGGCGCGCAGCGGCTTGCCCGGCCCGAGCAGGTGCTGCTGGCCTACGACTTCATCGAGGGATCGGGGCCGCAGCTTTTCGGCGAGCGGCGCCGCCGGCTCGGCCTTGCCGAAGAGATCGGTCCCCTGAATTTCAATCCCCGAGAACGTCCGCCCCTTTGGGCGGGCTGAAGCGGAAGGTCCCCGGCTCGATCTGCGGATTGCGCACCACGTTGCTGAAACGCAGGACCGTCGTCTGGCCGAAATGGTCCACCAGCTCCATCGCCTCGACGCCGCCGGTCGACATGCCCAGTCGCATGCGCTCGAAGCCGGCGTCCTTGTCGCGCGGCTTCGCTTCCAGCCATTCCAGGCCGTCCTTTTCACCCAGTTCCTTCAGTTCGAACCCTTCCTGCACGTCGGAAGAGCCCGCCAGCAGCGCTGCCGGCGTCGAGCCGAGCACGCGCGAGAGCCGCCGCACCGTGACCTGGTTCAGGTCGGCGTCGTGGATCCAGACTTTCTCGCCATCGCCGACGATGGTCTGCTGCGGCTTGACATAGGTCCAGCGGAAGCGGTTCGGGCGCAGCAGCGCAAAACTGCCCCTGGAGTCCTGCACCAGCTTGCCGTCTTTGTCGTAGACCTTCTGCTCGAAGTCGCCGCGCGCCGACTGCGTGGTGCGCAGGTAGCTCTGGAACCGCTCCAGGCTCGATGCATTTGCGCTTTGGATAAGGAAAAACAGGGAAAGGAAAAGACAAATTCTTTTCATCCGCCTATTCCACCTTGGCCGGCACGAGCACTTCGCGGTTGCCGTTCGATTGCATGGTCGACACCAGGCCCGCCCTTTCCATGTCCTCGATCAGCCGCGCGGCGCGGTTGTAGCCGATGCGCAGGTGCCGCTGCACCAGCGAGATGCTCGGCCGGCGCGTGCGCACCACGATCTCCACCGCCTGGTCATAAAGCGGATCCTTCTCCCCGGTGGGCCCCTCGCCCGCTCCCGCGCCGCCGTCGTCGGCGGCCGCCGGCTCGAGCACTTCGCCGATGTATTCGGGCTTGGCCAGGGATTTCAGATGTTCAACTACCTTATGCACCTCGTGGTCGGCGACGAAGGCGCCGTGGATGCGCTGCGGCAGACCGGTGCCCGCGGGCAGGTAGAGCATGTCGCCCGCGCCGAGCAGCGCGTCCGCGCCGGACTGGTCGAGGATGGTGCGCGAATCGACCTTGGAGGCGACCTGGAAGGCGATGCGCGTCGGGATGTTGGCCTTGATCAGGCCGGTGATCACGTCCACCGACGGCCGCTGCGTGGCGAGCACCAGGTGGATGCCGGCGGCGCGAGCCTTCTGCGCGAGGCGCGCGATCAGTTCCTCGACCTTCTTGCCCGCGACCATCATCAGGTCGGCGAGTTCGTCGATCACCACCACGATAAGCGGCAGCACCTGCAGCGGCTGCGGGTTGCCGGACTCGATGGTCGCCGGGTCTTCCAGCGTGCGGCCCTGCTTCTCGGCATCGGCGATCTTGTGGTTGTAGCCGGAAAGGTTGCGCACGCCGAGCCAGCTCATCAGCTTGTAGCGCCGGTCCATCTCGGCGACGCACCACTGCAGCGCATTGGCCGCCTGCTTCATGTCGACGACCACGGGCGCGAGCAGGTGCGGGATGTCCTGGTAGACCGACAGTTCGAGCATCTTCGGGTCGATCAGGATGAAGCGCACATGCTTCGGCTCGGACTTGTAGAGCAGCGACAGGATCATCGCGTTGATCGCCACCGACTTTCCCGAGCCGGTGGTACCCGCGACCAGCAGGTGCGGCATCTTTGCCAGGTCCGCGACCACCGGGTTGCCGGCGATATCCTTGCCGAGCGCGAGCGCGAGCGGCGAGTGCACGCCGTGGTAGGTCTCGGAGCCGAGGATCTCGGTCAGGCGCACCGTCTGCCGGTTCGGGTTCGGGATTTCCAGCCCCATGCAGGACTTGCCGGGGATGGTCTCCACCACTCGGATCGCCACCACCGACAGAGCGCGCGCCAGGTCCTTGATCAGGTTGACGATCTGGCTGCCCTTGACGCCTACCGAGGGTTCGATCTCGTAGCGCGTGATCACCGGGCCCGGATAGGCGGCGAGCACCTTCACCGCGACGCCGAAATCCGAAAGCTTCTTTTCGATGAGGCGCGAGGTGAACTCCAACGTCTCGGCGCTGACGGTCTCATGCTCCTTCTCCGGATCGTCGAGCAGCTTGAGCGGCGGCAGCGGCGTATCGGGCAGATGCTCGAAGAGGCGCGCCTGCTTCTCCTTCTGCGCGCGCTCCGACTTCTTGATCTCCTGCGGCGGCGGCGCGATCACCAGCGGGGGGTGGTCTTCCTCGCGCTTGCGCTCGGCTTTCACCACCGTCTCGCGCACTTCGCGCGCCTGCTCGCCGATCTTCTGGTCGCGGCGCTTCTCCCAGGCGCCGCGCGCGAGCGCATAGGCCGATTCGAGCAGGAAGCCGGTGACTTCCGCGATGCGCAGCCAGGAAATGCCGGTGAACAGGCTCCAGCCGACGGCGGTCGCTGCCAGCACCAGCAGCGTCGCGCCGGTGAAGCCGAGCAGGCCGCCGGCCCCGCCCCCGATCACGGTGCCGATGATGCCACCCGCGCCTTGAGGCAGCGACTGCCCGAAGCCGTGCAGGCGCAGCGATTCGAGGCCCGCGCTGGCGACCAACAGCAGGCCGAAGCCCGCCGCGGAAATCCACAGCGGCCGCAGGCCGGGCGGCGCGACGCCCTTTCCCTTTGCTTGCTTGCCATTGACGTCGCCGGCTTCCTCGATGCGGCGGTAGCCCCGCACGACGGTGTGCAGGCATAGCACGGCCCACCAGAACGCCGACCAGCCAAAGAGGGATAGCAGCAAGTCCGAAAACAGCGCGCCCACGCGCCCGCCCGCGTTCTGCACCACGGCCGCAGTGGTGCTGCGCGACCAGCCCGGATCGGACGCCTGGTGGGTCAGCAGGATCAGCAGCAGGTAGCCGGCCGCTGCGACCAGCGCCAGCCACTTCGCTTCGCGCAGGAGCCCGGCAAGCTTCGCCGGCAATGCTGCGCTACTCCGGTTCTTTTGTGCCGCCGCCATGCCCATCGCCTGGGGGTGATTCGCCGGGCCGGCGGATCAGTCGCGCAGCATGATGGTGTCGTGCAGCACGATGGTGGAACCCCGCATTTCGATGTAGCCGCCCATCTGCAGGTCCTTCATCACGCGGCTCACCATCTCGCGCGAGGCGCCGATCATCTTGGCGATGTCCTGCTTGGGCAGGCGCTTGGTGACCACCTTCTGGCCGTTCAACTCTTCCGACATGTCGAGCAGCAGCCGCGCGACGCGGCCGTAGACGTCGAGCAGCGCGAGGCTGCCGATCTTGCGGTCGGCCTCGCGCAGGCGCCGCACCAGGCTGCGCATCACGGCCGTGGTCATCTCGAAATTTTCTGCCAGGCACTTCTTGAAGTCGCGCTTGGAGATCGACAGCAGCTCGCAGGGCTCGATCGTGACCACGCTGGCCGAGCGAGGGCTGTCGTCGATCAGGCCCATTTCGCCGAAGAACTCGCCGGGGCCGATCAGGCTGAGGATCACTTCCTTGCCGTCGGCGTCGCCCATCATGACCTTGAGGCGCCCGGATATGACGATGTACAGCGAGTCGATCTGGTCGCCGGCCGCCATGATCACCGAGGCGCGCGGCGCGCTGCGGCGCGTGACCACGCTCACCAGCATGCGCAGCTGCTCGTCGGGAAAGCTGGCGAACAGCGGCACCGATTTGAGCACTGTGGTCGAAACGGTGGCCGCCATCGAAGGCATCAGATCGCTTTCTTCCGAGCGAATTAACCCTAGTATGGTAGCAGAATCACTCCCTTATACTTTCGCCATGGACGCCAAGAAGCGACACGCCCGCCTGCTGATCCTCGGTTCCGGCCCGGCCGGCTATACCGCCGCGGTCTACGCAGCGCGCGCCAACTTGAAACCGCTGCTGCTGACCGGCATCGCGCAGGGCGGCCAGCTCACCACTACCACCGACGTGGACAACTGGCCGGCCGACGCCGACGGCGTGCAGGGGCCGGAACTGATGACGCGCTTCCAGAAGCACGCCGAACGCTTCGACACCGAGATCGTCTTCGATCACATCGGCAAGCTCGACCTCGGCAAGCGGCCCTTCGTGCTGGAAGGCGACGCGGGCGTCTACACCTGCGACGCGCTGGTGGTCGCGACCGGAGCGTCGGCGAAATACCTCGGCATGCCGAGCGAGCAGAAGTTCATGGGCCAGGGCGTGTCGGCCTGCGCCACCTGCGACGGCTTTTTCTACAAGGGCAAGGACGTGGCGGTGGTCGGCGGCGGCAACACCGCGGTCGAGGAAGCGCTCTATCTCGCCAACATCTGCAGCAAGGTGACCCTGGTGCACCGGCGCGACAAGTTCCGCGCCGAGAAGATCATGATCGACAAGCTGATGAAGCGCGTCGCCGAGGGCAGGATCGTCCTCGAGCTGGATTCCACGCTCGACGAAGTGCTGGGGGACAAGACCGGCGTGACGGGGATTCGAATCCTGAACCTGAAAACAAGCAAAACCAAGCAGCTTGCGCTCAAGGGACTGTTCGTCGCCATCGGCCACACGCCGAACACCCAGATCTTCGCCGGCCAGCTGGCGATGGAAAACGGCTACATCGTCACGCGCGGCGGCCGCGAGGGCGGCTCCACCGCGACCAGCGTGCCGGGCGTGTTCGCCGCGGGCGACGTGCAGGATCACGTTTACCGGCAGGCGGTGACCAGCGCCGGCACCGGCTGCATGGCGGCGCTGGACGCGGAGAAATTCCTCGATGGACTCGGCTGACGATGATTTCAAGAAGGCGGTCGCGGATGTCGAGCCGCTCAGGCGCCGCAAGCGCGTCGAGCTGAAGCGCCCTCCCAGGCCTGCACCGCTGGCGCGCCAGCGGCAGCGCGACGAGGCCGCGGCGCTCACGGAAACCCTGGCCGGCCCGCTGTCCGTGGACGATGCGCTCGACACCGGCGAGGATCAGAGCTACCTGCGCGACGGCGTGGGACGCCACACGCTGCGCAGGCTGCGCCGCGGCCAACTGGCGATCCAGGCCGGGATCGACCTGCACGGACTGACCCGCGAACAGGCGGCCGCGGAAGTGAATGAATTCCTGCGGCGATGCCTAGGGCGCGGCCACCGCTGCGTGCGAATCGTGCACGGCAAGGGGCTGGGCGTGCTGAAGGCGAAACTCAGGAAATGGCTGCCGCAGCGCGACGAGGTGCTCGCCTACTGCGAGGCGCCTGCGCACGAAGGAGGCGGCGGCGCCTTGCTGGTGCTTCTTAAAACAAAGCGCTAGACCGCCGATTCGTTGGTTTCGCCGGTGCGGATGCGCACCACGTGCGAAACCGAGGTCACGAAAATCTTGCCGTCGCCGATCTTGCCGGTGCGTGCCGACTTGACGATGGCTTCGATCGCCGGTTCGACCTGGCCGTCGGCGACCACCACTTCGATCTTCACCTTCGGCAGGAAATCCACTACGTACTCCGCGCCGCGGTAGAGCTCGGTGTGGCCCTTCTGCCGGCCGAAACCCTTCACCTCGGTGACCGTCAGGCCGCTGACGCCGACCTCGGAGAGCGCCTCGCGCACCTCGTCGAGCTTGAACGGCTTTACGATCGCTTCAATCTTTTTCATCGCGGCTCCCCCGGCAAGGTCTGGCTGGAACCTGTAATTCTATAATGACCGAATGGCCATGGAGCGCCTTCGCATCGTGGAATCTCTCGCGGGCGTCCCGGCTGCGGCGTGGAATGCCATCGCCGGCGGCGATGCTGCCGTCCCAGGCGACCCCTTCACCCGCCACGAATTCATCTCGGCGCTGATCGACACCGGCTGCGCCTGCGCGCGGACCGGCTGGAAGCCGCAGATCGTACTGCTGGAACGCGAGGGCACCGCCGGCTACGAACTCTGCGGCGCGATGCCCATGTTCTTGAAATCGCACTCCTACGGCGAGTACGTATTCGACTGGGCCTGGGCCGACGCCTACCAGCGCCACGGATTCGAGTACTACCCCAAGCTGCTGTGCGCTGTGCCGTTCACCCCGGTGACCGGACCGCGCCTGCTGGCTTCGAACGACACCGACCGCGGCCTGCTCGCTGCCGCAGCGCGCGAGATGGCGCAGGAGGTCTCCTCGCTGCACGTGCTTTTCCCGACCGCCCCCGAGGCGGCTCTGCTGCAGGCTCGCGGCCTGCTGCTCAGACGCACCGTGCAGTTCCACTGGCAGAACGCCCCGGGCGAGGGCTACGCCGATTTCGACGATTTCCTCGCGCGCATGACGCGCCACCGGCGCAAGGTGATCCGGCAGGAGCGCCGCCGCGTGCAGGACGCCGGCGTCTCGTTCCGCTGGCTGCGCGGCGCCGAAATCGCGCGCGGACACTGGGAATTTTTCGAGCGCTGCTATCGGCGCACCTACGCCGCGCACCACTCCAGCCCCTACCTGAAGCTCGATTTTTTCCTGCAACTCGGCGCGACGCTGCCGCAACATACGCTGCTGGTGCTGGCCGAGCGTGCCGGCAGGCCGGTGGCGGCAAGCCTGAACCTCGTTTCGCGAGACACGCTCTGGGGCCGCTACTGGGGCGCGGTCGAGCACATCCCGCTGCTGCATTTCGAGTGCTGCTACTACCAGGCGATCGAATACGCCATTGCGCATCGCCTGCGTTCCTTCGAGGGCGGCGCGCAAGGCGAGCACAAGCTGTTCCGCGGCCTGCTGCCGGTGGAAACCCACTCGGCGCACTGGCTTGCGCATCCCGCCTTCGCAAGCGCCATCGAGGACTACCTGAAGCGCGAGACCGCCGGCCTCGCGCGCTACGTGGACGAACTGAACGAGCACTCGCCCTTCAGGGCGCCGTCGACCCCGCCGCCCGCCTGAAGCGCTTGACCCCGTCGAGGATTTCCTTCTTCGCGGCGGCGGCGCCCACCCAGCCCTGCACCTTCACCCATTTGCCTCGCTCCAGGTCCTTGTAGTGCTCGAAGAAATGCCGGATCGCGGCCAGCTGCGGCGCCGGCAGGTCGCGCGGAGAGCGCACGCTGCGGTACTGGCTGGTCAATTTGTCGATCGGCACCGCGAGCAGCTTGGTGTCCTCGCCCGCCTCGTCCTTCATGCGCAGCATGCCGACCGGCCGGCAGCGCACCACCACCCCGGTGATGAGCGGAAGCGGCGAGAGCACCAGCACGTCCACCGGATCGCCGTCGCCCGACAGGGTGCGCGGCACGTAGCCGTAGTTGCAGGGATAGTGCATCGCGGTGGACATGAAGCGATCGACGAACATCGCGCCGGTCGCCTTGTCCACTTCGTATTTGACCGGGTCGGCAAGCATCGGGATCTCGATGATGACGTTGACGTCGTTCGGGACGTCGCGGCCAGCGGTCACGCGCTCGAGGTTCATGGCCGGATTCTATAATTGATCCTCAGGAGGAATCACATGAGGCTCAAGAACAAGGTTGCGGTCGTCACCGGCGCGGGCAGCGGCTTCGGCGCCGGCATCGCGAAACGCTTCGTCGAGGAAGGTGCGGCGGTCTACGTCGCGGACATCGACGAGAAGAACGGCAAGCGCGTCGCGCAGGAGTTGAAGGCGAAATTCGTCAAGGCGGACGTCACGCGCGGCGCCGACTGGGCGCAGCTCGTGCAGGAATGCCTGTCCGCCTCCGGGCGCCTGGACATCGTGGTCAACAACGCCGGCTGGACGCACCGGCGCAAGCCCTATGTCGAAGTCAGTGAAGCGGAATTCGACAAGGTCTACGCCGTGAACGTGAAGAGCATCTACCTGTCGGCGATGCACGCGCTGCCCGCGTTCCGCAAGCAGGGCGGCGGCTGCTTCGTCAACATCGCGTCGACGGCGGGAGTGCGGCCGCGCCCCGGGCTAACGGTCTACAACAGCTCCAAGGGCGCGGTGATCCTGATGAGCCGGTCGATGGCGGCCGAATTCGGGCCGGACAAGGTGCGCGTCAACTGCGTCAATCCGGTCTTCAGCCCCGACACCGCGCTGTCGGCCGAATTCGCGGGCGGCGCCGTGACCGAGGAAGCGAGGAAAGTGTTCCTCGCCACGATTCCGCTGGGCCGCTTCTCGACGCCGCTGGACGTTGCGAACGCCTGCCTCTTCCTTGCCTCGGACGAGGCTGCGATGATCAGCGGCAGCTGCATCGAAGTGGACGGCGCGCGCTCGGTCTAGGCTAGCGGAAGGACGGGCCGATGCGGTCCAGCGCGTCGGTGACCAGGCAGTTCGCGCCGATCGCCAGCAGCCGGCGCGCCTCGGCCGGATCGTTCACAGTCCAGAGCAGGATGCCGTAGCCGGCTTCGTGGATGTCGGCCGCGCGCTTGCCGTTCAACGCCCGGTAGTTGCAGTGCAGCGCCGAGCACTGCAGGTACCTCATGGTCTCGAGCCAGTCCGGCGGCAGGTCGCCCACCAGGTAGCCGCGCTTCAGCTCCGGCGCCGCAGCCTGCGCCGCGGCCAGCGCCTCCGCTGAAAACGACGACAGCAACGGCGCGAGCGGCGCCCCTTTCCAGAGGTCGCGCGACATGCGCGCCACGGTTTCGCCAGTTGCGCGCTCATGCCCCTTGGCGGGCTTGATTTCGACGTTGGCCCAGATGCCGAGTTCGCGGCACAGGCGCACCGCAGCCTCGTAGCTCGGAATTCTTTCGTTTTTATCGATGACCAGGGACGAAAGCTCGGCGTAGGTCATTTCCGGCACCGATCCGCGCCCGTTGGTCGTGCGATTCACCGTTTCGTCATGGATGACCACCGGGGTGCCGTCGGCCGCCAGCATGACGTCGAACTCGACGCCCTCGAAACCCATCGAGGCGCCGAGGCGCATCGCGCCGAGCGTGTTTTCCGGCGCCAGCGAGCCGCCGCCGCGGTGCGCGACGATCCTGGGATAGGGCCAGTTCATTCCGGGCGATGCTTCGGTTTCAGACGCACGTAAAGGACCTTG
This sequence comes from Burkholderiales bacterium, assembly GCA_035499575.1. Lineage (GTDB taxonomy): Bacteria > Pseudomonadota > Gammaproteobacteria > Burkholderiales > SG8-39 > RBG-16-66-20. The sequence goes on along the minus strand of DATJYN010000117.1, from coordinate 36,063 downwards.
CGGATCCTCGCTACGATACCGCCCGCCTGGTCTTTCACATAGACCTCGAATTCCGGCAGGACCTTGTCGCCGCCGGCCGCCTGCGCCTTGATTTCGGCGATGCGCGCTTCCGCCAGCTGGAAGTGCGCGAGCACCGTGCCGCGCCCCGGCGCCACGTACTCGATCGAGCCCGACTTGTCCCAGACCAGGTAGTCGCCGCCAAGGTTGTGCAGCAGCATGATCATGAAGAACGGGTCGGTCATGGCGTACAGGCTGCCGCCGAAATGCGTGCCGACGTAATTCCGGTTGAGGCGGCCCAGCCTAAGCTCGACCACGGCTTCGCGGAAGTCGTCCGACAGGCTGCGCACCCGGATACCGGCGCCGAGGAACGGCAGCCACCAGCCCATTGCCCGGCGCAGCACTCCGGCGTTGAAGCGCATCGGCCCGGCTGCCCTATCGCCAGCGGATGCCGCGCGCTTCGAGCAGCTTGCGCGCGAGGTCGGGGCGGTCGGTGATCAGGCCATCGACGCCGAAATCGATCAGGCGCGCCATCGCGGCCGGATCGTCCACCGTCCACGCCAGCACCTTCAGGCCCAGCGCCTGCGCCTCGCGGATTTTCGGCGCGTCCAGGTCCTGGAAGTACGCCGACCAGACGCTGCCGCCGGCGGCGCGGATCAACCTGGGTACCGAACCGTAGTCGTCGTGCCGGAAACCGGCCGTCCAGGGCGAGCCCTCCGGCCGGCCGGCGCCCACATTGTCGAAGCGGCGCTGTATCGTCAGGTAGGCCGTCGGAATCTCGGGCGCGATCTTCTGCACCACCTGCAGCGTGCGCCAGTCGAAGGACTGCACCACGGAGCGCGCGGCCATGCCCGCGCCGCGGATCTCCGCGACCAGCGCTCGCGCGAAAACCTCGGGCTCGGGCGCCTCGCCGGGCCGCGACGGATCGAGCTTGGTCTCGATGTCGAAGCGCACTTTGTCGTCGCCGGAACGCTTCACCAGGTCGAACAAGTCCGAGAGCCGTGGAAAGCGCGTGCCGTCGACCGGCTGCTGGTCGGGAAACTGGCGCGCGTACTCCGTTCCGGGCTTGATCCGGCCGATGTCGTAGGACTGCAGTTGCTGCCAGGTAAGCGAATGAATCGCCGGGCCCGCCTGCTCGAGATAGCGGCCAGCGGCGTCGCGCGTCAACTCCGGGCTGAGCAGCGGGTTGTGGCTGATGACCAGCACGCCGTCCTTGGTGACCGCGATGTCGAGTTCCAGAGTGGTGACGCCAAGCGCAAGCGCCCGCTCGAACGCGGGCAGCGTGTTCTCGGGCGCGAGCCCGCGAGCACCGCGGTGGCCCTCCAGGTCGAATGCAAATGCGGAAAACGCCGCGAACGCCAGCGCGAGCCCCGACAAATGGTTCACGACTCGATGCGCTTGCCGCTCGCCGGGTCGAACCAGTGCGCGTTGGCCGGATCGAAGCGCAGCGGCAGCGTGCCCTGCGGCACCCTGTCGGCCGAAGAAAGCCGCACCACCACGCGCGCCTCGCCCGTCATGCCGTAGACCAGCGTGTCCGCGCCCAGCGGCTCGACCAGGTCGACCACGATCGTCAAGCCCGCCTCGGACGCCGCGCAGGGCACCAGGTGCTCGGGCCGCACGCCGAGCAGCTTGCCGTCGCGCGGCACCAGGTTCATGGGCGGAGAGCCGATGAAGCTGGCGACAAAGGTCGTCGCTGGCCTGGCATACACCTCGAGCGGCGCACCGATCTGCTCGGCGCGGCCGCCGTTCATGACGATCATGCGGTGCGCGAGCGTCATCGCCTCCACCTGGTCGTGGGTCACGTAGAGGCTGGTGGTGCCGAGCCGCCTGTGCAGTGCCTGCAGTTCGGCGCGCATCTGCACGCGCAGCTTGGCGTCCAGGTTGGACAGCGGTTCGTCGAACAGGAACACCGCGGGCTCCCGCACGATGGCGCGGCCCATGGCGACGCGCTGGCGCTGGCCCCCCGACAGCGCGCGCGGCTTGCGCTCGAGGAACTTGCCGAGCTCGAGGATCGCGGCGGCCTTCTGCACGCGCGCGTCGATCTCCTCCTTCGGCATCTTCTGGATGCGCAGTCCGTAGGACATGTTCTCGTACACGCTCATGTGCGGATAGAGCGCGTAGTTCTGGAACACCATCGCGATGTCGCGGTCCTTGGGCTCGAGCTGGTTGACTACGCGGCTGCCGATCACGATCTCGCCGGCGCTTATGGTCTCCAGCCCCGCCACCATGCGCAGCAGCGTCGACTTGCCGCAGCCCGAGGGGCCGAGGATCACGACGAACTCGCCGTCGGCGATGTCCATCGATACGCCATGGATGACCTGCAGCTCGGCGGTGTAGCTCTTGCGCACGTCCTTCAGCGATACGGCGGCCATTATTTTTCAGTCTCCACGAGGCCCTTCACGAACCACTTCTGCATCAGCAGGATCACCAGGGCCGGCGGCAGCATCGCGAGGATCGCCGTCGCCATGATCAGGTGCCACTCGGCGGCCGCGTCGCCGCCCGGGATCATGCGCTTGATGCCGATCACGGTCGTATACATGCTTTCCTGCGTCGTCACCAGCAGCGGCCAAAGGTATTGATTCCAGCCGTAGATGAACATGATCACGAACAGCGCAGCAATATTGGTGCGCGACAGCGGCAGCAGCACGTCGACGAAGAAGCGCATCGGCCCCGCGCCGTCTATGCGCGCGGCCTCCGCAAGCTCATCCGGGATCGTGAGAAAGAATTGCCTGAAGAGGAAGGTCGCGGTTGCCGAAGCAATCAGCGGCAACGAAAGCCCGGTGTAGGTATCCACGAGGCCCAGGCTCGCCACCACCTGGTAAGTCGGCAATATGCGGACCTCGACGGGCAGCATAAGCGTCAGAAAAATCATCCAGAAGAAGGCATTGCGGAACGGGAACCGGAAATAGACGATGGCAAACGCGGAGATGATTGAAATCGAGATCTTGCCGCAGGAGATCGCCAACGCCATGACGAGGCTGTTCAGCATCATGCGCCCTACCGGCGCGCTTGAGCCCTGGGCGCTGCCGTGGGCCAGCACCGCCGCGTAGTTTTCCAGGGCGTGCGTGCCCGGCCACAAAGGCATCGGCACGTTCATGATCTGGTCGAGAGACAGCGTCGATGCAACCAGCGCGATATAGACGGGAAACATCACGACCGCGATGCCGCCGATCAGCACCACATGGCGCAGGGCATCGAGGAAGGGGCGGCGCTCTACCATTGGGCTCAGTACTGCACCCTGCGCTCGACCCAGCGGAACTGGACGACGGTGAGCGCGATGACGATGACCATCAGCACCACCGATTGCGCGGCCGAGCCGCCCAGGTCAAGCGCCTTGAAGCCATCTTCATACACCTTGAAGACCAGAATCTGCGTGGCGCGTGCCGGCCCGCCCTGGGTGGTCGCGTCGACGATCGCAAAAGTGTCGAAGAAAGCGTAGACGATGTTGACCACCAGCAGGAAGAAAGCGGTAGGCGACAGGAGCGGGAATACGATGGTCCAGAACCGCCTCACCGGTCCGGCGCCGTCGATCGCCGCCGCCTCGATCAGCGACGGCGGGATCGATTGCAGCCCGGCGAGGAAAAACAGGAAGTTGTAGCTGATCTGCTTCCAGATCGCTGCGATGACAATGAGCAGCAGCGCCTGGTCGGCGTTGACGTAATAGTTCCAATCGACGCCGGCGCCGCGTAGCGCAAAGGTGATGATGCCGATCGCAGGCGAAAGCAGGAACAGCCACAGAATGCCCGCGACGGCCGGCGCCACCGCGTAGGGCCAGATGAGCAAGGTCTTGTAGAGCGTCGCGCCGCGCACCACGCGGTCGGCGAACACGGCGAGCAGCAGAGACACCGACAAACCGATAGCCGCCACCAGGACGGAGAACAGCGCGGTTACCTTGAACGACGCAAAATAGGTGGCGTCGCTGAACAGGGCGACGAAATTGTCAAACCAGACGAACTGTGTTTTCGCCGCGAACGCGTCCTGCAGGAGGACCGACCAGTACAGCGCCTGGACCGCCGGCCAGAAGAAAAACACCAGCGACACCGCGATCTGCGGCGCCACCAGCGCATACGGCAGCCAGCGCGAGCGAAAGAGCGCGCGTTTCTCCATCCTCGTGATCCGGCGCCGGCGCCGGCGCGCAGAGCGCGCCGGTCCGCCCGCGCAGACTTACTGATTCGCCTTCTGAAACTTTTCGAGCAGCTCGTTGCCGCGCTTGACCGCGTCGCCAAGCGCCGCCTTGGCCGTCTTTTTGCCGCCCCAGACTTCCTCCAGCTCTTCGTCGATCACGTTCCGGATCTGGACGAAATTGCCGAGGCGCAGGCCTTTCGAATTCGGCGTCGGTGACTTTTGCGTCAACTCTATGATTGCCGTGTCGAACCCCGGGCGCTCCTTGTAAAGACCCTCTTTTTTGGCCAATTCGTAGGCTGCCAGCGTGATCGGCACGTAGCCGGTCGACTTGTGCCAGTCGTACTGGATTTCAGAGCCTGAAAGAAACGTGAAGAACTCGGCGATGCCCTTGTAAACCTTCGGGTCCTTCTGGGTCATCACCCACAGCGTCGCGCCGCCGATGATGGTGTTTTGCGGCGCGCCCTTCACGCTTGGGTAGTACGGCAGCGGCGCCACGCCGAATTCAAACTTGGCGTTCGCCTTGATGTTGGCGTACGAACCGCTCGAGGTCGTCTCCATGGCGCACTCGCCGCTCATGAACTTGCCCGTGGGCTCGTCCTTGCGGCCGGCATAGGTGAACAGGCCCTTCTTCGCCCAGTCTCCGAGGTTCTGGATATGCATCACCTGCACCGGTCCGTTGAACTCCAGGCGCGTGCCGAGGCCGCCGAAGCCGTTCTGCAGGGTCGCGAAAGGCACGTTGTGCCAGGCGCTGAAACTCTCCAGCTGAACCCAGGACTGCCAGCCGGTGGTAAAGGCGCAGGCCGCGCCCGAGGCTTTCAGTTTCTCCGCGGCCTTCTCCATGTCCTGCCAGGTCTTGGGCGGGTTCTCCGGATCGAGGCCCGCTTTCTTGAACGCGTCCTTGTTGATGTAAAGCACCTGTGTCGAACTGTTGAACGGCATCGACAGCAGGTGGCCCTTGGTGTCGGAGTAATACGAAGTGACTGCCGGCAAGTAGTCCTTGGGATCGAATTTCTCGTGCTGCTCTGCCATGAGCTGGTAGACGGGCTTGACCGCGCCCTTCGCCGCCATCATGGTCGCCGTGCCAACCTCGAATACCTGCAGGATCGCCGGGGGATTGCCCGAGCGGTACGCGGCGATCGCCGCCGTCATCGATTCGTCGTATTGCCCCTTGTAGACCGGCACCACCTTGAATTGCGACTGGCTGGCGTTGAACTTCTGGGCGATCTCGCCGACTTTGTCGCCGAGCTTCCCGGCCATCGAATGCCACCACTGGATTTCGGTCTGGGCCCGGGCGCCAGTCGAATACAGGCCGGCCGCAGCCAATGCAACAACTAAGTGTTTGATGCGCATTCGAGTCTCCTGAGAATCTGGGGGTTAAAGACTGGCGAGTCTACGTTCGCCTTATTTCGGAAATACTACAGAATTATTTCTTGTTGCAGTGCGGCGAATGGCGTCCGAAGGCCTACTTGCTCTTCGCTCCATCCTTCGTTCTGCGCGGCGCGCGCGGCGGCACGCCCGGCTCCTGCCCCCCGCGGTTGTCATGCTCGAACTTGCGCAGCAGCACGTCGCCGCGCTCCGCGGCCCGGTCGAGCGCCAGCTTGGGCGGTACCTTGTCCTCCCACACCGGTTCCAGCTCTTCCTCGATGATCGCGCGGATTGCCGCGAAATTGCCCAGCCGGATGCCGCGCGACTCGCGCGTCGGATAGTTGAGCAGCAGCTGCTTGATCGCGATCTCGTGGCCCGGGTTCGCCTTGTAGAAGCCGGATTGCGCAGTAAGCTCGTAGGCCGCGCGCGTCACGGGCACGAAGCCGGTGCGCTGGTGCCACTCCGCCTGGATGTCAGGTTTCGCGAGCCAGGCCAGAAAGCGTGCCACGCCGCGATACTCGGCATGCGTCTTGCCCCCCATGGCCCAGAGGCCGCCGCCGTTGATCAGCGTGTGGTTCGGCGCGCCCTTGATGTCGTCGTAGTACGGCAGCTGGGCGGTGCCGAAATCGAACTTCGCCGCGCTGCGCAGCTGGGCGTAGCTCGAGGAAGCCGTGGTCACCATCGCGCATTCACCCCGTTCGAAGCGGCGTTCGCCCTCGATGCGCCGGCCACTGTAGGTAAAGTAGCCCGAGCGCGCCCAGGAGGCGAGCATCGAGACGTGGCGCACCATCAGGTGCGTGTTGAAGACCAGCTTGGCGTCGAGGCCGTCCATGCCGTTGTCGCGCGTCGCGAAGTCCTGGTTGTGCCAGATGCTCATGTTCTCGACCTGCACCCAGGAAGGCCAGGCCGTGGTGTAGACGCAGTCGTAGCCCGCATCCTGCAGTGCGCCCATCGCTTTCGGCATCTCGTACCAGGTCTTCGGAGGATTGTCCGGGTCGAGCTTCGCCTTGCGGAAGGCATCCCTGTTGTAGAACAGGATCGGCGTGGAAATATTGAACGGCATCGCCACCAGCCTGCCGGCACCGTCCGAGAAGTAGCTCTCCACCGCCGGCAGGAAGTCCCGCGCGTCGACGCGTTCGCCCGCTTCGGCGAACACTTGCCACACCGGGCGCACCGCGCTGCGCGACGCCATCATCTGCGCGGTGGCGATTTCGTTCACCTGCACCAGGTCCGGGCCGCCGGGCGTGCGCTGCGCCTTCAGCGCGGCGATCATCGTGTCCTCCGCGCTGCCCATGTGCTCAGCGACGACGCGGAACTCCTTCTGCGATTCATTGAAGCGCCGCACCAGGGAATTGAGCGTCTCGCCGAGCGCGCCGCCCATCGCGTGCCAGAGGCGGATTTCCTGCTGCGCGCCTGCGGAGGCGCAAAAACACATGGCCAGAATCGAAACGAGGATGCGTTGCATAGGACGCAAATTGTATGATGCGATCCATGGCCGCGACTCACGAGTTGGATGCGCTTCAGGTTGCAGCGCAATATGCCTCCGGCTCGCTGTCGCCGGTCGACGTCGCGCGCGACTGCCTGGCGCGCATCGAAGCATGCGAGCCCAAGCTAAATGCGATGTATCGCATTGATCGCGAAGGTTCCCTGGCGGCTGCCGGCTTGTCGGAAGCGCGCTGGCGCAAGCGACTGCCGCTGTCGCCGCTGGACGGCGTGCCGGTCACCATCAAGGAAAACATCTACACCAGAGGCGATCCGGCGCCGATCGGCACCCGGGCGAACGATGACGCAGCGCCACAGTCGGCGGATGCACCGCCGGCTGCCAGGCTTCGCGAAGCAGGCTGCGTGATCCTCGGCAAGACCACCATGCCGGATTTCGGCATGCTGTCGTCGGGCCTCTCGAGCATCCATGGCGTGACGCGCAACCCCTGGAACGTCGCGCGCAACACGTCCGGCTCGAGCTCCGGCGCGGGCGCCGCCGCCGCCGCGGGCTACGCGCCGCTGCACCTGGGCACCGATATCGGCGGCTCGGTGCGCCTGCCGGCGACGCATTGCGGCATCTTCGCGCTCAAGCCGAGCCTCGGCCGCGTACCTGTCTACCCGCCCTACATCGGCCGCGTCACCGGTCCGATGACGCGCGGCGTCGCGGCGGCCGCCGCGCTGATGAACCTGCTCGCCAAACCCGATGCGCGCGACTTCATGAGCCTGCCTTACCAGCCCGAGAACTATGGCGACCTGGACGGCCCGGATTTGAAAGGCCTTCGCATCGGCTTCCTGCCCGACATGAAGGTCGGGTTCGCGCCGCAGCCGGAGATCCGCGCCGCCGCTGCAGCGGCCGTGAAGGCGCTCGAAGCCGCCGGCGCGAAGGTAGAGGAAATGGGCTCGTTCCTCACCGCGGAACTGATGGACGGGATGTCGAAGTTCTTCGAGGCACGCGCCTACAACGACTATGCGCTGATGCCGCCAGAACGCCGGGCCAAGGTGCTGCCCTTCATCGCCGAATGGTGCAGCTGGCGCGCGAAGAGCTTCACCGGCCGCGAGGTGATGGCCGCCTACGGCGCCTACGTCGCGCTGCGCGATGCGACGATCAGGGCGACGCTGCCCTATGACTTCGTGATCTCGCCGACCTCGCCCATCCTGCCCTACGAAGCCGAACTGCCCGCCCCGGGCGGCGACCCACGCAACGCCTTTCCGCACATCGCCTTCACCGTGCCCTACAACATGTCCGAGCAGCCAGCGGCCTCGCTCAACTGGACCTTCAGCAAGGACGGGCTGCCGATCGGGATACAAATCATCGGCAGGCGCTTCGACGACCTCGGCGTCCTCAGGCTTTCGCGCGTGCTGGAGCAGATGCGCCCCGCGCAACGGCCCTGGCCTTCGCCCTAGTCAGAGCTTCTTTCCTTCCGCCGCGAAGGCCTCGACGGACTTGAGGTGCGCCTCGTGCACGTGCTGCAGGATCGCGGGCCATTCGCTCTCGGGCACGGTGAGCTCGGCGGGATCCGTTCCCGCGGAGTAACGCACGACCTTGCCGTAGAGGTTGATCCAGCGGTGGTCGTAATCGTGCGGGTGCTCGTTGTCCCATTTGATCGCGAGCGTGGCGATTTGCAGCGTCTGCTCGCGGTGCTGGCGCTGGTAGCGCGAGACGTCCGGGTTCAGCCGTCTGCCGAAATCGTTGATCACGCCGCGCGCGGTGGCGTCCTTGCAGCGCAGCGCGTCGTAGACCGCGCGGATGCGCGCGACGTGGTACCAGAAGACCGCCTCGGTCATTTTCGCGTCATCGAGCGCCACGGCGTTCGCCAGCGCGTACAGTGCGGGCGGCGCCAGCCTGGGCGCGTCGGCGATGGCTGCCGCGATCGCGTCGCGGCGCGGCGTCGGAATCAACTGGCCGAGTTGCCGGATCTCCGAATTCGTCCTGCCCGTGTCGATGGTGGCGTAGACGCCGAGCGGTTTCTCGTTGGGCGCCGGCTCCGCGGCGGCGGGAGCGGGAGCGGACTGCGGCAGAACATCCGGCAGTGCGAAAGCGAGCAGCAGCGCCAGCGCGGTGCGGAGCAAAGCGAGCACGGCTAGCCCTGGAAGGCGGGGCCCAGCGGCCGGAGGCGCAGGCCCTTGCGCAACCGCGTCCAGGCGAACTCGGTCGGATCGGCAAGGGCGGGACCGGGCGATTTCACCACCACCACCTCCTTCGCAATCGGTTCGAAATCGGCGCGGAAATGCACCGAACTCTTCAGCGCCAGGATGCGGCTGCGGCGCGGCTCGACGCCGAGGTGGCGGAACATTTCCTGGTCGCCTGCCTGGCACTTGCGCGAAGCCAGCGCGACGCGCACGCCGGGCGCGGCCTTGCTCCGCAGCAGCGCCATGCTGCCGAGCTGCATGCGAAAGCCCTTGAACATCGGCCCGGTGCAGGTGAACTTGCCGTCGCCGAGCTGTTCGACCGTGAATTCGCCGACACAGGGCGAATCGCCCGAAATATTGGATTTTCCACCCAGAGAAAAAACCAACGTCGCGCCTTGCCCGGCCTCATGCGCCTTCTTCGCCGCCTCGCCGTCGATCAGCAGGCCGAGCACCGCGTCCTGCGCCTTCTGCTGGATCAGCGATTTCAGCAGGCCGGTGGTGTCGCCGTTGCCGCCGGCGCCGGGATTGTCCTGCGTGTCGGCAAGCACCACCGGCCGGCCGGGCTCGCCGCGACTGCGCGCGCGCGCCACCGCCTCGTCGGGCAGGTGCAGCTCGAGCGCGAAATCCTTCTCTGCGTCGGCGACCGCCGCGTGCAGCCTGTCGACTGCCGCGGAAGTTCTTTTCGCGTCGACGCCGTAGCCGAACACCGCCATGCCGCATTCGGCAAAATCGGCCATCGGAAATCCCGGTGTAAACGAGAGCGTGGTCTCGCCTTCGCGGCCGAGGTCTTCGTAGATCGCCTTGCAGGGATCGATGAACGAGCACTGCGACGGCAAGCCGGTCAGGTAGTCGAGCGCACGCCAGTGCTTGGCGAGCGGCTGCCCGCTGCGGACCATGCGATCGAGCAGCGCCGCGGCGCGCGCACCGGTGTCGGCCATGTCGACGTGCGGATAGGTGCGGTAGGCGACCAGCGCGTCGCAGTTATCGAACATCGCGTGCGTGAAGTTGCAGTGCAGGTCCAGGCTCGCCGACACGGGCACGCGCGGCCCCACCACCTCGCGCACGCGGCGCAGGATCTCGCCTTCGCCGTCGTCATGCGCCTCGGTGACCATCGCACCGTGCAGGTCGAGATACACGCCGTCGACCGGCAGCGCCTTTTTCAAATGAGAAATGAGTTCCCCGACGATCCGCTCGAACGCGTCCGTGGTGACGTGCGCCGAGGGGCTGGCCGCGCCCCAGGCGGTGGCCACCAGCTGGTGTCCCCGTGCGCGCAGCGCCTCGATCGCCCCGGCAGCGGGAATGTTGGCGCCCGCGACGGCAGCGAATACCGGCTCGCCGTACTGCACGCCCGGCCAACCGCCGCCCGCCTCGAACGCGCCGTAGTCCGCCCTGGACGGCGCGAAGGTGTTGGTTTCGTGCTGCATGCCGCCCACTGCGATACGCGCCATGGCTTCTTACTCCGGATTCATCATGAGAGACTGGAAGGATAATCCCTAGGCGCGGCGCAGCACCTTTCCGGTTCGCACGCCGGTGGCCTGGCCATCCGCCACAGCCATTGCGCCGTTCACGAACACCGCGCGGATCCCAGCCGGCCGGCGTTTCGGGTCCTCGAAGGTGCCGACGTCGATGATCGCCGCCGCATCGAACAGCACCAGGTCGGCGAACGCACCCGCGTGCAGCCGCCCACGGTCGCGCAAGCCGAACTTCTCCGCGGCGAAACCGGTCATGCGGTAGACGGCCTCCTCCATGGCGAACAGCTTTTCCTCGCGCGCGTAGCGGCCGAGCACGCGCGCGAAGGTTCCGTAGAGCCGCGGGTGGGGCTTGCCCTCCAGCGTCGGGATGCCGTCCGAGCCGATCATGGTGCTCGGATGGCGCATCACCGTGCGCACGTCGTCCTCGCTCATCGCGTGCAGCACGCAGGTAACGCCCTGGTCGGCCGCCAGCACGCGCTCGGCGGCCCGTTCCGGGCTGCAGCCCAGTTGCGCGCCGAGCTGCTCGAGCGAACGCCCTTCCCATTCAGGGTGCGACTCGGTCGATGCGATCACCACGTCCTCGCCGCGCAGGTCGCCGATCGCGCCGCGCAGCTTGCCGTCGCGATACACCGCCGCCAGGATGGTGCTGCCGGCGGTGTAAGGGTACTGGTCGGCGTGCACGTCGAGGCCGCGCTGCTGGGCAGCCTCGATCAGCTTCAGCGATTCCTTCACCAGGCCCCAGGCGCCGCGCCCCGAAGCCTTGTGGTGCGATATCTGCACCGGCACGCCCGCGCGCTCGCCGATCTCGATCGCTTCGCGCACCGAGCCGAGCAAGCCCGTGCTTTCGTCGCGCATGTGGGTGGCATAGAGCGCGCCCGTGCCGCGCATGAGCGACGCCAACTCGACCAGTTCGTCGGTCGCAGCGAACCGGCCGGGGTCGTAGACCAATCCTGACGACAGGCCGAGCGCGCCCGCCTCCAGCCCTTCAGCGAGCGCCGCTTTCATCGTCGCCATTTCGGCGCCGGCCGGCGCGCGCGCCGCAGTGCCCATCGCCGCCAGGCGTGCCGTGCCATGACCCACGAGCACGCCGATGTTCACCCCCGGTGCGTGCGCCTCCAGACGGTGCATGTAACCGGCGTAACCCTGCCACTCGGGCAACGTCAGCTTGGGGTGGAGCGTTTTGGCCATCGCCGCCGCCGCCGCATGAGGCGCGGCGCCGAAACCGCAGTTGCCGACCACGCAGCTCGTGACGCCGCCTTCGAGCTTGAAAGCCATGTCAGGATGCACCACGGCGGCGAAATCGTCGTGGGTATGCACGTCGATGAAGCCGGGCGCGAGCGCGAGGCCGCGCCCGTCAACGGTGCGGCGGGCGGGACCTGGCGCCGCGCCCGCGGCGGCGATGCGGTCGCCGTCCACCGCAAGGTCGCCGACAACCGGCGGCGCGCCGCTGCCGTCGTAGAGCGTGGCTTCGCGGATCACCAAGTCGTGCATCGTGCGCTCCCTTTGCTTGCCGGATTCCGGCGCTTTGCTATATCTTGCACTGGTTCACCAACCTGAGGGGAAGCCATGCTGACCAAACGCGCGATTGCCGGGGCCGTAGCCGGAGCCTTGACTGCGGCGATGCTCGGATTCGGGGGCGCCGCGCTGGCGCAGGGCGACGCGAAAACGCTGCGCATCGTGCCGCACACCAACCTGGCGATCCTCGACCCGATCTGGACCACTGCGTATATCAGCCGCAACCACGGCTACATGATCTACGACACGCTGTTCGGCACCGACGAGAAGAACCAGGTCAAGCCGCAGATGGTGGAATCGTGGACGGAAAGCCCTGATCACCGGCTTTGGACTTTCAAGCTTAGGAAAGGCCTGGCGTTCCATGACGGCAAGCCGGTCACCAGCGAGGACGTGATCGCCTCGCTCGCGCGCTGGGGCAAGCGGGATGCCATGGGTTCGGCGCTGATGACCTTCGTCGAGCGGATGGACACGCCCGCTCAGGACACGTTCCGTATTTTCCTGCGCGAAGCCTGCGGCTTCGTGCTGGAAGCGCTCGGCAAGCCTTCCTCGAACGTACCCTTCATCATGCCCAAGCGCGTCGCCGAAACCGACCCGTTCAAGCAGATCGACGATTACACCGGCTCGGGTCCCTACATCTTCAAGAAGGACGAGTTCAAGCCGGGCGACAAGGCTGTCTATGTGAAGAACACGAAGTACGTGCCCCGCAAGGAAGCGCCCTCGGGCACCGCCGGCGGCAAATTCGTCTACGTAGACCGCGTGGAATGGAACCTCGCGCTGCGCGACGGGCAGTCGCAGATCAACGCGCTGCAGAAAGGGGAAGTGGACATCATCGAGGCGCTGCCGTTCGAATTCTACGAGGCCGCCAAGAAAGACCCGAACATCCAGCTGCCGAAATACTCCACCGTCAACCTGCAGTACATGGCGCGCTTCAACCACCTGAACAAGCCCTTCGACAACCCGAAGGTGCGCCGGGCCGTGCTGGCGGCGTTCAACCAGCTGCCGTTCCTGCAGGCGCAGGTCGGCGTGAAGGAGCTCTACAACACCTGCCCCTCGATGTTCACCTGCGGCACGCCCTATGGCAGCCCCTACGGCAGCGAGATCCAGTCGAAGTCCAACATGAAGAAGGCGCAGGAGCTGCTCAAGGAATCCGGCTACGACGGCACCCCGATCGTGCTCATGAAGCCGACCGACCTTGCCTCGATCCAGAAGCTGCCGGACGTCGGCGCGCAGCTGCTGCGCCAGGCCGGCTTCAAGGTCGACCTGCAGGCCATGGACTGGCAGACGCTGGTTGGCCGCCGCGCGAAGAAGGATCCGATCGACAAGGGCGGCTGGCACATGTTCATGACCGCATGGCAGGGCCACGACATCTGGAATCCGATCGCCAATCCGACCATGGACACGCGCGGCGTGGACTCGGGCTGGTTCGGCTGGGCCAAGGATGACAAGCTGCTGGCGCTGCGCGCGCAGTTCATGCGCGCCACAGACGACGCCACCAAGAAGAAGCTCGCCAACGAGATCCAGGCGCGCGCCTTCGAAATCGGCACCCACGTGCCGCTCGGCGAATACTCACAACCCATGGCGGCGACGAAGCGCATCAGCGGCTTCTTCGTCACCAACGGCAACATCTACTGGAACCTGAAGAAAAACTGAGCCTCCGCTGAGCAGGCCGGCGGCTTGATCAACTTCGTCGCCCGGAGGCTGCTCGCCACCGTACCGGTGCTGCTGATCGTTGCGGTGCTGGTGTTCCTGCTGTTGCGCCTCACGCCGGGCGACCCGGCGGCGATCCTGGCAGGGGATGCCGCCAACACCGACCAGATCGCGCAGATCCGCTCGAACCTCGGCCTCGACCGGCCGATCCCCGCCCAGTTCGGCATCTGGTTCGGCCACCTGCTGCAGGGAGACCTGGGCGAGTCCTTCTATTACAAGGCTAAGGTTGCGACGCTGATTGGCCAGCGCCTGGAACCGACGCTGTCTCTCGCCGCCGTCACCATCCTGATCGCGGTGGCGATCGCGGTGCCGCTCGGCATCCTCGCGGCCTGGCGCTTCGGCGGCTGGCTGGATCGCGCGCTGATCGGCTTTTCGGTGCTGGGCTTCTCGGTGCCGGTGTTCGTGCTTGCCTACCTGCTCATCTGGCTGGTGTCGCTCAAGCTTGGCTGGCTGCCGGTTCAGGGCTATCGGCGGCTCGCGGAAGGCTTCGGCCCCTGGCTATACCACCTTGCGCTGCCTTCGATCACGCTTTCGGTGCTCTATGTCGCTTTGATCGCCAGGGTTACGCGCGCCTCCGTGATGGAAGCGCTCGGCGAGGACTACATCCGCACCGCGCGCGCCAAGGGGCTGCCGGAGCTGCGCGTGCTGGTGCGCCACGCGCTCGCGAATGCGGCCGTTCCCATCGTCACGGTCATCGGCATCGGCATTGCGCTGCTGATCGGCGGCGTGGTGGTGACCGAATCGGTCTACGCCATCCCTGGCCTGGGGCGCCTGACGGTGGATGCGGTGCTGGCGCGCGATTTCCCGACCGTGCAGGGCCTGATCCTGTTCTTCTCGTTCATCTACGTCATGGTGAACCTGCTGATCGACCTCTCGTACGTGTTCCTCGACCCGCGCATCCGCTACTGACCGTGTTTGCCCGCGTTTTCCGCAACCTGTCGGTGTGCATCGGCGCCAGCGTGATCGCGCTTATGGTGCTGCTGGCGGTTGCCGCACCCTGGCTGGGCACCGTCGACCCGTCGCTGTTCGATGCCGGCAGCCGCGACCTGCTGCCCGGCAAGGTGGGAGAAATCACCACGCTGGAAGGCGAAACGCTCCAGCACACCTTCCTGATGGGCTCGGATTCGTTCGGCCGCGACATCTACAGCCGCGTGCTCTATGGCACGCGGGTTTCGCTGGTGGTCGGCATCGCCACCGCGCTGCTCGCGCTTGCCGCGGGCATCGTCTGCGGCCTGGGCGCAGGCTACCTGCGCTGGCTGGACGGCATCCTGATGCGCTTCATGGACGGCATCATGGCGATCCCGGCGATCCTGATCGCGATCGCGCTGGTCGCGCTCTGGCGCGGCAGCATCTTCACGGTGGTGGCGGCGATCGCGATCCCGGAAATCCCGCGCGTCACGCGCCTGGTGCGCTCCCTGGTGCTGACGATCCGCGAGGAACCCTACGTCGAGGCGGCCATCGCGCTCGGTACGCCGACCTGGAAAATCCTCTTCGGCCACATCCTGCCCAACTGCATCGCGCCGCTGCTGGTGCAGGGAACCTTCACCTGCGCCTTCGCCATCCTCGTGGAGGCGATCCTGTCCTTCCTCGGCGTCGGCCTGCCGCCCGACATCCCGACCTGGGGCAACATCATGGCCGAGGGCCGCGCGCAGTTCGTCTCGTTCCCGCACAACGTATTTTTCCCGGGGGTTTTCCTCGCCGTCACCGTGCTCGCGATCAACATCCTGGGCGACGGCCTGCGCGATACGCTCGACCCCAAGATGGCAAAACGGGTATGAACGTCCTCGAAGTAAGGGACCTGAGCATCGCGTTGCCCGCCGGCGGCGACCGCGCCGACGCGGCATCCAAAGTCTCGTTCAGCGTCGGCCGCGGCGAAATCGTCTGCCTGGTGGGCGAATCGGGCTCCGGCAAGTCGGTGATCGCGCAAAGCGTCATGGGCCTGCTGCCGAAGTCGCTGCCGCTCGCCGGCGGCTCGATCCGGCTGAACGGGGAGGAGCTCGTCGGCATGCCCGAGGCGGGTCTTCGTCTTCGCCGCGCGACGCGCATGTCGATGATCTTCCAGGAGCCGATGACCGCACTCAACCCGGTCATGACCTGCGGCGACCAGATCGATGAAGTATTGAAGTTCCACTCGCATGCTTCCGCGGAAGAGCGGCGCAGTCGCATTCTCGGCATCGTCCGGGAAGTCTCCCTGCCGGACCCGCAGCGCATCGTCGCCTCCTACCCGCACCAGCTCTCCGGCGGCCAGCGGCAGCGCATCATGATCGCGATGGCGCTGGTGCTCGAGCCGGCGCTGCTGATCGCCGACGAGCCCACCACGGCGCTCGACGTCACGACACAGGCGCAGATTCTGAATTTGATTCTTCAACTACAGAAAAAACATGGCACGGGCGTTCTCTTCATCACCCACGATTTCGGCGTAGTCGCCGAAATCGCGCACCGCGTCGCGGTGCTGCGGCTCGGCGAGCTGGTCGAGATGGGGACGCGCGACGAAGTGCTGAAGGCGCCGCGCCACGACTACACGAAGATGCTGATCGGCTCGGTGCCGACGCTCAAGCCCGTCGCGCGCCCGGCCAGGCCGGATGCGCCGCTGGTGCTCGAAACCATGAAGCTGTCCAAGACCTACCGGGAGCGCAGCTGGTTCGGCGCCGGGCGCGAAGTGCATGCCGCGCAGGACGTCAGCCTGGAGGTGCGCCGCGGCCAGACGCTGGGCATCGTCGGCGAATCAGGTTCCGGGAAGTCCACGGTGGCGCGCTGCATCGTCCGCCTGGTCGATCCGAGCTCCGGAGATATCCGCCTTTCCGGCGAAGAGATCGCGCGCATGCCGGCGCGGGAGCTCAGGCCGCTGCGCCGCAAGGTGCAGATCGTGTTCCAGGACCCCTACCGCTCGCTCAACCCCCGCCGCACCGTCGGAGAATCGATTGTCGAAGGGCCGCTCAACTACGGCATCGGACGCGTGGAAGCGTTCGATCGTGCGCGCAAGCTCCTCGAGCTGGTGCGCATGGACAATTCGGCGCTCGCGCGCTATCCGCATCAGTTCTCCGGCGGCCAGCGCCAGCGTATCTGCATCGCGCGCGCGCTGGCCATGGAGCCCGAGCTGCTGGTCGCCGACGAGGCGGTCTCGGCGCTCGACGTCTCGGTGCAGGCGCAGGTGCTGCAGTTGCTCGAGGAAATCCGCACGCGGCTGAATCTCGCCATGCTGTTCATCACCCATGACCTGCGCGTGGCCGCGCAGGTCTGCGATCAGGTCGCGGTGATGTCGAAAGGACGCGTGGTCGAATACGGCGCCGCCGCGGAAGTGTTCCTGCGGCCTCGGCACGAATACACGCGCGCGCTATTCGACGCCGCCCCCGGCCGCGGGTTCGCTTTCGCTTCCACGTAGAATCAGGCCGTGCATTCACTCGACCCGTCGCAGATCCGCGTCCCGGGGCTGGAAATCCGCGTCGTCGAACGCTGTACCTCCACCAACGAGGTGCTACGCGACGACCGCTCCCCGGCCCCGATACTGCTCGCGGCTGAACTGCAGACGGCCGGCCGCGGCCGCCATGGCCGGCGCTGGCGCTCGAGGCGCGGCGCAGGCGCGACCTTCACGATCCGGCGGCACATGCGCTGCGAGCAGCGCAGGCTGGCCGGTCTCTCGATCGCGGTGGGCATTTCCTCGGCTCGCGCGCTGCGCAAGCTGGGCGCGCGGGGTGTCGCGGTGAAGTGGCCCAACGATCTGATGGTGAACCGCCGAAAGCTCGGCGGCGTCCTGATCGAAACGCGGCCCGCCGCCGCTGCATCGGCTCCGGGAAGCGTGGTGATCGTCGGCATCGGCATCAACTGCCGCGTGCAGCCGCGGCTGGGCGCGCGGCTGGGCCGGGGCGTCGCCGCGCTGGACGAGGTGCTGCACCGCCCGGTTTCGCGCAATGCGGTGATCGGCGCGGTCGCACGCGACGTACTCGCCACGCTCGAAGCCTGGGAGCGGGCCGTGGGAAAAGCGGCATGATCCTCGCCATCGACGCCGGCAATTCGCGCGTGAAATGGGGCTGGTATGACTCGACGCTGCACGGCGTCGGCGGCTGGTCGAGCATCGCCAACGTATCGCTGATCGAGTTCGCGGCCTCCAGCGACCACATCAACCCGTTTTCGGCGACGCACGCGGATCCGTCGCGCATCATCATCTCCAACGTCGCGGGGGAAGGCGCGCAGCAGCTCATCGTGAACTGGACGAGCATTTTCGATGCCGCGCCGGAGTGGGTGCGTGGCGAACGCGAGCGCTGCGGCGTCAGCAGCCGCTACGCCAATCCGGAGGCGCTCGGCCCGGACCGCTGGGCCGCGCTGATCGCGGCGCGCGCGCTCGAGCCGAAACGCGCCTGCCTGGTGGTCAACGCCGGCACCTGCACCACGGTCGATGCGCTTAACACCCAGGGTGAATTCACCGGTGGCCTGATCCTGCCGGGCATCGACTTGATGCGCTTCGTGCTGCATGAGCACACCGGGCGGCTGCCGCTGCAGGAAGGGCGCTTCGTGGCCGAACCGCGCAATACCGTCGACGCCATTGAAACCGGCTGCCGGCATGCCCAAGCCGGGGCGGTCGAGCGCATGTTCCGCGCGATGACGCAGGGCAGCGCCTGCCTGGTCTCGGGCGGCGGCGGCCCGGCGCTGATGGACCGGCTCGACCTGCCCTGCCGCTACGTGGAGAATCTGGTGCTCGAGGGACTGGCGCGCATCGGGGTGTCGCAAACGTGATCACGTCATGAGGATCGCTTTCCTGCTGCTGGTGGCGGCGAACCTGGCGCTCTACGCCTGGTTCCAGCACTACTCACCCGCCGAAAGCGCCGTCGATCCGGAGCCGGTGCGCCGCCAGATCAGCCCCGAGAAAATCCGCCTGCTGGAAGGCAAGGAATCGACCGGCCTCGCTCCGCCTGCGGCGAAATCTGCAGGCATCAAGCCCGCAGCATCCGCACCGGCCGGTACCGCACCGACCGCGACGGCGCCAGCCGGCGCCGGTTCGACGGGCAGCACCTGCATCGAATGGGGCGGCTTCGCACTCAGCGAGGCGCCGAAGGCCGAGCAGGCCCTGGCGCCGCTCGCGCTCGGCGCACGGCTTTCCCAGCGGCGCAGCGAAGAAACCGCCGGCTGGTGGGTGTACATCCCGCCGCAGGGCAACCGGCCCGCGGCGATCAAGAAGACCGCCGAACTGAAAGCACTCGGCATTGACGACTACTTCGTGCTCCAGGATGAAGGCAAGATGCGCTGGGCGGTGTCCCTCGGCGTCTTCAGCAGCGAAGACGCCGCCAAGAGCCGGCTCGACGCGCTGCGGGCGAAAGGCGTGCGCAGCGCCCTGATGGGAGAGCGCGAAACCCAAGTACCGAAGATCTGGTTCCAGCTGCGCGGCGCAGACGCGCCGCTGCAGGCCCGCTTCCGCGAAACCGCGCCGGGTTTCCCCGGCACGGATATCCACGACTGCCAGTAGTTAGCCGATCGGAATCGCCCCGCCAGGCACATGCTGCGCGACCAGTTCGAGCAGCCGGTCGGCGCGCACGGGCTTCATGAGGTACGCCACAGCGCCCAATTCCTTGCCGCGGTGGTCGCCGTCCTCCACGGAGGTAAGGAATATCACGGGGATGTAGGGCAGCGTGGTGTCGGACTTGAGCGCCGCGACGAACTCGAAGCCGTCCATGTACGGCATGTTGATGTCCGACAGGATCAGGTCGGGTGGATTCTTCAGCACCTGGTAGCCGGCGCTAATTGCATCGGGCGCGGTGCTGACCTCGTAGCCGGCCGACGACAGATGCATGCGCAGCAGCTCGCAGAGGCTTTCGTCGTCGTCGACCACCAGAATTTTCGCGGCCATGGGCCTTTTCGCGGTGTTTGGTGCTGATGCCCCGAATCGAACGGGGGACCTACTGATTACGAATCAGTTGCTCTACCAGCTGAGCTACATCAGCAGTACCGGGCGCGGCTGCGACCCGGACTGCGGATTGTACCCCCTTGGCACGTCGGCAACGCGTCCCGCCGAGCCCCGCTCGCGGCTCAGGGCCGCTCGATTCGATCGCCATACTTCACTTCCACCGTTATCAGCGCGCCCACGCTCCGGCCGTCGATTTCTCCCGGCTCGTAGTGAAGCTTCCAGAACGCCTTGGCCGCCAACGCCGAAACCACCGCCGGCACGTTGCTCTGTTCGACCACCACCGACACCACGTTGCCGAGCTCGTCGATCGACAGCTGCAAGGTCACCCCGCCACGGACGGCACGCGCGATTCTGTACGGCACATCGAGCACGGGTTGCGAGGTCGGCTGTGGGGCTTTCGTGAGCTGATCGGCGGTGTAGAACGCCGGTGCGGGAACGGGCAGCAGCTCGGTTCCGCGGGCCAGCGGCGGCGGCTTGCGCGGTTCCTCGGCAGCCGTGGGCTTTCTTTCGATCGCGGCCGGAGACTGCCCCGCCTGCTCCAGCCTCACCTCGAGGACGCGGGCCGGGCCGGGTTCCTGAGCCTCGCGCGCGGCCGATTGAACCACCCCAGAGCCCGTGCCGAAATAGGGAGTGACGAGAACCATCGTATGCAATAGGCATGAGGCCACGAGGGCGGCATACAGGCGCCCCCAATCCACCCCGTCGCGGTAGGTGGCCGGCACATTGCCGGATGGCGATAGTGTGAACAAATCGAGGCTCGAGGGGCCGCTCATGCGAGCAAATCGACCATTCGTCGTCGGGACTTTACGGGCATCGGCGCCGGGCTAGTATCGCACCAAGCCCGGAGCGAAGACGGCGCCAACCACAGCGGAGGATGCGGCCCATGCGTGCAACAAAGGGATTCACCCTGATTGAGTTGATTACCGTCGTCGGGATCGTCGCGATCATCAGCGTCGTGGCGATTCCCAGCTACACGGAGTATTCGACTCGCGGAAAGATCGCCGAAGCCACCTCGGCCTTGTCCGACGGCCGCATCAAGATGGAACAGTTCTTCCAGGACAACCGCACCTATGTGGGTGGGCCGACGCCTACCGCGACCCAGTATTTCACCTATTCCGTCAGCGGTACTTCGACGACCACCTATGTGATCAGCGCCATTGGCAACACGACCGGCAACACCAGCATGAACGGATGGACCATGACCATCGACCAGACCAACACGAAGCGGACTACCGCCGCCCCTGCAGGCTGGGCTGCGGCAGTCATGCCGACCAGCTGCTGGATCACCAAGAAGAACGGGCTGTGCCTCTGACCATGACCTCCAGGTCGGCGAAATCCGCGGGTTTCACGCTGATCGAGCTGATGATCGCCGTCGCCGTATTCGCCGCACTGCTCGCGTTGGGCCTGCCCTCTTTCCAGCAGTTGCTGAAGAACTACCAGGTCCGCGTCGCGGCCGAGTCGGTTGCCAACGGCGTGCAGCGCGCGCGCGCGGAGGCTGTGTCGCGCAATTCGACGATCCAGTTCGTCCTCCAGGGCGGAACTTCATGGAACGTCGACTACGCCGTCGCCGCCAACCGGGGGCCTAACCCGATCGACTCGAGGTTGAGCACGGAGGGCTCCGCGAACGTCGTGCTCGCGGCGGTAGCTGCGGACCTGGCCACCGCGGCGACCACCATTACATTCAATAATCTGGGACAAGTTGCGGCAAACGCCGATGCGTCTCCCGCACTCAGCCAGATTACCTTCAATGCGACAGCGTCGGGCGCCAACCAGATTCTGCGCGTCAAAATCGGCGCGGGCGGCAACACCCGCGTCTGCGACCCAAGCCTGCCTTCGACCAACGTGCGCTATTGCCCATGACCGGGAGAAAAATCATGCGCGGACCCCTTCCAACGACGGCATCGACGCAGCAGGGTGTTGTCCTGATCGAGGTACTGGTTGCCATTCTGATCTTTTCCGTAGGCGTGCTGGCCATCGTGGGACTGCAGGCGACCATGATCAAAGCCACCGCCGATGCGCAATACCGGGCCGAGGCGAGCTACATCGCGCAGGAGAGGATCGGCCAGATCTGGTCGGACGCGGCCAACGCCGCCTCTTATGTAGAAACCAACACCGACATCTCCGCCCGCTTGCCCGGGGGCACGCGTACCGTCACCCAAGGCGCGACCGGGCAGTTCACGGTAACGGTCACCTGGCTGCAGCCGGGCCCCAACCAGACGACGCACAACTTCACCACCGCGGTGAACGTCACCGGGGGCTGAAATCATGCATCCCACTCCCAGACGCTCGCGTTTCGATCCGGCCGGATTCAGCCTGATCGAACTGATGGTCGGCATGGCCCTCGGCCTGCTCTCCGTGTTGATCATCACCCAGGTGATGTCCCTGTTCGAGGCGCAGAGGCGCAGCACGACGGGTTCGGCCGACGCGCAGACCAATGGCGGCATCGCGCTGTATTCCATTTCGCGCGAGCTGCAGATGGCGGGCTTCGGCCTGATGCCGATCACCAATCCGTCGCTGGAGTGCAACGTGGTCACTTACGGCGGCACCGGCATCACGGGCATCGCCCCGGTAAGCATTACCGACGGCGTGGCGGCTGCGGGCGTCGACGCCAGCGACACGATCACCTTGCGCTATGCGACCTCGCAGATGGGCGGCACCGTTTCCCAGGTCAGTTCGCTGGTCGGAAACGCGGCGACCGTCCAAAGCAATCTTGGCTGCCAGGTCGGCGACGCCACCCTGGCGAGCGCCGGGGCCACCTGCGCCTTTTCGACGGTTACCGCAGTATCGGCGGCGGGCGTCTCGCCCATCACGATCACGCTGGCCAACACCACAAACGTCCTAAGCTCCAACCTCGGCTGCCTAGGACAATGGAACGAGGTCACGTATGCGGTAAACCAGGCGACCGGCAACCTCGACCGGACCAGCGTGGTTAACGGCGTGAGCACCACCGTGCCGAGCGTGGTGGGCGTCGTCAACCTCCAGGCGCAATACGGAATTTCCACCTCGGCCACCTCCAATCAGATCGTGCAGTGGGTCGATGCGACGGCTGGCGGCACCTGGGATCCGGCATTGATCACGGTCGCGAACCGCAACCGGATCAAGGCTGTCCGCGTCGCTGTGGTGGCGCGCAACGCAAAGATCGAGCCGGCCGCCGTGACTACCGCCTGCAGTTCCATTGTTTTGGCCGCGCCGACGGGGCTGTGCGCATGGGACGCCACCTCCGCCCTTCCCAATCCGATCGCCCTGCCGTTCATCGCTTCGCCCGCGCCGACAATCGACCTCTCTCCCGCCGACGCGAACTGGGCACGCTACCGCTACCGCGTCTTCGAAACCATCATCCCGCTGCGCAACGTGATCTGGGCCAAGGGCACGCTATGAATTCCCTCGTCCGCAAGCCGTTCGGCTGTGCACGCCCCTCCAGGCAGCGCGGCGTGGCGCTGTTTTTCGCCCTGATCTGCATGGTCGCCATCATGCTCGCGGCGGTGATGCTGGTGCGCTCGGTCGATACCGCCACGCTGATCATGGGCAACCTTGCGTTCCAGCAGTCGGCCACCCGCTCGGGCGACGGCGGCACCGAGGCGGCTATGGCTTGGCTCCAGGGGGTACAGACGGCGAATTCGACCACCAACGTGCTTCTTGATCCCACGCACCCGTTCAACGTGGACAATGCCGCAGCGGGCTACTACGCGAGCACCGATCCGGCCAAGAGCCTTACCTCGACCACCGGATCGCATTTCAACTGGGACGGCACCGACAGTGCGAGCGTCGGCACCGACGCCGCCGGCAATACGATCCGCTACATCATCCAGCGCATGTGCCTGACCTCGGGGGTGGCGGTCGCCAGCACGAGCTGCCTTTTCAGCGGCGCAGCCCTGGACAACAACGGCCAGAACATCCCGCTGCCCCAGCAGGTCTGCAACGGGCCGGGCTGCCCCGTGGCCGGCCAGACGCCGATGATCCGGGTGACTTCAAAGGTCACCGGCCCGAAGAACACCGTGAGCTACGTGCAAGCCCTCATCTATTGAGCATTGAGAAAAGAGCCACCGCCATGAGCCCTGAATCGAGAATCCGCGTGCTCTTCCGTATTCTGTCCTGGCTCTGGCTCGTTGCCGGGGCGGCGCTGCCTCGCGCGACGCTCGCGGGCCCGGTCCAGTTGGCGACGGTGCCGATGGCGACTTCGACTGCCACCACGGTGCAACCCAACCTGATGTTCATGCTGGATGATTCCGGCAGCATGGCCTGGGACTACCTGCCCGACACCGCCGCCAATTTCTCGAACAACTACGGCTACAACAGCAATCAGTGCAACGGCGTCTACTACAACCCGTCCATCACTTACCTTGCGCCAGTCGCCTACGACGGCACGCCGCTGAACGCCACGCCCACCACTTTTAGCGCCGCCTACCTCAACGGCTACGACACGTCCCTCGGAACGGCCGACCTGAACACCGGCTTCACGGGCGGCAGCGGCAGCGGCTCTCCCGGCAATGTCATGTCGCCGGGCCCCGCCTTCTACTACAACTACACAGGCACGCAGACCACACCGGCGCAGAAGACCTATTTCGACACCAGCAGCACGTTCTACAAGGAATGCAATAGCAGCATCGGCTCGACGCCGGGCAGCAACGTGTTCTCCCTGGTCCGCATGGCCGCGATCCCCACGACAACGATCACCTCGACGGCCCCCGGCAACCCCGCCACCATCAAGATTACCGCCGGCTCTGGCGGCTCTGCCAGCACCTCTTTCAGCGGCATCACGGCGGGTGGCGGCCTCCAGATCATGGCCGCCGCCTCCACCGCGTCGAGCAGTGCCAGCACGATCGCCTCCCGTATCGCGGCCCAAATCAATGCCTGCACAACGACCGCCACCGGCAACTGCGGGACACAGAACTACAGCGCGTCCTCGTCGGGGAACTCGTCGAGCGCCACCGTCACCATTTATGGTCCGGCCGCGTCGAGCGGGGTCACCCCAGTCATCACTCGCGCCAGCGGAAATGCAACAGCAACAGTGACGAGTTCCTTCCCCGTGGTCTTCGCTACGAACGTCGCCAGCATCTCGGTGGGCGGCACCAACATATTGAACGCCACGGCAACGGGGATCAGCCCGATCTCGCTGTCGACCTCCATCGCGAACCAGATCAATGCTTACGGACACGGCTATTCCGCCGTCGCCGCGGGCCCCGTAGTGACCATTACCGCCCCGACCTCGGCCTCGCAGCTCACGCCGGTCATATCGGGCATAACGTCGGCCGGAACGCCCATCACGCTTGCCACCCTGGCCTTCCCGCTCAGCGACCCGGTGCAGCTGCAGAATTTCGCCAACTGGTACAGCTACTACAGCCACCGCATGATCATGATGAAGAGCGGCGCCGGCATCGCCTTCAACCAGGTCGGCACAAATTACCGCGTCGGCTACATGAGCATGAACAACAACAACTCGCCGGACTTCGTGGCGGTCGACACGTTCGGCGCCGCCCAGAAGTCCCTCTGGTACAGCAAGCTCTACGCCGCCACGCCCTCCAATTCCACTCCGCTGCGTGAAGCGCTTTCCCACGTGGGCCAGTACTACGCGCACAAGTACGGCAGCGTCACCAAGTACAAGACCACGATCACGGTGAACGGCACCAGCCCCACCGGCGTGCTCAGCATCAAGGTGAACGGGACCGAGACCATGTTCGACTCCACCGCTGCCGACAGCTTCAGCTGCAATGTCGCCACCAACGTCGCCAACATGATCAACGCGCCGGACGTCACCGACTATGGCGCCACCGTCGGCACCGGCGCTTCCTGCAACGTCATCACCATTACCGGCCCCTCGTCGGCGGTCGGCGCCACGCCGGTGATCACCACGGACGGCGGCGGCATGACGTTCAGCACGGCGGCGTTCACGTCCAGCACCAGCACCGCGCAGATCAACGGCACCACGCCCGCGGACCCGGTCCAATACTCCTGCCAGCAGAACTTCGTCTTGCTGTCGACCGACGGCTACTGGAACGGCCCCGATACCTATGACCTCAACAATAACGACGTAGGCAACCAGGACGGCACGTCGGCTCGGCCCCTGTATGACGGCACCGTGGTCGGCACCAGCTACACGACCATATTCACGCGCAACTCCTACAGCCAGACATCGACCGCGCTCTCGGGCAGCAGCAACAATTGCGCCACCGGCACCAAGCGCACCATCAGCCAGCCGCAAATCTGCACGGTGACCTCGAGCGGGAGTCCCGCGACCTCGTGCACCACCAGCTGGAGCAACAACGGGTCGGCCACGTACATCCCGCCGTATACCAATAACAAAACCACCTGCGTCGCCAGTCCGATCGTGCCTACGCCCAATCCGAGCGTTACCACGACGCAGAGCTCGACCGTGGCCACCTCGGGCGGGGCGACCAGCACCCTGGCCGACGTCGCGCTGTACTACTACCAGACGGACCTGCGCGACAACTCGCTGAGCAACTGCACGGGCGCGCTCGGCACCAGCGTATGCGACAACAACGTGTTCGTCAGCTCCACCGACAACCAGGCGACGCAGCACCTGACTACCTTCACGCTCGGGTTGGGCGTGCGCGGCAACATGGTCTATTCGTCCAGCTACCTGACGGACACGAGCGGTGACTACTTCTATGTGAAGAACGGCCTGAACGCGACCGCCACCAACTGCACCTGGCAGACCGCCGGCACAGTCTGCAACTGGCCGGTGCCCTCGAGCGGCCAGCCCTCGACGGTGGACGACCTCTGGCATGCGGCCGTCAACGGCCGCGGCGCCTATTACAGCGCCAGCAACCCTAACGAGCTCGCCACCGGCCTTTCCAACGCACTCAGGAGCATCAACTCCAAGGTGGGCGCAGCCGCCGCTGCGGCCACCAGCACCTTGAATCCGGTCGCCGGCAACAACGAAGCCTTCGTCGCGAGCTACACCACGCTGCTGTGGACGGGCAACCTCGAGGCGCGCGGCATCAACACGGATACCGGCGCGGTCAACGTGAACGACGACTGGTGCGTGGCGGACGTCACCGCGGACACCTGCGCCTCCCCGGGCGTCGTAACCAACGATACCAGCGGGGACACCACGACCTATTTCTGCTCCACCCCCAATTCGGTGACCTGCCCGGACGGCACGCTGAGCGGCACGACTTGCTCGGTGCCGATGGCGACCGCCTGCAGCGGCACCATGAACGCGCTGGTAGGGGCGAGCACCGACACGCGCACCATCTATACCGCCAACGCGGCCGGCACCCTGCTCACACCTTTCGATACCACCTACCAGGCTGCCAATGCGAGTTACTTCGACTCCACGGTCCTCGCCAACCTGACCCAGTGGCCGCCGTCGACAGATACCTCGGCGAACGCGATCTACTTCCGCGCCAATGCGCAGGGCGCCAACCTGCTTGGCTATTTGCGCGGTCAGAACGGGCATGAATTGGGCCGTTCGGCCGTCGCGACGATCGACCAGTTCTACCGCAACCGGCCGAGCGTGATGGGCGATGCGCTGGAATCCCAGCCTGCCTTCCTCGGCGCACCGGTCTTCAGCTATCCCTATTCCGGGTATACCCAGTTCAAGACTGCACAGGCCGGGCGGGCCGGAACCGTGTACATGGGCACCAACGACGGCATGCTGCATGCGTTCAATTCCGCAAGCGGCGTAGAGCGCTGGGCTTACGTGCCGAGCATGGTGATCCCCAACATGTGGAAGCTCGCGGATTCGAACTACGCGAACCTGCACACCAACTACGTCAACGGCAGCCCGATCACGTCGGACGTGTGCACGGCCAATTGCGCCAACGCGGTCACGGGAGGCGCTTCCGACCCGGTGTGGAAGACGATCCTGGTGGGCGGCCTGAACGGCGGCGGGCGCGGCTATTACGCGCTGGACATCACCAACCCGGCCACCCCCGTGCTGCTGTGGGAATTCACCACCACCGCGGGCATCGGCAAGGTGAAGGACGACGACCTCGGCTACACCTACGGGCAGGCAATCATCACCCAGAGGACTGACGGCCGGTGGGTGGTGGTGGTGACCTCGGGCTACGACAATGGCACCAGCAGCCCATCGCTCACCGCCCAGTCGCCGGCGGGCAGCGGCACGGGATTTCTCTACGTCCTCGACGCCGGTACCGGCACGATGCTGAGCAAGATTTCCACCGGGGCCGGCAGTACGGGAACCCCCAGCGGGCTGGCCAAGATCGGCGGCTTCAACTCCGAATCCGCAGGCAACAGGGTAAGCTACATCTACGGCGGCGACCTGCTCGGCAACCTCTGGCGCTTCGACATCAACAGCAGCACCACCGCCACCGTCGGCACGGGCGCCGCATTGAAGTTCGCCACCTTGTTCTCCGACGTCGGCGCCACCCAGCCCCAGCCGATCATGACCACGCCGATCCTCGGGACGATCGTCGGCAAGCGCGTCATTTTCGTCGGCACCGGCAAGTACCTGGAAACCTCGGACCTGAGTACGACGCAGCAGATGACCCAGTACGCGATCAAGGACGACAACGTGAGCAGCACGATCGTCAATCCGCGAGCCCAGTCCGGGATGGTGCAGCAGTTCCTCATCAATAACCCGGATGGCACCGCGACCCGCCTGAGCGCAGGATCAGCCACCGCAACCACGCAGGGCAGCAACACGGTGAATTTCGGCGTCAACCTGGGCTGGTTCGTCGATTTTCCGGATAGCGGCGAGCGCGCCAACATCGACGCCGCACTGATCCAGGGAACGCTGCTTGTGCCGACGATCGTGCCCTCGAGCACCACCTGCTCGCCCGGCGGCCTGGGCTGGCTCAACTTCCTCAACTACAGCACGGGTGCCGCCGTCGTGACGCCGGGACTCTCCGGCATACGGCTCGACGCAACGATCGTGGGCCTGAACGTGCTGTACATCTCGGGCAGCCCCGTCGTGGAAGTGGTGACCTCCACGCAACCGACGCCCACGATCGTGCCGGGCGTGCAATTCGCCGCGACCGCGGCGGGCTATGCGGGACAACGGGTGCAGTGGCGCGAACTGACGCAATAGCGCCGCGCCGGACGACGGTCGCACCGGGGACTTAACGAGTCTCCGGGCGCGCCAGTTCGCGCGGCAGCGTGAACACAACGTGCTCGGCAATGCCTTCCAGCGGGCGCACGCTTTTCGCACCCAGTTCCTGCAACCGCTCGATCAGTTCGTTCACCAGCACTTCCGGGGCCGAGGCGCCAGCCGTGACGCCGACGCGCGGCTTGCCCGCGATCCATTCGGGCTTCAGGCCGGCAGCACTGTCCACCATGTAGGCTTCGACGCCCATGTTCTGCGCGACCTCGCGCAGGCGGTTTGAATTGGAACTATTGGGCGAGCCCACTACGATCACCACGTCGCAGCGCGGTGCCATGAATTTGACCGCGTCCTGCCGGTTCTGGGTGGCGTAGCAGATGTCGTCCCGCTTCGGCCCGCGCACCGCGGGGAAGCGCTCACGCAGGGCGGCGACAATCTGCGCCGCATCGTCCACCGACAGCGTGGTCTGCGTCACGTAGGAGAGCTTCTCCGGGTTCCTGACCGCGAGCCGCGCCACGTCGGCGACCGTCTCCACCAGGTGCATGCCGGTGTCGGACTGCCCCATGGTGCCTTCCGATTCGGGGTGGCCCTGGTGGCCGATCATCACGATCTCGTAGCCCTCGCGCAGCATCTTCGAGACCTCGACGTGCACCTTGGTCACCAGTGGACAAGTGGCGTCGAAGACCTTCAACCCGCGCGCTTCAGCATCCTGGCGGATCTGCCGCGAAACACCGTGCGCCGAAAAAATCACCGTGCTGCCGCGCGGCACCTCGTCCAGCTCCTCGACGAACACCGCGCCCTTCTTGCGCAGGTCGTCGACCACGTATTTGTTGTGCACGATCTCGTGGCGCACGTAGATCGGCGCGCCGCGCTGCTCGATCGCTCGCTCGACAATTTCGATCGCGCGTTCGACGCCGGCGCAAAAACCTCTCGGATTGGCGAGCAGTACGTCCATCGCCGGCATTCTACGGCTTACGCTGGTAGGCGGCGTCGAACGCGGCCTCCAGCCCGGGATGCGCGCCGCGCAATCCGTCGATCACGCGCTTCGCCCACTCGAAATACTCCTGGCGACGCTGCAGGTCCCACTTCGCCGGCGGGCGGTCCGCCACGTCGCGCAAGTTGCAGATCTTGTCAGCCAGCTTGACCAGCTTGGCGCCCTGGCTGAGGCCCGCCGCGTGCTCGATCTGCAGCCGCTTGCGCTCCGCCTTGGGTAGCGCCTGGTCGTCCGTGACCTCTTCGACCATCGCCGCAATCCGCTCGCCGAACTCGCCACGCAATTCATGTCCGGTAGTGGCGGTGTCCTCGATGGTGTCGTGCAGCAGCGCGGCAGCCAGCACCTCGGCATCTGTCACGCCGCCCTCGCCTGCCAGCACTTCGGCCAGCGCGATCGGATGGTTGATGTAGGGCGAGGCTTCGGCGTCCTTGCGCCGCTGGTCGCGGTGCTTGTGCGCGGCGAAGGCGAGCGCCCTGAACAGCAGCGCCAGGTCCTTTTCCGGGGCCTTCCTCACTTCGCCGCCTCGCGCTGCAGGAAGCTCTCGATGATCAGGATGCCGGCGCCGACCGTGATCGCGGAATCGGCGACGTTGAATGCCGGCCAGTGCCAGCCGGCGGCATGCACATCGAGGAAATCCACCACGTGGCCGTAGGCCAGGCGGTCGTAGAGATTGCCGAGCGCGCCGCCCAGGATGAGCGCCAGACCGCTGCACAACAGGCTTTTGCCGGGATTCCTGAAAATCAGGACACTCACCACGACGGATGCCACGGCGGCAATCGAGGCGAAGACCAGCGTCTGCCAGCCCTGCGCACCGGCGAGGAAGCTGAAGGCTGCGCCCTTGTTGAATACCAATACGAGGTTGAAGAACGGGGCTAGCGCGCGGCTCTCGCCGGGCGCGAAGGAGGCCAGCACGGCCACCTTCGTCGCGAAATCAAGCATGACCACCAGCAGCGACAGCAAATACCAGCGCAGATACTTAGGCATGCCGCCGCGGCTCGCCCGGCCCGTGCAGGTTGCTTTCGCAGCGGCCACACAGCCCTTCCGCATCGACATCGGACCGGTAGTGCCAGCAGCGCTCGCACTTCACATGCGAACTCGCCCTGACATCGACAAGACTTGAAGACCCCGGGGACGGGAGCAAAGACGATTGCGAAACAATCAGGACGAATTTCAGCTCGTCACCCAACCGAGCCAACGCGTCGAACGTCGAACCATGCGCCTTGATGACCAGTTCCGCCGCCAGAGAGGAGCCGATCTCCTTAGTCTCACGTTTCTCCTCGATCCTCTTACTGACGATTTCCCTGAATTGGCGCACGTTTCCCCAGTGATCTATCACGGAGGCGTCTAATCCGTGCGCGGGAATGCGATGCCAGACCTCCTCGAACACGCTCCGGTCCTTGCTACCGAGCATCACCTGCCAGGCCTCCTCCGCGGTGAAGCTCAGGATCGGCGCCATCAGCCGGACCAGGCTCTGTGCGATGTGCCAGAGCGCAGTCTGCGCCGAGCGGCGTGCACGTGAATCCGCCCCGCAGGTGTAGAGCCGGTCCTTGAGGATGTCGAGGTAGAAGCCGCCCAGATCTTCCGAGCAGAAGCTTTGCAGCTTCTGCGTGACCAGGTGGAATTGGTAGCGCGCATAGTCGGCGACCACCTCATCCTGCATCTTCGCCGCCAGCGCCAGCGCATAGCGGTCGATCTCGGTCATGTCGGCGACCGGCACCGCGTGCTTTGCCGGATCGAAATCTGCCGTGTTGGCGAGCAGGAAGCGCAGCGTGTTGCGCACGCGCCGGTAGCTTTCGACCACGCGCTTCAGGATCTCGTTGGAAATCGTCAGCTCGCCCGAATAGTCCCCGCTGGCGATCCACAGGCGCAGGATCTCCGCCCCCAAGGTGCCGGCGATCTGCTGCGGCGCCACGCCGGTGCCCTTCGATTTCGACATCTTGCGGCCATCCATGTCGATCACGAAGCCGTGCGTCAGGATCGCCTTGTAGGGCGGCGCCCCGTTCATCATGCAGGACACCAGCAGCGAGGAGTGGAACCAGCCGCGATGCTGGTCCGATCCCTCCAGGTACAGGTCTGCCGGAAAGCCGGTTTCGCTCTTGTGGGAGCCCTTCAGCACCGTCAAGTGCGTCGATCCCGAATCGAACCAGACGTCGATCGTGTCCTTCACCTTCTCATAGTGCGCGGCGTCGGCGCCGAGGAACGCCTCGGTCGTCATCGTCTGCCAGGTCTCAATCCCTCCCTGCTGGACCCGCCTGGCGACCTCCTCCAGCAATTCGAGCGTGCGCGGGTGCAGCGTGCCGGTTTCCTTGTGCACGAAAAACGGCATGGGCACGCCCCATTGCCGCGCCCGCGACAGCGTCCAGTCCGGCCGGTTGGCGATCATGCCGTGCAGGCGCGCCTTGCCCCAGGCCGGGAAAAACTCGGTGGCCTCGATGCCGCGCAGCGCCGTTTGGCGCAGGGGCTCGGGGGGCCTGACCCCGTTGTAGCCCGGCACCTCGTCCATGCCGGCGAACCACTGGATGGTCGCGCGCAGGATCACCGGCGTCTTGTGGCGCCAGCAATGCATGTAGCTGTGCACGTGCTTCCAGTCGACGGCGAACAGCGAACCCTTCTCTTCCAACAGCTTGACGATCTTCGGGTTGGCGTCCCAGATCGACAGGCCACCGAACAGCGGCAGCGTGGAAGCGTATTTGCCGTCGCCCATCACCGGCGTGAGGATCTCGTCGTCCTTCATGCCGTAGCGGCGGCAGGAATCGAAGTCCTCGACGCCGTAGGCAGGCGCCGAATGCACAACTCCCGTGCCAGCGTCGAGCGTGACATACTCGCCAAGGTAGACGGGCGAGGTACGGTCGTAGAACGGGTGCTTGAACCGCATATTCTCCAGCGCGCCGCCTTTCGCCTTGCCGATGAGCTTCCAGGCCTTGACGCCGTAGCGCGCGAGCAGTTTCGGCATCGCCAGGGAGTCGAATTCCTCCTCGGTCGCATCGGGAACGTCGCCAGCGACCAACATCGCGTCCGCGACGATCAGCAGGCCGCGGTCAGTGTCGAGCAACGCGTAGTCGAAGTCCGGGTGCACGTTCAGCGCCTGGTTGCCGGGCAGCGTCCAGGGCGTCGTCGTCCAGATGACGATCCAGCCTTTCTTGTCCGGAAGGCTGCGCAGCCCGAAAGCGGCGGCGATTTTCTCCCGCTCGACGAACTCGAAACCCACGTCGATGGCGGGATCCTTGCGGTCCTCGTACTCGATTTCGGCCTCGGCAAGCGCCGACTCGCAGTTGAAGCACCAATTCACCGGCTTCAGGCCCCTGAAGATGTAGCCCTTCTTCAGCAGCGTTCCCAGGCCGCGGATTTCGTCGGCCTCGTTGCCGTAGGCCATCGTCAGGTACGGGTTGTCCCAGTCCCCGAGGATACCGAGGCGCTGGAAGTCGAGCTTCTGCTTGGCGATCTGCTCGGTGGCGTAGGCGCGGCACAGGCGCTGCGTCTCCCCGGCCGGCAGGTTCTTGCCGTGCTTTTTCTCGATCTGGACCTCGATCGGCATGCCATGGCAGTCCCAGCCCGGCACGTACGGCGCGTCGAATCCGGCCATGGCCTTCGACTTGACGATCACGTCCTTGAGGATCTTGTTGACCGCGTGGCCGATGTGGATGTCGCCGTTGGCGTAGGGCGGCCCGTCGTGCAGCACGAAGCGCGGCCGGCCCTTCGAGACCGCGCGCAGGCGCTGGTAGACGCCCTTGTCGTGCCATTCCTTCACCCATAGCGGCTCGCGCTTGGCGAGGTCGCCGCGCATCGGGAACGGCGTATCGGGCAGGTTCAGCGTGTTCTTGTAGTCAGCCATTTCTCTTGAAGTAGTCCATTGCCTGCGCCACGTCCTGCCGGATGGCAGATCCCAGGGCCTCCAGCCCATCGTACTTTTCCTCGTCCCGCAGCTTCGACAGGAACCTGACCCTCAGGTGCCGGCCGTAGAGTTCTTCCCGCCAGTCGAACAGATGCACTTCCAGCAGCGGCGGCGCATTTTCCGCGATCGTTGGACGCCGGCCCACGCTCGCCACGCCTCGCAGCAGCTTGCGTGTTTCTGCCAACTCCGCTTCGACCACGAAAATTCCCGACAGCGGCGGCCGCCGGCGCAGGACGATGTTCGCGGTCGGAAATCCGAGCTTGCGCCCGAGCTTCCCACCGTGCGCCACGCGCCCGCTCATACTGTAATCGCGCCCGAGCAACCGCGCCGCCCCCGCGAGGTCGCCGGCCGCCAGTGCCGCGCGCACGCCCGAACTGGAGATGCGTTCGCCGGCCTGCGTCACGTCCTGCATCGCCTCGACCGCGTAGCTGTACCGCGCCGCAGCCGATTCGAGCATCGCAAAATCGCCTGCGCGCCTGGCGCCAAAGCGAAAGTCCCGGCCCACCAGCAGCCAACGCACCCCAAGCCCGCGCAACAGCATCCCTTCGAGGAAGCGATCCGCCGCCAGCGCGGCCAAGCGTGCACCAAAATGCAGCACGTGCGCGCGGTCCACGCCGGCTTCCGCAATCAGCTCGAGCTTCTCGCGCAGCCGCGTAAGCCGGGTCGGAGCCGTGGCCGGCGTGAAAAACTCGCGCGGATGCGGCTCAAATGTCAGGACGCAGCAAGGTAGCTTCAGTTCGCGCGCCTTCGCGACCAGGCGCTCGAGCATGGCGCGATGGCCGAGGTGCACGCCGTCGAAATTGCCGATGGTGAGCACGCAGCCAAGCCCCGTGGGGCCGTTCTGCGGCTTGATCGTCCCGTGCGTGACCTGCATCGGCGCGTGTAAAATATTGAATTATAGCGGCTTTCAGTCGGCCAGATTCACTGGGAGGAGGGAGACCAAGTGAAGAAACTCGAAGAGCAGATGTCGTTTTACGCGGCCTACCATCAGGACGCGCGCAACAAGGCGACGCATTTTGTCGGCGTGCCGGTGATCGTATTCTCGCTGCTGATCCCGCTCGGCTGGCTGCGCGTGGATGCCGGCGGAATCCCGCTCAGCGCGGCGCTGGTAGTGACGCTGATCCTCCTTCTGTACTACCTTGTACTCGACATTCCGCTCGGTCTGGCGATGAGCGTGGTGTTTGCGCTGATGCTCTGGGGCGCCGAACCGCTTTCGCAGGCTTCGCTCGGCGTCGGCGCAGCCTGGTTCCTGGTCATGTTCGTCGGCGGCTGGGCGCTACAGCTCTGGGGTCACGTCTACGAGGGCCGCAAACCCGCGCTGATGGACAACCTGTTCCAGGTCTTCGTGGCGCCGATTTTTCTGGCCGCCGAAGTGCTCTTTGCGCTAGGCTACAAGCCGAAGCTGCACGAGGAGGTGCAGCGCCGCGCCATGGAGTTGCGCGCGCGGTCGGGTATCCAGGGCGGTAGCGGGACTCTTAAGTCGGCCTGAACCAGCAGGTCATTGCCGTATTCGCAAAGGAGGGTTTGCGATGTTGAAGCTGTGCCTGCGCCTGTCGCGCGCGATCGATACACTCAATGAATACGTCGGGCGGTTCACCTACTGGCTGATCCTCGCCGCCGTGCTGATCAGCACTGGCAACGCGATCGTGCGCTATGCGTTCAACCGCAGTTCCAATGCCTGGCTCGAAATCCAGTGGTACCTGTTCTCGTTCGTGTTCCTGTTCTGCGCCGGCTACACGCTGCTCCACAACCAGCATGTCCGCATCGACATCCTGACCGGACACCTGTCCGGCCGCGCCAAAGCCTGGATTGATATTTTCGGTTCTGTTTTCTTTCTGCTGCCAATGGCAATCACCATCATGTGGCTGTCCTGGCCGGTGTTCATGGACGCATACAGGAGCGGCGAAGTTTCGACCAACGCCGGCGGCCTGCTGGTCTGGCCCGGGCGCCTGATGCTGCCGGCCGGCTTCGTGCTGCTGGTGCTGCAGGGCCTTTCGGAACTGATCAAGCGTGTCGCCTTCCTGCAGGGGATGATCCCGGATCCAGCGGAAAAGGACGAAGGCCCGACGGATGAGGAACTGCTTGCGGAGGAGTTGCGCAAACGTCAGGGGGAAAGCGCATGAGCGCCTTCCTGATCCACAACATGGCGCCGCTGATGTTCGCGTCGCTGATCGTCGTGATGCTGATCGGCTACCCGGTCGCCTTCGCGCTCGCGGCGAGCGGCATCTTCTTCGGCCTGCTCGGCATCGAGCTGGGACTGCTGCAACCGACGCTGTTCCAGGCCTTGCCGCAGCGCATCTGGGCCGTGATGTCCAACGATACGCTGCTGGCGGTGCCTTTCTTCACCTTCATGGGGCTGATCCTGGAACGCAGCGGCATGGCCGAAGACCTGCTCGACACCATCGGCCAGCTGTTCGGGCCGCTGCGCGGCGGCCTCGCTTTCGCCGTGATCTTCGTCGGCGC
>DATJYN010000116.1:0-8953 GCA_035499575.1 Burkholderiales bacterium | reverse complement strand
GCGCCGCGCCGGTCGACCAGCGCCACCGTGCGGCCGCGCGCCTGCAGGTGCAGCGCGACGCTGATGCCGACGATGCCCGCGCCGAGGACCAGCGCGTCAGTTTTCAGGGTTTGTGCAGGCAAGGCAGAAGGTTACCGCATGCCGGCCGGACAACGGGACAAAACCCTGCCTTGACAATCATTGCCTAGGCAATTATTGTGCGCCGCCATGCCGCGCAGCGCCTTCGCCCCCCAGTCCTTCGACCCGAAGACCTTCAGGCCGCAGGATTCGCTCGGCTACCTCATCGGCAACCTGCGCCGCGCGCTGCTCGAGGAACTGGACAAGGCCTTCGCGCCGCACGACGTCACCGCGCCGCAGGCCATCGTCATGTTCCAGATCGCCAACGGGGTCGCGGAGCACGCGGCCGACTTCTGCCGCAACC
This sequence comes from Burkholderiales bacterium, assembly GCA_035499575.1. Taxonomy (GTDB): domain Bacteria; phylum Pseudomonadota; class Gammaproteobacteria; order Burkholderiales; family SG8-39; genus RBG-16-66-20. The sequence continues at coordinate 8,532 of DATJYN010000116.1, read as the reverse complement.
TGCGCTACGACCCGGGCGCGATGACGCGCCTGATTGACCGGCTCGAGGCGAAAGGCCTCGTGCGGCGCGTGCGCAATTCGAAAAACCGGCGCAACGTGCGCGTCGAGCTCACGCCAGCCGGCAATGCCGCGTTGCCGCACCTCGGCACGGCCGCCTTCGAGGTGTTCGGCATCTTCCTGCGGGGTTTCAGCAAGGCCGAGACGCGCCAGATGTTCGGGTTCCTGAGGCGCATGCTCGCCAACGTGCCATGAGACGGTGCGCCGCCGCCCTGACGGTACTGCTCGCCGCCGGCTGCGTCAGCCAGGACGGGCTCGAGAAGCATTCGGCGCCAATGGACCCGCTGCAGCTCAAGGCGGCGCAATCGCTCGCCTCCGTGCCGGTCACGCCCGACGCCTGGCCCAGCGACGCCTGGTGGAAGTCGATCGGCGATCCGCAGCTGGATGCGCTCATCGAGGAAGCGCTCGCCGCCGGACCCAGCCTGCGCCTGGCGCGCGCACGCGTGGACCATGCGCTCGCGCTCGCCGAATCCGCAGGCGCCGCGCTGCGCCCGCAGGTGACGGCCTCGGTCTATCCGTCGCGCCAGCGGATCAGCGAAAACTACATCTTCCCGCGCCCGCTCGCCGGCACCTGGGACTGGCAGAACCAGGCGATGCTCAACTTCTCCTATGACTTCGATTTCTGGGGCCGCAACAGCGCGGCGCAGGCGGCGGCGCTCGGCCAGGTGAAGGCGGCCGAGGCGGACGCGCACGCCGCGGCGCTCGTGCTCTCCAGCGCGGTCGCGCTCGCCTATGTGCAGCTTTCCCGGACCTACGACCAGATCGATCTAGCGCGCGAGCTGATGCGCCAGCGCGAGCAGCAGTTGAAACTGGTGCGCGAGCGCCTCGCTGCCGGGCTCGATTCGCGCGTCGAATTGAAGCAGGCCGAGGGTACGCTGCCCGAGTCGCGGCAGCGCATCGTGCAACTCGAGGAAACCGTTGCGCTCACGCGCCATCAGATCGCGGCGTTGCTCGGCAAGGGGCCAGACCGAGGGCTGGAGATTGCGCGGCCGGCGCCGAGGCCGGATGCACGCCTGGCGCTGCCCTCCCAGCTGTCCGCCGACCTGATCGGACGACGCCCGGATATCGTCGCCAGCCGCTGGCGCGTCGAAGCCGCGGCGCGCGACACCGACTCCGCGCGCGCGGAGTTCTACCCGAACATCAACCTGCTCGCCTTCATCGGCCTGCAGTCCCTCGGCTGGTCGAAGTTCCTCGAAGCGGGCAGCCGGGTGCTCGGTGCGGGGCCCGCGCTTAGCCTGCCGATCTTTGACGGCGGGCGGCTGCGCGGCAACCTGGGCGCGAAAAACGCCGACTACGATGCTGCGGTCGAGCAATACAACCAGGCCCTCGCCGACGCCTTGCGCGACGTCGCCGACCAGGTGGAAGCCTGGCGCTCGATCGAGCGCCAGGACAGCGAAGTTGCGGAAGGCCTTGCCGCCGCGCAGGCCGCCTACGATCTCGCGCTCGCACGCTTCCGCGCCGGCCTCGCCAGCTACCTGTCCGTGCTGACGTCCGAAAGCCAACTCACGGCGCAGCGCGGCCTCGCGGCGGAACTCAGGGCGCGCCGCCTGGAGGCGGCGGTCGGCCTGGCGCGCGCGCTGGGCGGCGGTTACTCGGGAAGGACCTGATCATGGCGCAGGAAGAAACCAAGGATCAAACCAGTCAGCCCAACGGCAAGCGGAGGACCGCCCTCACGGTGATCGTCCTCGTCTTCCTGCTCGGCGTGCTCGGCTGGTGCGGCTGGTGGTGGTTCGACGGCCAGTGGTACGAGAGCACCGACGACGCCTATGTCGGCGGCAACGTCGTGCAGGTCACGCCGCAGGCGCCGGGCACCGTGATCGCCGTGCGCGCCGATGACACCGATTTCGTCAAGGCCGGCGACGAGCTGGTGCGCCTCGATCGGATCGACGCCAAGGTCGCCCTGGAGCAGGCTGAAGCGCAGCTCGCGCGCACCGTGCGCCAGGTACGCGGCTACTACGCCACCGACGCTCAGCTGGTCGCCGGTACTGCGCAGCGCGAGTCCGACCTGGCGCGCGCGCAGCAGGACCTGGCGCGGCGCGAGGCGGCGAGCCAAAGCGGCGCGGTATCGCACGAGGAAGTCGAGCACGCGCGCGACGCGATCGCGTCGGCGCAGGCCGCGCTAGACGCGGCGCGCGAGCAGCGCAAGGCGAACCAGGCGCTCACCGACGGCACCAGCGTGGCGGAACATCCCGACGTGAAGGCCGCGGCGGCCAAGGTGCACGAGGCCTTCATCGCCTATGCCCGCACCAGCATACCCGCGCCGGTGTCCGGTTTCGTCGCCAAGCGTAGCGTGCAGGTCGGCCAGCGCGTGTCGGCGGGCACGCCACTGATGGCGGTGATCCCGCTCGAGCAGGTCTGGGTGGATGCCAACTTCAAGGAAGGCCAGCTCGCCGACATCCGCGTCGGCCAGGAGGCGAAGGTCGGCGCCGACCTTTACGGCGGCCGCGTCACCTACCGGGGCAAGGTCATCGGCTTCGGCGCCGGCACGGGCGCCGCCTTCGCGCTGCTGCCGCCGCAGAACGCGACCGGCAACTGGATCAAGGTGGTCCAGCGCGTGCCGGTGCGTATCGCGCTCGAAGCCGCCCAGCTCGCCGCCCACCCGCTGCAGGTCGGCCTGTCCCTGCGTGTCGAAGTCGAAACGCGCGACCGCAGCGGCCCACGCCTGCCGCAGACGGCTCGGCCGGCGGGCGGCCAGGAAACGTCGGTGTACGAGATGTCCGAGAAACAGGCGGCCGAGCGCATCGCGCGCATCATCCTCGAGAACAGCGGCGCGAAGCCGCGCAGCTGAGCCCGACGTGGCTGACGCAGCCAACGCCAAACCCGCGCCGGCCCCCTACGCCGGGGGCATGCTCTGGTTCCTAACCTTCGTGCTCGCGATCGCGAACATGATGGAGGTGATCGACCTCACGATCGCCAACGTCGCGATTCCAACCATTACCGGCGACCTCGGCGTCGCGGCCAACCAGGGCGCCTGGATCATCACTTCCTACGCGGTCGCCAACGCCATCACGGTGCCGCTGTCGGGCTGGTTCGCAACGCGCTTCGGCCAGGTGCGCATGTACGCGCTCATGATCGCGGGCTTCACGCTGTCCTCGCTTCTATGCGCGCTCGCCGGCAGCCTGGAGGTGCTGGTCTTCACCCGCGTGCTGCAGGGAGCCGCCGCCGGCTTCATGGTGCCGCTCTCGCAGGCGCTGCTGATGAACAGCTTCCCGCCCGCCAAGCGCGCCATGGGCATGGCCATCTGGGCCATGACCATCACCATCGCGCCGATCATCGGCCCGATTCTCGGCGGCTGGATCACCGACAACTACCACTGGTCGTGGATTTTCCTCATCAATATCCCGGTCGGCATCTTCGCGTCCATTGCCACCTGGCTGCTGATGCGCGACCGCGACACGCCGACGCAGAAAGTGCCGGTGGACGGCGTCGGCATCGTGCTGCTGGTGCTGTGGGTCGGCTGCCTGCAGGTGATCCTCGACAAGGGCAACGAACTGGACTGGTTCAATTCCACATTCATCGTCTCGCTGGGGGTGGTGGGCGTGCTCGGCTTCGCGCTGTTCCTCGCCTGGGAATTGACCGAGGCGCACCCGGTGGTGGACCTGAGCCTGTTCCGCTTCCACAACTACCGGCACGGCATCCTGGCGCTCGGCCTGGGCTTCTCGCTGTTCTTCGCCAGCCTGATCCTGGTGCCGCTCTGGCTGCAGACGCAGATGGGCTACACGTCCCTGTGGGCTGGCTTCGCTACCGCACCGGGAGGCGTGTTCGCGGTGCTGCTGTCGCCGTTCGTGGCGCGCCTGATGGGCCGCGGCGTCGACCCGCGCCTGCTCGCCACCGTCGGTTTCACGGTGTTCGCCGTGGTGGCGTTCTGGCGCGCGGGCTTCGACACCAGCGCCGACTTCCGCACCATCGCCGCGCCGCAGTTGCTGCAGGGCGTGGGCATCGCCTTCTTCTTCGCGCCGATGATCTCGATGAACCTGGGCGGCATCCCGCCAGCGCGGCTGGCGAGCGCGGCCGGCCTGCAGAACTTCTTTCGCATGATGCTGGGCAGCTTCGGCGCCTCGATCGTCATCGCCTCCTGGGACAACCGCGCGTCTCTGCACCACTCGCGCCTTGCCGAGCAGATCAATGCCTACGGCGCGAATGCGCGCGACTACATCGACGCGCTGCTCGCTGCGGGAATGAGCTCGGACCAGGCCTATGCCCAGATCGAGCGCCAGATCACGAACCAGGCCTACATGGTGGCGGCGAACGAACTGTTCTGGGTGATCAGCGGCCTGTTCCTGCTGCTGATCGGCGTGATCTGGACCACCCGGCCGCCGTTTGGGACAACTGCGGGCGCCCCGCCGGGCGCGGCGCACTGACTAGGTTTTGAGCTTGGCCTGTAGGCGCAGGCTGAATTTCTCGACGTTGACCACCACGCGCTGGTGTTCGCCGTCGCCGATGAGATCCTTTTCATCCCTCGCCGAGACAAAGAGAAAAACCGTCCTGCCTTCGATGCGGGTGATTTTCGCCTCGGCAACGACCTTCATCCCGACCGGGGTCGCGGCGACATGACGCACATTCAGCACCGTGCCGAGGCTCTGGTAGCCCGCGGGCAGGTGCTTGTCGACCGCGTCCAGCGCGGCAGCCTCGAACAAATTGATCATCACCGGCGTGGCGAGCACGTGCACCAGCCCGCTGCCGACGCGCGGCGCGGTGTGCTCTTCTCCTACGACGAGTTCCGCGCGCCCGGTCAGGCCGGGCCTCAGCCCGGCTACCGCGGGCTGCCCTGATTGCTGCGCCGGAAGGTCCATCTTCCGGCGCAGTTTATCCGCTTCAGCGCTTCTGCGCGTCGTGCTTCTGATTGTAGATCCGGCGGCTGTCGTGGTTCTCGGCCGTCTGGACGCGGTGCTGCTCGGCCGCGCCCACGTGGCCGTTGCGGCCGGCGCGCGCTTCCTTCCGGTCGACGTGCGATTCGCCGCGCTCCATCCGGCCAGCTTCCCTGTTCGTCAGCTGGCCCGACTTGACGCCCTGCTCGATGCGCGCCTGCTGGTTGGCGTTGCGCTGCACGTCGGCCTGCATGCGCCGCGAGGACGCGGAGTTCGGGTTGCCGGTCGCCTTGTTGTTCTCCAGGCGGTTGATATTGCGGCTTGCCTGGTTCTGCTCGCGGTCGAGGCGCGCCTTCTCCGCAGGAGACAGGTTGCCGTTCTTCAGGTCGCGTGCCTGCTGGTTCTGGATGCGGGACTCCTCGCCTTCGAGGCGCGAAGCCTCTTTCGTGGTGAGCGAGCCCGACTGCAGCCCCTGCTCGATCCGGTTCTGCTGGTCGACGTCGCGCTGCACGGTTCCCTGCTGGGCCAGAGCGGCGCCCGAAAATAGGGCGCCGACGGCGACTGCGATGGCAAGACGTTTCATGTTGGTGCTCTCCTGATCGTTTTATGGGACGGCCCCATGACTCATTCAACGCCCGGGACGATTTTCAAGCTACGCATAGTCTGTAAACCAGGTAACAGTCTGTAAACTGACTGTGTGAAACCGCACATCATCATCCTCGGCTGCGGCTTCGGAGGCCTGTTCGCCGCGCGTGCGCTGTCGGGCGCACCCGTCAACATCACGGTCGTCGACCGCACCAACCACCACCTGTTCCAGCCGCTGCTCTACCAGGTGGCGACTGCCGGGCTGACCGCGCCCGCGGTGGCGGCGCCGATCCGCCACATCCTGGCCGGCCAGGCCAACGTCACGGTGATCTACGGCGACGCGCAGCGCATCGATACCGCGCGTCGCGTCGTGGTGCTGGATGGCCGCGACGAGATCGCCTACGACCGGCTGATCGTCGCCACCGGCGCGGCCAACAACTATTTCGGCAACGACGGCTGGGAAGCCCATGCACCCAGCCTGAAGACGCTCGAGGACGCCTACCAGATCCGCCGCCGCGTGCTGCTTGCCTTCGAGCACGCCGAACGCGAAACGGACGCGACGAAGCGCGCGGCCTGGCTGACCTTCGTGGTCATCGGCGGCGGCGCCACCGGCGTCGAGCTGTCGGGCGCGTTTGCCGAGATCGCACGCCACACCCTGCGCGGGCAATTCCGCCGCTTCGACCCTCGCAACGCGCGCGTCGTGCTGGTCGAGAGCGGCCAGCGCGTGCTGCCGGCCTATCCGCCGACTCTCTCGGAGCAGGCGCGGCTTCAGCTTGAGCGCCTCGGCGTCACGGTCTGGCTCGGCCGGCGCGTCACCGGCATCGATGCCTCGGGCGTGCAGATGGGCGCGGAGCGCCTGTCGGCGAGCACGGTCGTGTGGGCTGCCGGCGTCGCCGCTTCCCCCCTCGGAGCGGCGCTGGGCGTGCCGATGGACAAGGCCGGCCGCCCGGTGGTCGGCGAAGACCTCTCGATTCCCGGCCATCCGGAAGTGCAGGTGATCGGCGACCTTGCCTCGCTGCCCTGGCACCTGCCGCGCGCGCCGGGCACGGCGCCCGCGGCGAAGCAGATGGGGCGCTACGCAGCCAGAAAGATACTGAACGATCTGAGCGGGAAGAAAACCGGGGCGTTCAAATACCGGGATGTCGGCATGCTCGCCACCATCGGCCGCAATTCCGCGGTCGCCGTGTTCGGCAAGCTGCACCTTTCAGGCTATCCGGCGTGGCTGCTTTGGCTGGTCGCGCACATCTACTTCCTGATCGGCTTCCGCAACCGGCTCATCGTGATGATCGACTGGGCGTTCGCCTACTGGACCATGGAGCGCAACGCGCGCATCGTGATCCAGGGACAGAAGGCGGAATAGGCTACTTCGCTTCCGAGAGCTGCTTCAGCGTGAAGGTATAGCTCACCGCGTCGAGCGGCTTGTGGCAGCCGAGGCACTCCGCCTGGTTCACGCCGGGGCGCTGCTTCTTGTCCAGCGTGAACACCGCGTAGTTCCAGTTGCCGTTGCGCAGAGCTTCCGGGAAATCGTTGCCCCACCCGGCCCCCGTCCCCATGGCAGTGTAGAAGAGCGGCTTTTCGGCGACGTAGAACCCGTCGCTGCCGGTGACGGGCTTGCCGTCGGCCTCGAGCTTGGCCGCGTACACCTCGGCAATCAGGTACGAACCAACCGGCAGCGGCTTGCCCGCCTTCGCCGCCTGCACCGCCGCGGGGTTGGCGTAGTAGTAGCGCACCTGCTTGGTCGCCGGAAAGTTGATAGTGTGGTACTTCACGAAGCTCGCCTTGTAGTTTTCGGGGAAGGCGAGGTACGACTTGGCGATCTTTTCGTTTAGCGTGGACTTGGTGCCGCCGGGCGCGCTGGGCAGCGAGGCGAAGTAGGCGGCGACGTCGGCGATCTGCGCCGGGCTCAGCTGCGCAGCCATCGCGTTCATGATGGCGGCCGGGTTGCCGGGGCTCTGCGGCTTGCGCGCGCCGTCCTTGAACGCCTTGAGCTGGTTCTCGATGTAGGCCGCGCGCTGGCCGGCGAGATTGGGAATGGTGTCGCTCACGCTGACGCCGTTGGCGCCGTGGCAAGCCGCGCAGACTTCGCCGACCTTCGCCTTGCCCGCCTCGATGTCGGCTGCCTGCGCGATGGGCGCGAGCGCCAGGGCCACGGATACCGCGATTGTCTTGTTCATGCCTGCCTCCCTTTCAGTTTTTTCCCCACAGCCAGGCTGCGCCGCGCACCCCGCTGGAATCCCCGTGCACCGGCTTCTCCAGCCTGGTCTCGACCCTGTCCGAGAACACGTGCGGCCGCCACAGCTCCGGTACCTTCGCATACAGCGACGGGATATTGGATATTCCACCCCCGAGCACAATTACATCCGGGTCGAGGATATTGATCACCCCCGCCAGCGCCCTCGCCAGGCGCTCCTGATAGCGCTCCAGGTCGTTCCCGTCCTTCGCCAGCGCCGGACCGGACAGATAGGCCTCGATGCATCCGTTCCGCCCGCAGTAGCACTTGCGCAGCGGCATATCTTCCGCGCGCGGCAGCGGCAACGGGTTGTGTCCCCACTCCCCAGCAATCCCGTTCGGCCCGACCAGCACCTCGCCATTCACGACGATCCCCGCCCCGACGCCCGTCCCGAGAATCACGCCGAACACCACCTTCGCGCCCTTCCCCGCGCCATCCGTCGCTTCCGACAGCGCGAAGCAATTCGCGTCGTTCTCGATCCGCACTTCGCGGCCGAGGGCTTTTTCCAGATCGCCCTTCAAATCGTGGCCAATCAGGCAGGTCGAGTTGGCATTCTTGATCAAACCGGTCACGCGCGACCGAGAGCCTGGAATCCCGACACCAACGGTCGCCTTGGCTTTAAGTTCTTTCTCAGCTTCGAGAACAAGCGATGCGGTGGTCTGCACAGTCGCGGGGTAATCGCCCTGCGGCGTCGCCACCCGTCGTCGGAAAATTTCCTTTCCAGTACCGTCGAGCGCGAGCAACTCGATCTTGGTGCCGCCTAAGTCAATCCCTATTCTTAAGCTCATGATTTCTATGATAGTAGGACAGGCTGAATGGGCCGTAGCTACGCGGCTGCCTACGCACCGGCCAG
>DATJYN010000115.1:0-95349 GCA_035499575.1 Burkholderiales bacterium | reverse complement strand
ATGCGCACCCGGAATGCCGCCGAACTCCGGAAATAACTGTGCAGCTTCATGACAGCCCCAGCAGCCGGGCCGCGTTTTCCTTCAGGATCAGCGGCCGCACTTCCGGCTTGATCGGCAGCTTCTCGAACTCGGCCAGCCATCGGTCGGGTTGGATCACCGGGTTGTCGCTGCCGAACAGGATACGGTCCTTCAGCAGCGTGTTGGCGTATTGCACCAGCTTCGGTTCGAAGTATTTCGGCGACCAGCCCGACAGGTCGATGTAGGTGTTCGGCTTGTGCAGCGCCACCGACAGCGCCTCGTCCTGCCAGGGCACGGAGGGGTGCGCCATGATGATCGGCATCTGCGGGAAATCCGCGGCGACGTCGTCCAGGTGGACCGGGTTGGCGTACTTGATGCGCAGGCCGCCCCCGCCCGGCATGCCGGCGCCGATACCCGTCTGGCCGGTGTGGAAGAGCGCCGGCAGCTTCGCTTCCGCAATGACTTCATACAGCGGGTAGACGTCATGATCGTTCGGGAAGAAGCCCTGGATGATCGGGTGGAACTTGAAGCCGCGCACCCCGAAATCCTTGATCAGGCGCCTCGCCTCGCGAACGCCCATCTTGCCGCGCGCGGGATCGATGCTGGCGAATGGGATGCAGATGTCCCTATGTTCGTGCGCGGACTCGGCGACTTCCTCGTTCGAGATGCGCTTGACGCCCATGCCGCGCTCGTGGTCGACGGTAAAAACCACAAAGGCGATCCTGCGCTCGCGGTAGTACGCCGCCATCTGCGCGATGGTCGGGTGCTTCACCTCGTATCGGAAGTAGCGGCCGCGCGCCTCGAGCGCTTCCTTCTCCGCTTCATCGGGCAGCACGCGCGTCGAGGTCTCCGCATGCGTGTGGACATCGATGGCGACGAGGTCCTTCAGGTTCATTTTCATGGCGAGGCCACAATGATGCTCGGGTCGGGCGGTTCCGCATAGAGCCGCTCCACCAGCGCGGCGCGATTCGCGAGCACGGCGCGCTGGTTGATCGACCCTTTGTCGGTGACTTCACCGGCGTCGATCGAAGGCGGCTGGTCCATGACCAGCGCGCGCACCACGCGAGTCGAGCTGCCGGTGGCGTCCTGCGCGAGGCGTTCGAGCAGCGGTTGCAGGCGCGCGCGCAGTACCTCGGGACCGAGGTCGCGGCAGATCAGCAGGTTCGGAAACACCAGTGCGCCCAGTCTGTCGCGACCGTGGCCGGTGATCACTACCTCCTGTACCAGCGGCGAGCAGGCGGCATTTACCTTCGCGCGCAGCGGCCCCACGCTGACCCAGGTGCCGGTGCCGAGCTTGAAATCCTCGGTGGTGCGGCCATCGAATTCGAAACCGTGCCGCGCGTCGGCCGGATCGACGAAGCGCAGCGCATCGCCGGTGCGGTAGTAGCCTTCCTCGTCGAACGCGGTCCGGGTCAGCTCGGGCTGGCGCCAGTAGCCGGGCGTGATGCTCGGACCGCGAAAGCGCGCTTCCAGCTTGCCGTCGACCGGCGCGAGCTTCATCTCGACGCCGTCCACCGGCAGCCCCACCGTGCCGGCCCGCGCTGCGCCGCGGTTGGTGAACATTGCCGCCGGCGCGGTTTCGGTTGCCCCGTAGCCGGTGATCCAGAGGATGCGCTCGCCGCAGGTCTGGATCGCGAGTTCCTCGTAGGCCTGCCAGATCGGCTGCGGCAGCACTGCAGCGGCGTATTGCAGCAGGCCGAGCCGGCTGAAGAAGGTTTCGCGCAGCAACGCGTCATCGCGCAGGAACGGCAGCAGCGCCTCGTAGCCGCGCGGCACGTTGAAGTAGATCGTCGGGCCTACTTCGCGCAAGTTGCGTACCGTTTTCTCGATCAGGTCGGGCACCGGCTTGCCTTCGTCGATGTACAGCGTGCCGCCATGATTCAGCACGAGACCCAGGTTGTGGTTGCTGCCCGCGGTGTGGTTCCAGGGGAGCCAGTCCACGAGCACGGGAGGCGCCTGGCGCAGGGAGGGCAACGACTGGGTCAGCATCTGCTGGTTGCTGCAGAGCATGCGCTGCGTGTTGATTACCGCTTTGGGCCATCCCGTCGAACCGGAAGTGAGCAGAAACTTCGCGATCGTCTCCGGTCCGACCGCCGCGTGCGCGGCTTCCACGGCCGCGGTGGCCGGCGTCGACTCCAGATCGGCGAAGCGGTCGCCGGATAAAACCTCGGTGTCTGGCGGCACCGCGGCGCCGATTGCTTTCGCGAAGCGCGCGCCGTCGGATGCATATACCAATCCTGGCGTCAGCAATCCGATGACTTGCTTCAGCTTCGCAAAATCGGTCGACACCAGCGAATACGCCGATGACACCGGCACGTAGGCGATGCCCACGTGCATGCAGGCAAGCGCGAGCAGCGCATGCTCGATGTCGTTGTCCGAAAGGATCGCCAACGGGCGCTCCGCCGACAGCCCCCGGTCGAGCAATGCCTGGCCGATCGCCCGCACGCGCGTGTGGGCCTGCCCGTAGCTGAGGCTTCGCCACGCGCTGCTCGAATCGCGCTGCGCGATGAACTTTCGGTCCGGTGTTACCCCGGCCCAGTGGACCAGGCGTTCGGTGAGGCACCTGGAATAGGCGCCGAGGGGATGCGGCGAGCGCAGCAGGATAGAGCCGTCCGTGCGCCGCTCGCTGCGCACGTCCGCCGCGCCCAGCGGCACGCTGCGTGCCGGCGCCGAACTCATGCCTTGCGCGCTACCTTGGCCGCGCGCTTTTCGAGGAAATCCGTCATGCGCCGCTTGGCTTCGGGCTCGCTCTGCGCAATGCCCGCCACCAGCGACTCCATCAGCAGGCCGGCATCCTGGCCGAGTTCGGCGATGCGCGGCAAGGCGTGCATCAGCGCGAAGTTGGTGGCGGGTGCATTCCCGGCGATGCGCCCGGCGAGTTCGATGCCCTTGGCGAGTCCTTTGCCCTTGGGGACGAGATAAGTGGAAATGCCGGCCGCCTGCCCTTCCTCGGCGGAGTAAACGCGCCCGGTGAACATCATGTCAGCCATGCGCGCGGTGCCGATCAGCCGCGGCAGCCGCACCGAGGCGCCGCCGCCCACGAAGATGCCGCGCTGGCCCTCCGGCAACGCGTAAAAGGCGCCCTTCTCCGCGATCCGCACATGCGCCGTGCAGGCGAGTTCGAGCCCGCCGCCCACCACCGCGCCGTGCATGACAGCGACCACCGGCACGCGTCCGAACTGGATGCGGTCGAAGATGCGGTGCCAGCCGCGGGAATGCGCCACGCCCGCGGCCGCGGAGCGTCCGGACAGTTCCGCGAGATCCAGGCCGGCGCAGAAATGCTCGCCGGCGCCGTGCAGCACGAGCGCTTTGACGCCCATCGGCACTGCGGCGACGCAGGCGCCGATCTCTTCCACCATCGCGTCGCTCAGCGCGTTGCGCTTCTGCGGCCGATTGAGCAGCAGGATACCGACGGCGCCGCGCCGTTGGAACCGCAACGACTTGAATTTCATGGATGGCGCTACAGCGCGGGGACGATCTTGACCTTCAGTTCGCCGACGCCCTCGATGCTTGCGTGCAGGTCATCGCCCGGCTTCACCGGGCCGACGCCCGCAGGCGTGCCGGAATAAATGATGTCGCCCGGCTCGAGCGTGTAGTACTCGGAGAGGAAAGCGATCTGCTCGGGCACCGACCAGATCATGTCGGAGAGGTCGGCCTTCTGGCGTTCCTTGCCGTTGACCTTGAGCCAGATCGCGCCCTTGGCGGGGTGGCCGATTTTCGCCGCCGCCACCAGCGCGCTGCAGGGCGCCGCCTCGTCGAAATCCTTGCCGAAGTCCCAGGGCCGGCCGTTGTCCTTGCCAAGCTGCTGCAGGTCGCGGCGCGTCATGTCCAGCCCCACGCCGTAGCCGAACACGTGGTCGTTCGCCTTCTTGGCGTCGATGCGCCGGCCGCCCTTGCCGATCGCGACCACCATCTCGGTTTCGTAGTGGTAGTTCGCCGTCTTCGGCGGGTAATGGACGTTGCCGCCGCCTGCCACCAGCGAGTGCGCCGACTTGATGAAGAAAAAGGGCGTCTCGCGGCCGTCGCCGCCCATTTCCTTCTGGTGCTCGACGTAATTGCGGCCGACGCAGAAGATCCGCCGCACCGGGTACAGGTCCTTCGAATCCCTGACCGCCAGCGACGGGATATCCCAAAGCGAAATCACATGTGCCATTCGATGCTCTCCCGAAAGAAGCGGCATTTTAATCTCGCCACGGGCGCAGGACGAGCCAAAATCGAGACGGCCATGCTAGGATTCCCCAGCGGCTTTTTCGCTGCCCTAGGAGGGGATAATGCAAATCAGACAGATCAGGATGTTCGTCGCGGCACTGCTGGCCGCGTTCGCAACCGGTGCCGCTGCGCAAACCGTGAAAATCGGCGTGGTGCTGCCCTATACCGGCGTCGGCGCCGAGTTCGGCCAACAGGTCGATCGCGGCATGCAGATGTTCACGAAGCTGAACCCGGGCGCCTTCGGTCCATACAAGATCGAGATCGTCAAGCGCGACTCGAAAAATCCGAGCGGCGCCGAGGCGAAGGTCGCCGTGCAGGAACTGGTGGCGCAGGAAAAGGTGGACCTGCTGGCTGGCTTCATCTACTCCCCTGACGCGATTGCCTCCGCGGCGCTGGTCACCGAGGCGAAGAAGCCGATGATCATCATGAACGCCGGCACGGCATGGATCACCGGGCTGTCGCCGATGATTGCGCGCGTGTCGTTTTCGATGTGGCATGCGGGCTTCGCCATGGGCGAGGCGGCGGCGAAAATCATGAAGGCGAAGACCGCGGTAGTCGGCTATACCGATTTCCCGCCGGGCAAGGACAGCCTGGATGCGTTCAAGCGCGGCTTCGAACACGCGGGCGGGAAAGTGATCGACGAAATCCCGATGGGCGGACCGGGCCAGGTGCCGGACTTCACGCCGTTCTTCCAGCGCGCCAAGGACAAGAAGCCGGACGTGTTCTTCGTCTTCGTGCCCGCGGGCGACCACGCTCTCGCCGTCGTCAAGACTTACGCGGCGCTCGGCATGCGCCAGGCGGGCATCAAGCTGATCGGTCCCGGCGACATTACCCAGGACATCAAGCTGCAGGCGATGGGACAGGCTGGAGCGGGCCTGATCACCATCCACCATTACAACGCGGACCTCGATAACCCGGCCAACAAGCGCCTGGTCGCCGCCTGGAAGAAGGAATATGGTCCGGCGTCCACGCCGGACTTCATGGGCGTCCAGGGCTACGACGGCATGGCGGCCATCGCACACGTAGTCACCACGCTGAAGGGCAAGATCGATCCCGATGCCGCGATCAACGCTCTGCGCGGCTGGAAGTACGACGACAGTCCGCGCGGGCCGTTCTGGATCGATCCGCGCACCCGCGATATCGTCCAGAACGAGTACTTGAGCGAACTGGTGTGGAAGGACGGGAAACTGCACCAGAAGACTATCGGCGTGCTCAAGGACGTGAAGGATATGTGCAAGGAACTCGGGGAAGGGCGTTGCAAGTAGCGGCGCAAGCTCGCTTCGCCAACGCAGCCGCCGCAACAGACCGCCGCCCGCGGTAACCTAACGGGCGGCGGTTTCATTTCATGGATGTGATCAGCGTACTGCTGGGCGGAATGGCGGCGGGGATGGTGCTGTTCGTCGTCTCGGTCGGCCTGTCCGTCACCATGGGGTTGATGGGTTTTGTCAACCTCGCGCATGGCGCCTTTGCCATGCTGGGCGGCTACGCCATCGTGCTGTCGATGAAGCACTGGGGTCTGCCGTTCCCGGCCGCGCTCGCCTTCGGCTTCGTGTTCGTGGCCGCGGTGTCGGTCGTTGCAGAGCGCCTGCTCTATGCGCCGCTGTACCGCGCAAGCGAACTCGACCAGGTGCTGCTCACGATCGGGCTGGTGTTCGTGATGATCGCCGCGGTGACGCTGGGCGTCGGCCCGGAAACGCAGACAGTGGTGCTGCCGGCCTGGCTCAGCGGCCAGACCGACCTGGGCTTCCTCCAGTACCGCACGTACAGCCTGGCGCTGATCGCGGCCGGCACGGCGCTGATGCTTGCGCTATGGCTCGGTTTCGAGCGCACGCGCATCGGCGCGCGCATTCGCGCCGCGGTCGACAACCGCCGCATGGCGCAGTCGATGGGCGTAGACGTCGGCCGGCTGTTCACGCTGACTTTCGCGCTGGGCAGCGGCTTGGCGGCGATTGGCGGGGGCTTGGGCGCCGAGATCCTCGGGCTTGATCCGCAATACCCGTTCCGCTACCTCGCGTATTTCCTGATCGTGGTCGCGGTGGGCGGCCTGGGACGCATCGCCGGCGTATTTTTCGCGGCGATCCTGATCGGCGTGCTCGATTTTGTGCTGAAGATCTACTTTCCGAAGGGCGGCACGCTGTTCATCTATGCGCTGACCCTCATCCTGCTGCTCGCGCGGCCGCAGGGCTTGTTCGGCAAGCGCGTCGGATGAACGCGGCGACCGAACTTGCGCGGCGCCATCGCTGGCGGTGGTGGGAAGCCTTGCCCTGGGTCGTGAGCCTAGCCTGCTACTTCGCGTTCCCGAACTACCTTGCCTTCGGCACGCAGGTGCTAATCACCATCCTGTTCGCGCTGTCGCTGGACCTGGTGCTGGGCTACGCGGGCATCGTCACCCTGGGGCATGCGGCTTTCTTCGGCGCCGGCGCCTATACGGTCGGGATGCTGGCGATGCACTGGGGGTGGAACGAGCCCCTCTCCGGTTTACTTGCGGCGGCGCTGGTGGCGGGGACGATCGGGCTTGCCAGCGGCCTGGTGCTGCTGCGCACGCAGGGACTTGCGCTGCTGATGCTCACGCTGTGCACCATGGCCCTGCTGGAGCAGGCAGCGAACATGGGGGCGGCCTGGACCGGCGGTTTCGACGGCATGCCCGGATTGTCGTTCGGCAAGATCCTCGGCGTGTTCGGGTTTGACGTGTTGTATTACAGGTCGCAGTACCTGTATGCGCTGGCCGCGTTGTTCGCCTGCTTTCTGCTCGTGCGCATGCTGGTCTACTCGTCTTTCGGCCAAAGCTTGACCGGTATCCGCGAGAATCTGCTGCGCATGCATGCGGTCGGTGCGCCAGTGCGCGGCCGGCAAGTGCTCGCCTATGCGGTTTCGGCCGCACTCGCCGGCGTGGCCGGCGCCCTGTTCACCCAGGCCAACGGCTACGTCAATCTTGCTGTCCTTGGCCTCGAGCGCTCCGCGGGCGTCCTGATCGTGCTGATCCTGGGCGGTTATGGACGCCTGTACGGCGCCTTCGTCGGAGCGGTTGCCTACATGCTGCTCGAGGACGTGCTCGCCAAGGCCTATCCGACCGCCTGGCAGCTAGGCCTGGGCGTGACGCTGGTCGTGGTGGCGCTTTACGCTCGCAATGGCATTCTCGGCATGGGCGACGCACTGTGGCGGCGTTTGCAAAACCGGGCCGCGCCGTGAGCGCCGCCATGCTTGAAACGAAGGACTTGTGCATGAACTTCGGCGCGCTGGAAGTGGCGCGCAAAGTGAACTTCCGGCTGGCACGAGGTGCGCGCCACGCCCTGATAGGGCCAAACGGCGCGGGCAAGACGACTTTCGTGAATCTGCTTACCGGGTTGCTGCTGCCCTCGCGCGGCAGCATTCTGCTGGAGGGCGAGGACGTCACCTCGCTGCCGCAAGCGCGGCGCGTCAAGCGCGGCATCGCGCGCACGTTCCAGATCAACCAGCTTTTCCGCGGCCTGACGGTACAGGAGAACGTGGGCATCGCCGTGTCCGAGCGTCTCGGCATCGGCGGCGCGATGCTGCGGCCGGCGGGCAAGCGCTCCGACGTGATGGCTGAGGCCGCACGCCTCATCGACATGCTGAAGCTGGGCGACGACGCCGGCCGCCGCGTCGTCGAGCTGCCCTACGGCCGCCAGCGCCTGGTCGAAATTGCCATCGCGCTCGGGCTGAATCCGCGTGTCCTGCTGCTGGATGAGCCGGCGGCCGGGATTCCCAGCACCGAGACCCACATCCTGCTCGATGCCATCGCCACGCTGCCGAAGGACATCGCCGTGCTGATCATCGAGCACGACATGGATCTCGTCTTCCGTTTCGCCGATCGCATCACGGTACTGGTGAGCGGCTCCGTTTTCGCCGAAGGCACGCCCGCGGAAATCGCCGCCAACCGGGAAGTGCGCGCCATTTACCTGGGGACCGCGCTGGATGGCTGAGGTATTGGTCTTCAAGGGCGTCGACGCCGGCTACGGCGAGACGCACGTGCTGGAAGGCATCGACCTGTCGCTCGCGGCGGGCGAGAGCCTGTCCATCATCGGACGCAACGGGGTTGGCAAATCGACGCTGCTCGAAACGGCGATGGGCCATACCACGCTGCACGCAGGCGCGATCTCGTTCAATGGGCGGCGCGTCGACGCGACGCCGCCGCACGAGCGTGCGCTCGCGGGCTTGGGCTACGTTCCGCAGGAACGTGAGATTTTTCCATCGTTGACGGTGCTGGAGAACTTGGAGATCTGCGCGCGCCCGGGGCCGTGGAACGCCGCGCGCGTGTTCGAGTTGTTTCCCAACCTGGAGAACCGGCTCGCCAACGGCGGCACGCAACTCTCCGGCGGCGAGCAGCAGATGCTCGCGATCGCACGCGCACTGATGACCAATCCCTCGGTGCTGCTGATGGACGAGCCTACCGAGGGTCTCGCGCCGGTGATCGTGCAGGCGCTGACGCAGGTGCTGCACAGGCTGCGTGGCGAAGGCGGCCTGTCGATCGTGCTGGTGGAACAGAACAGCCGCGTCGCGCTGGATTTTTCCGAGCGCACGGTCGTGATGGACCGCGGCCGGATCGTGTTCGATGGACCCTCGATGCGCCTGCGCGATGATCCCGATTTCCTTGCCAGCCTGGTCGCCGCGCAGTAGGACAACTGCGGGACAACTGCGCGCGGCTGCGTCCGCCTACCGGCTTTTCCCCGCCAGTTCGCTTTCCAGCAGTTCGCGCAGCTTGAATCGCTGCACCTTGCCGGTCGCCGTGCGCGGCAGCTCGGCGATGTTCCGGATCCACTTAGGCCGCTTGTAGCGCGGCAGCTTCTGCTCGCAAGCCCGGCCGGCGGCGGTGAGCGCGTCGGCCGCGTCGCCGCGCGTGGCGACGAACAGCGCCAGGCGCTCGAAACCTTCGGCATCGGTTACCTGGACGCAGGCGGCTTCCGTAATCGCCGGATCGTCGGCCACCGCTTCCTCGAGATCGCCCGGCTGAACCCATTGGCCGGCTATCTTGACCAGGTCGTCGGAGCGGCCCTGGTGGGAGAAAAAGCCGTCATCGTCGCGCGTGAAAAGGTCGCGGCTGCAGAACCAGCCATCGCGGAACTGCGCTGCGGTCTGCTCTGGACGATTGGCGTATCCCAGCGCGAGCGCGGGGTGCCGCAGCCACAATTCGCCCGCTTCGCCAGCTGCGGCTTCCCTGCCCTCGGCCGTCCTGACTTGCGCGTCGACGCCCGAGAGCGGTTTGCCGGTACGCTGGCCGTTCGAGGTTCCCGGCGGAGTAAGCATGCAGGCGCAGAAGGTCTCTGACATGCCGTAGAGCGAGAGAATTTCCCCTCCGGTGGCGGCGCGCCACTGCTCCACGAGCAGCGCCGGAACGCGCTCACCGGCCGCCACGAAGCGCCGCACCCGGCGGAACGGCGCGAGGCGGTCAGCGCCGAGCGCGAGCAGGCGCCGGTAGAACGTAGGCACGCTGAAAAATGCATCCGGCCTATCGCGCTCGACGCGCGCGAGCACGCTTACGGCGTCCGGCCAGTCGGGTTCCAGGAGCGCGGTGGCGCCGGTCGCGAGCGGCCCGAGCAGGCCGTGCTCAAGCGCATAAGCGAAAAAGAGCTTCGAGGTCGCGAAACTGCGCTCGCCGGCGCCGAGCCCGACCATTTCCCGCTGGCCCTGGCCCGCGGGCAAAATGCTGCGGTGCGCGTGAATGATCCCCTTGGGCATGCCGGTGGTGCCGGAGGAGTAGAGCCAGAACGCCGGGTCCTCCGCTGCCACTTCGTAGGCGGCCGGGCTCGGAACGGCGCGCGCCAGTGCTGCACGCCAGGAAAGCGCTTCTCCCGCACTGTTGCCGGCGATCACGAGGCCGCCCTCCGCGGCCTCATCGGTCGCGAGATCCGGGCGAGCCCAGGCGAACACGTCCTCGACGATGGACAGGCGCGCGCCGCTATCGGTCCGGATGTGGCGGTATTCGGCTTCGGAGAGCTTCGTGTTCAACGCCACTGCGACCGCTCCGGCATGCACGGCACCCAGCCAGGCCGCGGCGAATTCGGGTGTGTCGCGCATCAGCAGCAGCACGCGGTCGCCGGGCTTGACGCCCAGCGACCCGAGCGCGCTTGCCGAGCGCGCCACCTCGGTGGCAAGCGCATTGTAAGTTACCGTCTGCTCGCCGCAGATGAGCGCAATGCGCTTCCCATGACGGGCCAGCGCGGCGTGCCCCAGCAGATGGTCGACTGCGTTCATATCGGGGGTAAGATTGTTTGGAGCCCAAACAGATTGTGCCCGATTCCTTGAAACCCATCGAAGCCCGCCCGCTCAATCCGGGCGCCCTGCCCGGGCTGCTCGGCTACCGGCTGCGCCTGGCACAGCAGGCGGTGTTCCGCGATTTCGCGGCCAGCGTACAGGGGCTTTCGCCGGGCCGCGTCGGGCTGCTGATCACCATCGACGCCAACCCCGGAATTACGCAGAGCCGGCTGGCCGAAGCGGCCGAGCGCGATCGTTCGACCATGGTCGGCGTCCTCGACCAGCTGCAAGCGCGCGGGCTGATTCAGCGCCGGCGCGGCTCAGACCGCCGTACCAACAGCTTGTGGCTGACGCGTAACGGGCGCGCGCTGCTCGGACGCGCGTTACGGGCGATCGCGCGGCACGAGCGGCGCATCTCCGCGCGGCTGTCGGCCGCGGAACGGCGCCAGTTGCTCGAGTTGTTGGGCAAAATTTCGCTCTAGCCGGCGCGCGCAAAAAAATAGGGGCGCTTGCGCGCCCCTAAGGACCAGGAGGGACTTCCGTTAAAAGCTAGATTCTGTAGGCGGCTTCGCCGTGCGAGGTGATGTCGAGGCCTTCGCGCTCTTCTTCTTCCGGCACGCGCAGCCCGATCGTGATGTCCACCAGCTTGTAGGCGATGAACGCGACCACCGCGGACCAGACGAACGTGAGTGCCACGCCCTTGAACTGGATCCACAACTGGCTGGAGATGGAATACTCCGCGGCCGTGGTGACCTTGCCCGTGACCCAGTCGCTGACGAAGCCCGGCCCGCCGAGCGAGGGGGAGTTGAACACGCCGGTCATCAGCGCGCCGAAGATCCCGCCCGTGGCATGCACGCCGAACACGTCCAGCGAATCGTCCGCGCCCAGGAGATGCTTCAGGCCGTTGACGCCCCACAGGCAGACCAGGCCGGCGCCGAGGCCGATGACGAAGGCGCCCGGCACCCCGACGTTGCCCGCGGCCGGCGTGATCGCCACCAGGCCCGCCACTGCACCCGAGGCGGCACCGAGCATCGAGGGCTTGCCCTTGAAGATGGCTTCGCCGAGGATCCACGACAGCGTTGCGCAAGCGGTCGCCAGGTAGGTGTTGGTGAAGGCGAGTGCGGCCGAGCCGTTGGCTTCCAGCGCGGAACCCGCGTTGAAGCCGAACCAACCCGTCCACAGGAGCGCCGCGCCGATCATCGTCAGGGTGATGTTGTGCGGCGCCATCGCTTCCTTGCCGTAGCCGATGCGCTTGCCCATCACGTAGGCGCCCACCAGGCCGGCAACGCCGGAATTGATATGCACCACCGTGCCGCCGGCGAAGTCCAGGGCGCCCCACTGCCAGATCAGGCCTGCCTTGGCGTTCATGGCGTCCACCACCTTAGGATCGGTGTACGCGTCCGGCCCCATCCAGAACCAGACCATGTGCGCGATCGGCGCGTAGCTGAAGGTGAACCAGAGCGTGATGAACACCAGCACCGCGGAGAACTTCGCCCGCTCGGCAAACCCGCCCAGCACCAGGCAGCAGGTGATCGCCGCGAAGGTCGCCTGGAACACGACGAACACCAACTCGGGCAGCGGCGTGTTCTTGCTGAAGGTCCCCGCCATCGCGAATTCGCCCTTGGCCGGGTCGAAGGTGCCGTTCAGGAACAATCGGTCGAAGCCGCCGAAGTACGCGTTGCCCTCGGTGAACGCGAGGCTGTAGCCGTAGACGCACCACAGCACCGTCACCAGCGAGAACACCACGAACACCTGCATCATCATCGACAGCGCGTTCTTCGAGCGCACCATGCCGCCGTAGAAGAGAGCCAGCGCCGGCACGCTCATCATCAATACCAGCGCGGTCGAGGTCAGCATCCACGCCACGTCACCCTTATTGGGCACCGGCGCGGGCTTGGCTTCCTCTTTCTTCTCTTCGGCTTTGGCTTCTTCCTTCTTCTCGTTGGCCTTGGCTTCCGCTTTCGCGGGCTCCGCCTTGGCTTCCGCCGCGGCCTTCTCGGGCGCCTTGTCCTTCTCCTGGGCGTTCGCACCGGCTGCGACCGCGAGCAACGCGACAATTGAGAAAATTGAGAATAGCTTCTTCATTTGCACTCTCCCTATTGAACGTGACCGAGCTTTACGACAAATTTTCGCAAAGAAAAGGGGCGCCTTCGCGCCCCTAAGTACCAGGAGGAAATCAATAACTAGTAGTTGTAGGCCTTCTCGCCATGGTCAGCGAGGTCAAGACCCTCTTGCTGATCGTCGTCGCTCGCGCGGATGCCAATCGTGAACTTCAGGATCAGCATGATGATGAACGCCACTCCACCGGACCACACCAGCGTGATGCCGATGTCCCAGAGCTGGGAAACGATTTGCGCCGCAGCATCGAAATCGCCCACTTTGTTGGCAACGTAGTCGTACACGCCGGTGCCACCGAACTTTGGGTTGACAAAGGTGCCGGTGCCGAGCGAGCCGATGATGCCGCCGATGCAGTGCACGCCGAAGGTGTCAAGAGCATCGTCATACCCCAGCCAGGCCTTCACCTTGGTGACCGCAAAGAAGCAAACAACGCCGGCAATCGCACAGGTGACGAATGCACCAACCGGGCCGACGAAACCAGCGGCCGGCGTGATCGCCACCAGTCCCGCCACGATCCCGGAACAGATGCCCAGCAGGCTCGGCTTCCCCTTGACGATCCATTCGATCAGCGCCCAGGCAACTCCTGCGGTCGCCGTTCCGAACAGCGTGTTGAAGAACGCGATCCCGGCGCCGCCGTTTGCTTCAAGCGCAGAACCCGCGTTGAAGCCGAACCAACCCATCCACAGCATTCCGGTGCCGATGGCGGTCATCATGACGCTGTGCGGGGCCATGGCGACCTTGCCGTAACCGTTCCGCTTACCGAGCATCAGCGCGCAAACCAGTGCGGCGATTCCCGAATTCACGTGCACTACGGTTCCACCCGCGAAGTCGAGGGCGCCCTTCTGGAAGAGGAAACCGGCATGTGCGCCCGCCTCTTCCGCCGCCTTCGCGGTCGTGTAGGCATCGGGGCCATCCCAATACCAGACCATGTGCGCGATTGGCAGGTAGGCGAACGTGAACCACAGGATGCTGAAAAGGATCATCGCGGAGAATTTGAAACGCTCTCCGTAGCCCCCGGCGATCAGGGCGACCGTGATGGCGGCGAAGGTCAGCTGGAACATGCAGTACACGAAATCCGGCAGGTACTGCCCCTTGCTGAACGTCGCGGCAACAGCGGTCGCTGGATCCTCGCCGAGCATGAACAGCTTGTCGAAGGAGCCCCAGAAGGGATTCCCGGCGGTGAACGCAACGCTGTAACCGTAAATCACCCACAGGACCGCGACGACGCAGAAGATGGCAAAGCTCTGCATTACCGTGGAGAGCGCGTTCTTCGAACGAACCATTCCCGCGTAAAACAGCGCTAGGCCCGGAACCGTCATCAGAAGCACGAACGCCGTGGAGGTCATCATCCACGCGACATCGCCCTTATTACAGTCAAAGCCCTTGTCGCCGCACTTCGGCGTGGCAGGAGCAGCTTCGGCCGCCGCAGGCGCAGCGTCCTTCTTCTCATCGGTTTTGGCATCCGCCTTTGCCGGCTCGGCCTTTGCTTCGGCTGCTGCTTTCTCGGGTGCCTTGTCCTTGTCCTGGGCGCCCACGCCACCCGCGACAGCGAACAGCGCAAGCATGGAAAGGACCGTCATCAGCTTCTTCATCGTCATCTCCCTAGATCGCCGCGGCGTCTGTTTCGCCGGTGCGTATGCGGACGACCTTCTCGAGGTCGAAGACGAAGATCTTGCCGTCGCCGATCTTGCCGGTGTTGGCGGCTTTCTCGATCGCTTCGAGCACCCGCTCCAGCATGTCGGTCTTGACGGCGGCTTCGATCTTCACCTTCGGCAGGAAATCGACCACGTATTCCGCGCCGCGATACAGCTCGGTATGGCCCTTCTGCCGGCCGAAGCCCTTGACCTCCGTTACGGTGATGCCCTGCACGCCGATGCCCGAGAGGGCTTCGCGCACCTCGTCGAGCTTGAACGGCTTGATGATGGCGGTGACAAGTTTCATGTCTGCCTCAGAATGTCTTGCTGATCGAGATGACGCCGATGCCCTTGCTCGCGTCCTTGGTCTTGTCGAAGCCGGAAGGATTGGCCGTATTGGTGTTGCCGTTGCTGAAGCAGTACGGCTGCGGGCTGGTGGTGTTGCCGCAGTCGCCCTTGGCGTCGGTATCGATGTACGAGACCGCGACCACCCAGCCGGCCATGCCGCCAATCCAGCCGCCCAGATCCTTGGTCACGCCCAGCTTCCAGTCGGTATAGCTGCCGTTGGTCATGTTCTTGAAGTTCAGGTGCCCGACATGGCCGTTGATGCCCCAGCCGTCGCCCAGGTCGTAGTTCGCGCTGAGGTCGATGTAGTTGGAATTCTTGGTATTCGGCGTCGAGAAATAGTCGGTGACGGCGTGCGAGTACTTCAGCGAAATGAACTTCCAGCTGCCGGCGATGTAGAGTTCGCCGTTGTCAACCCTGCCGGTATGCACCACGCCGGTCCGGTTGTTGGCGGGGCTGAACCCAATCGTGGGGCCGGAGTTGGTGCCGGGGTAGTAGTAGTAGATCCCGCCAAGGTCGATGCCCCAGTCGCCCCAGGACTTCTTCCAGCCGCCGTAGAAGTCCATCTCGATGTTGCCGCCCGGGTAGCCTGCGCCCTGGTTGACGTTGGAGTCCCAGTTGCCCACATAGAAGCCGCTTACGTGGCTGAAGTCGAGGCCGCCTTGAATGGCCGGCTCGTCGTAGGTCTGCGCGATGCCGCGAAACCGGTAGCTGCTGAACACGCCGACGTTGCCGGTTACCGTGTAGTCCGGGGTCGGCGCCGGGGCCGCTGCCGGGGCGGCGGCTTGAGCCAGCGCGAGTTGAGGAACCGCGAACGCTGCGGTGGCCAAGGAAGCTGCAAGGATCGTCTTACGCATTAGGAAATCTCCATGAATGGATAGTCGGCACAGCTTCTTAGCACGTCGTGTGCCAGCTCATTTGGGCTTGAATATCAGATAGTTGCGTCGGCTGTGGGAACTCCCCATCCCCGACTTGCACCGAACTGGGGCATCCGCACCTCCGCCTGCCTTACAAAGGTGCAAGGACGTGGGGGGATTTTTCAGCCGGTTGCACGATCCTGTAACCTCGACCGCAATGACCGAATCCAATCCGCTCGAAGATCTGCGGCGCCGCGTCTCGGAAGCTTTGCGCGATTCGCCTGCTCGGGACATCGAGAAAAACCTGCATGCGCTGCTGGGCGCTTTTTTCGACCGTTTTGACCTTGCCACGCGCGAAGACCTGGACGTCCACAGGAAGCTGCTTGAGCGCGCGCAAGCGAAACTCGTGGCGCTCGAAGCCCGCATCGCAGAACTAGAAGCCCGTAAACCATAAGCCTTCGCGACGCGTAAACCTGGATGCGCCGCAGCGCGTTGTTCGCTGCGGAGGTTTTCATGTCGCTGGCAACCGTTGCGAGCCGAGCGCTCGCGGGTATCGATGCGCCCGAAGTGGCCGTGGAAGTGCACCTCGGGCCGGGATTGCCTTCGTTCACCATCGTCGGCCTGCCCGACACCGAGGTGCGCGAGGCGAAGGACCGCGTGCGCGCCGCGCTCAACCATACGCAATTTGAATTCCCTGCGCGCCGCATCACGGTGAACCTCGCGCCGGCAGACCTGCCGAAGGACTCGGGCCGCTTCGACCTGCCGATCGCCATCGGTATCCTGGCGGCGAGCGGGCAGATCGTGCCGGAAGCGCTGGCGGCGCATGAGTTTGCCGGCGAACTCTCGCTTACCGGCGAATTGCGGCCGGTACGCGGCGCTCTGGCAATGGCGCTGCAGGCAAGAGCGTCGGCGCGCGCGTTCGTGCTGCCAGAGCAGAACGCGCCACAGGCCGCCCTCGCCGAGGGCGCGCAAGTGCTGCCGGCAAGGACCCTGCTGGAAGTCGTGGCGCATTTGTGCGGCGAAGCGAAGCTGCCGCGCTACGAAGCGCTGACCGCTGTGCCGGCGCATGCCTACCCGGACTTTTCCGAGGTGAAGGGCCAGCCGCAAGCCAAGCGCGCGCTCGAAGTCGCTGCTGCCGGCGGCCACAGCGTACTGATGATCGGGCCGCCGGGCACCGGCAAGTCGATGCTGGCGGCGCGATTCCCGGGAATCCTGCCGCCGATGAACGAGAACGAAGCGCTCGAAGTGGCGGCGATCCATTCCGTGTCGGCGGCAGGTTTCGAAGCCGCGCGCTGGGGCGAACGGCCTTATCGCGCGCCGCACCACAGCGCTTCGGGTGCCGCGATGGTCGGCGGCGGCGCGCTGCCGCGGCCGGGGGAGATTTCGCTCGCGCACCGCGGCGTGCTGTTCCTGGACGAACTGCCCGAATTCGACCGCGACGTGCTTGAATCGCTGCGCGAGCCGCTGGAATCCGGCAAGGTGTCCATTTCGCGCGCCGCGCGCCAGTCGCAGTTCCCGGCGCGCTTCCAGCTGGTCGCGGCAATGAATCCCTGTCCCTGCGGCCACTGCGGTTCGCCCGCCGGGCGCTGCCGCTGCACGCCCGAGCGCATCGCGCGCTATCGCGGCCGCGTCTCGGGACCGCTAGCCGACCGGGTCGACATCAAGCTTGAAGTCCCGGCGCCGCGCGACGCCGACCTGATGGCGCCCGGCGCCACCGAATCGAGCGAAGCGATCCGCGCGCGGGTTTTCGGCGCACACCGGCGCCAGCTCGAACGGCAGGGCACTTCGAACGCGCTGCTCGGCACGCGCGAGATCGATCGATACTGCGGTACCGACAAGGAGGGCGACCAGCTGTTGCGCCACGCCCTTGCGCGCTTGTTGCTCTCGGCGAGGGCTTATCACCGGGTGCTGCGCGTCGCGCGAACAATTGCCGATCTGGCCGGCGACACTGCGGTTCGCGCGGCCCACATTGCCGAAGCCATCCAATATCGGCGGCTGGACGCGAGTTTTTAGCTATAGTCGGTGCCGATGGCGACCTACGCAATCGGCGATGTGCAGGGCTGCTTCGACGAGTTGCAGGCGTTGCTTGCGCGCGTGGGATTCAACCAGGCGCACGACCGGCTATGGTTCGTGGGCGACCTGGTCAATCGCGGCCCGAAGTCGCTTGCGGTGCTGCGTTTCGTGCGACAACTGGGCGACCGGGCGCTCGCCGTGCTCGGCAACCACGACCTGCACCTGATCACTCAATACGAAGGCTTCGAGCGCAAGCGCAGGGACGACACGTTTGACGACGTGCTCGGCGCACCGGACGCCGGGGAACTCGTCGACTGGCTGCGCGCGCGGCCGATGATGCACGCCGAGGGAAACTGGGCGATGGTGCACGCGGGACTGTTGCCGCAGTGGAATATTACCAATGCTTTGTCGTTGGCGAATGAAGTGGAATCTGCCTTGCGCGCGGCGAGCTACCGCGATTTTCTCGCCAACATGTACGGCAGCAAGCCCGCGCGCTGGGAGGCTTCGCTGTCCGGCTGGGATCGGCTGCGCGTGATCGTCAACGCTATGACGCGCATGCGCTACTGCACGCCGGAGGGCGAAATGGAATTTCAGTCCTCCGGCAAGACCGCGCCGGCCGGCTACCGGGGCTGGTATGAAGGTCGACAGGATGAAAAGGCCATTGTCTTCGGTCATTGGTCGGCGCGCGGGTTGATCCTGGCGGGCCAGGCCGCCGGGCTAGATACGGGCTGCGTCTGGGGCGGCGCGCTCACGGCGCTGCGGCTTGAAGACCGCTGGCTCGCGCAGGTATCTTCGCCCGGGTACCAGCGAGCGGGAGGCACGGAATGAGCGATTGCGTATTCTGCAAAATCGTCGCGGGGCAAATCCCGTCTACGCGGGTGTTCGAGGACGAACTCACCCTCGCCTTCATGGACATCGGCCAGGTCAATCCCGGTCACGTGCTCGTGGCGGTGAAGAAGCATGCGTCTTATCTGCATGAACTCCATGAGGCGCAGGCCGCTGCGGTTGCGCGCACATGCGTAAAGATTTCAATGGCGATTCAGAATGCGTTCAAGCCCGAGGGGCTCTCCGTTTACCAGGCGAACGGCAAGGCAGCCGGGCAGACGGTATTTCACTACCACGTACACCTGCTGCCGCGCCACGCGGGCGACGGCATGGAACTCACCTGGCCGGTGAAGAATCCGCCGCGCGGTAAGCTCGAGGAATATGCCGGCCTGATCCGGGGAGAACTGTGATGCAGATGCTGCCTAGGTTAATCGCGGTGCTGTGCCTTATTTTGCCGTTCCTGGCCTTCGGCGCCGATGCGCAAGTGAGCGCCGGCGATTCCCGCGCGATACGCGCCGTGATCCGGGCGCAGCTCGACGCGTTTGCGCATGAGGACGGCCCGAAGGCGTTTTCGTACGCCAGTGCCGATATCCGCGAGCAGTTCGGCGATGCCGATAGCTTCATGGAGATGGTGCGCAGCAGCTACCCGGTCGTTTACCGGCCTGCCTCGGTGGATTTTTTGCCGCCCACCGCGCTCGACGGCGAGGTTCTGCAACAGGTCCGGATGGTGGACGCCGCCGGCAGGCTCTGGCTCGCGCGCTACCACATGGAAAAGCAGAAGGATGGTGCCTGGCGCATCGCCGGCTGCGACCTCGGGCTTACTGGGGGAACGGCAACCTAGAACGGCGAGGCGCCGAATGCTTTCCGGTAGCGTTCCGAGATTTCATCCTGCGGGGGCTTGTGGTTCTGCGGCCCACGCTGCGCAATCTTGATCGCGCCCATCAGCGAGCCCAGGCGCCCGGTGCTCTCCCAGTCCCAGCCCTTGCCGATGCCGTAGAGCAGGCCGGCGCGGTAGGCATCGCCGCAGCCGGTTGGGTCGACCACCGCGTCCGCGGCGACTTGCGGGATGTCAATGCGTTTTCCTGCCGCGAAAATCTGCGAGCCTTGCGCGCCGAGCGTCACCACCAGCGCCTCCACCTCGCGCGCGATGTCCGTGAGTTTGCGCCCGGTCTTGTCTTCCAGCAGCTTGCCTTCGTAGTCATTGACTGCGACATAGTCGGCGAGCTGTATGAATTCGTTCAGTTCGTCGCCGGAAAACATCGGCAGGCCCTGGCCCGGATCGAATACGAAAGGGAGGCCCAGCTCGGCGCACTGGCGCGCATGCTGCTGCATGCCTTCCTTGCCGTCCGGCGACACGATGGCGAGCTTCGCTCCCAGGGCGGCCGTGATGCGGTTCTCATGCGCATGGTTCATCGCCCCGGGATGGAAGGCAGTGATCTGGTTGTCGTCCAGGTCGGTGGTGATGAAAGCCTGCGCGGTGAATTCGCCGCCGATGCGCTTCAGATGCGCGCGCTCGATGCCGAGCGCATCGAGGCGTGCGAAATAAGGCTCGATGTCCTCGCCGACTGTCGCCATCAGGACCGGATCGCCGCCGAGCAGCTTCAGGTTGTAGGCGACGTTACCCGCGGTGCCGCCGTACTCGCGGCGCATCTGCGGCGTGAGGAAACAGACATTCAGGATATGCAGCTGATCGGCAAGCAGGTGGTTCCGGAAGCGGTCCGGGAACACCATGATTGTGTCGTATGCCATAGAACCGGTGACCAGCGTCTTCAATCGCGGCACTCCCTTGTCATGGAAAGAACAGGTACATGCGATAGCCGACGGCGCGCAGCCCGCTGGTGTCGATGTAGACGTGCAATACCGCATCCGCGCCAGGGCCGATGCCGCGCGCGACGACTCCCGCCGCCGGGCCGCCCAAGTAGTCTGCGGGCGAGAGCACGCGTCGCGCCACGGCCTCGTCCCGTTCGTCGGTAAGCGTGAGTTCGAGGGACGGATACTCCTGCGCGAACGGCGCCTGGTTACGCAGCACGGCATTCAGCACGATGACGTTCTCGCGCTGCCCGTCGGCCTGCAGGTCGGAGGATTCGATTGCCATCAGCCTGGGCCGGCGCGGCAGCCGCAGCTCGCAGCCGAGCGCCGCACACGCGGCTTGCAACTGCGGCCGCGTTGCGGGCAGCAGCACCGCGATCTCGGTGCGGAACTGGTATGTCGCCTGCGCCAGCAGCGCGACGAGCGCCAGTGCCGCCGCCAGTGCCCAGGCGACGCGCCGCCTGGGGGGCGGCGCGTTGTCGAGAAATCCCGGCCCCGCCGCATCCTCGTTGGCCGCGTCGCCCGCGCCGGGCATGGCCGGCAACTTCTTCGCGGCCTCGAACAATCCAAGCTGGGGCGAGGGCTCGCTTTCCTCTAGCGGCGCGCTGCCGGCGGTCACTGGTCCTTCCGCTACCAGAGAGTTCACACCGTCGAAGACGTGGCCGCATTTGCCGCAGCGAACCTTCCCGCCGCGCGCGGAAAGCTGCGCAGGCGCCACGCGGAAGGCGGTACCGCAATTCGGGCACCGGGTGGTGAGGTTCATCGCCTCAGGCCTTCCACCAGCGCCCAGCCCTCTTCCGCTGCACCCACGGAAACTTCGAAGTCGCGCGCATAGGCCGCGGCCACGTCGGCCGCCTGCGTGTGCAGGATTCCCGACAGCAGGATGCGGCCGCCGGTGCGCGTGCGCGCTGCGAGCTGCGCCTCGAGCGCAATCAGGGGACCGGCAAGGATGTTGGCGAGGACCACGTCGTAAGTTCCCGCAGCCAGTTGCTCGGGCAGCACAGCGCGCAGGCTGACGCCATTTGTACTCGCGTTGGCCGTCGTCGTTTCGAGCGCCTGAGGATCGATGTCCACCGCGGCAATCTCCCGGGCGCCGAGCTTGGCCGCGACGATGGCCAATATACCTGAGCCGCAACCGTAGTCCAGAACGTGGTCGCCCTTGCGAAGGCAGCACAGGAGACGCTGCAGGATCAGGCGGGTGCTGGCGTGGCTGCCGGTACCGAACGCGAGGCCAGGATCGAGGCGGACAGCGATCGCCGCGGGATCGGGCGGTTCGTGCCAGCTCGGCACGATCCAGAGCCCCGCCGATAGGCGGATCGGCCCGAACTGCGACTGCGAACGACGCACCCAGTCCTCGTCCTCCAGAACCGCGACGCGAAACGCCGGTGTCGCCTGCTGTGCGATCCCCGATGCGGCGTCGATCAGCGCATGCGGGTCGGCGCCGCCCGGCGCCAGCGCGGTGACGCGCACACACGCGCCTTCGGGTTCCAGCGCCACCGATTCGGCGCCCGCTTCCATCAGTGCCTCCGAATACGCTTCGGCCGATGCCGGATCCATCTCGATGCTGATCGAGAGCCAGGGCACCGCGCTATTTCTTCTTCTTCGTCTCCTCGGCGAGCTTCTGCTCGAGGTAGTGAATCGAAGTGCCGCCACGCATGAAGCGCAGGTCGTGCAGCAGTTCCAGGTGCAGCGGTATGTTGGTCCGTATCCCCTCGACCGCCATCTCCGACAGCGCGATGCGCATGCGCCGGATCGCCTGCTCGCGCGTGGCGCCGTAGGCGATCACCTTGCCGACCATTGAATCGTAGTTCGGCGGCACGGTGTAGCCGGCGTAGACGTGCGTGTCGACGCGGATGCCGGGCCCGCCGGGCGGGTGGTAGGAGGTGATTTTGCCGGGCGAGGGCGTGAAGCGGTACGGGTCCTCGGCATTAATCCGGCACTCGATCGCGTGGCCGCGCAGCTCGATGTCCCGCTGGCGGAACGGCAGCTTCTCGCCGTTGGCGACGCGAATCTGCAGCTGCACCAGGTCCAGCCCGGTGATCATCTCGGTTACGGGGTGCTCCACCTGCAGGCGCGTGTTCATCTCGATGAAGAAGAACTCGCCGTTCTCGTACAGGAACTCGAAGGTGCCGGCGCCGCGGTAGCCGATCTTCCGGCAGGCGTCGGCACAGCGCTCGCCGATGCGATCGCGCTGCTTCGCTGTCAGCTCGGGCGCCGGCGCCTCCTCGATGATCTTCTGGTGGCGGCGCTGCATGGAGCAGTCGCGCTCGCCGAGGAACACCGCGTTCTTGTGCTCGTCGGCCAGCACCTGGATCTCGATGTGGCGGGGATTCTCGAGGTATTTCTCCATGTACACCGTGCCGTTGCCGAACGCCGCCAGCGCCTCGGTGCGCGTCATGGTGACCGCGTTCAGTAGCGCGGCTTCCGTGTGCACTACACGCATGCCGCGCCCGCCGCCGCCGCCCGAAGCCTTGATGATTACCGGATAGCCGATCTTGCGCGCGATCTTGACGATCTCGGCGCCCTGCTCCGGCAGCGCGCCCTCCGAGCCGGGCACCACGGGCACGCCTGCCTTGATCATCGCCTGCTTGGCGCTCACCTTGTCGCCCATCAGCCGGATGTTTTCCGGGCGCGGACCGATGAACACGAAGCCGCTTGCCTCCACTTTCTCGGCGAAGTCGGCGTTTTCCGACAGGAATCCGTAGCCCGGATGGATCGCCTCCGCGTCGGTCACTTCGGCGGCGCTGATGATCGCGGGGATGTTTAGGTAGCTTGCCGCCGCCGGCGCCGGGCCGATGCAGACCGATTCATCGGCGAGCTTGACGTACTTCGCCTCGGTGTCGGCCTCCGAGTGCACCACCACCGTGTGGATGCCGAGCTCGCGGCAGGCGCGCTGGATGCGCAGCGCGATCTCGCCGCGGTTCGCGATGAGGATCTTCTCAAACACCGGCTAGCCGATGATGAACAGGGCTTGGCCGTACTCGACCGGCTGGCCGTTCTCGACCAGGATCGCCTTGATCGTGCCCGCGGCATCGGCTTCGATCTCATTCATCAGCTTCATCGCCTCGATGACGCAAATCGTCTCGCCCTCCTTCACCGCGCCGCCGACGTCGACGAAGGGCTTCGCGTCCGGCGCCGGCGCGCGGTAGAAGGTGCCGACCATCGGTGATTTGACGACATGGCCCTCGATCCCGGGCGGCGGTTCGGCGGCAACAGCGGGAGCGCCCGCGCCGGCAGGAGGCGCTGCCGCAACGGGTGCCGGCATGGCGGCGGAGACAATCGCGGGCGCCGCCGCCAGCGGGGTCACGTTGACGATGCCGCCGCGCGCGATCCTGACGCGCTCCTCGCCCTCGGTGATCTCGAGTTCGGCGATGCCCGATTCCTGGACAAGGTCGATCAGCTTCTTCAGCTTGCGCAGATCCATGGATTTCTCTCCCCGGCGGGCGCAGCCTGCCGTCCGTTACTACCCGGATTTCAAGCGTGCGATGGCGTAGTCGAGCGCGAGGTCGTAGCCGCGGCTGCCCAGGCCGAGCACGCTGCCGACGGCGACCGCGGTGAAATGGGAATGCGCCCGCCAGGGTTCGCGGGCGTGGATATTCGACAGGTGCACCTCGATGAACGGGATCTGTACCGCGGTCAGGGCGTCGCGCAGACCGATACTGGAATAGGTAAGCCCGGCCGGGTTGAGCAGGATGAAGCCCACCCCGTCGCCCTTGGCCTGCTGGACGCGATCGATCAGGAGGCCTTCATGGTTGGTTTGAAAGCTCTCCAATCGGATGCTTGCGGCTTTGGCAGTAGCCTCGAGGCGACGGTTGATGGCAGCCAGCGTTTCTCGCCCATAGAGATGGGGCTCGCGGGATCCCAGCAGGTTGAGGTTGGGGCCGTTGAGAACGAGTACAGACTTCGATTTTGGCTTTTTCATGGATTTCGCCGCAGAAGCCGGCATTTTAGCCGAATTTGCACCCTCCCCCTCTGCTCAAGTCTTGATCAGAGGCTCCAAGATCGCCGCTAATTCCCCCTCCTTGAAGGCCCCGAGCTTGTGATGGATTGGGGCTCCCGTCCGGTCCGCCACGACCGTATACGGTAGGCCGCCAGATTCGTTGCCCAGTTTCCGCATCAGATCCAGGCCGCTCGCGTTGGCTAGAAGGATTGGGTAGGAGATCTTGAACGATGCCGCAAATTCACGAACTTTAGCAGCAGTATCGATGGCGATACCGACAATTTCAATGCCAGAAGGGCCGTACTTTCCGCTTGCCCCAATCAATAACGGGACCTCTTCGCGGCAGGGAGCACACCAGGTTGCCCAGAAGTTGCAGACCAGAACCTTGCCCCGCCACTCGGAGAGCTGGCGGGTCCGGCCGTCGAGGTCCGGAAAGCTGGCCTTGCCGAGAGCTGCCGCTTCCCCGTCCGCGCCGAGTCTGAGTACGGCAGGGCCGGCGAAGAAGCCGGCAGCCGCCGCAGCAATGCCGGCGCCGCCGAGGATCAGCGCTTCACGCCGGCCAGGCGTCACGACCCGCTTCGACCAGGGCCCGTACTTCGGCTATGCCGGCGCGTGCCGCGACCCTGCCGGCGACGGACGTCTTCAGCGCCGAGCGCTCGTCGCGCGGGTCGAAGACCGAAAGCCGCAGCGGCGCGCCCTGCCAGTCCAGCGTGATCACCGCGACCGCGCGCGCGCGGTCGCCGGTGTAGCGCCGTTCGTCGCTCGCTTCGTAGGCGATGCCGAGGTCGAGCAGGTAGATCTCCACTTCTTTGGTGCTTTCCGGGAAGAGCTGGAGGTCGATCTCGGCATACGGCCCGGCGAGTCCTGCCAGCACCGGCCCCGTCAGATAGGGGTTGAAGCGCTCGAGCGCGCGCATCGCCTCCAGCGCGCAGCGGCGCAGTTCGGCGATGCGCTCCGGATGCTCGTCGGCCTGGTAGAGCGCCAGGTACTCACGCAGCTCGGCTTCAATCTCGTCGTTGCCGGGCAGCGCTTCGCTCCCCGGGGCGCCCAGCCGGCGCAGCGCCTTGCGTTTGGCGAGCGCGAAGTCATCGATGCCCTCTTCGGCCATGATGCGCGCCGCCGCCGCGGCGATGCTCATGCGCATCTCTGTGCGGTGTCTGCGACCCATCAACGGATAATAGCGTGGTGCATCTCCACATCCTCGGCATCTGCGGGACCTTCATGGGCGGCATCGCGGCGATTGCCGGCCAGGCGGGTCATCGCGTTACCGGCTGCGATGCCAATGTCTATCCGCCGATGAGCGATCAACTCGGTGCACTCGGCATCGAGCTGATCGAAGGCTACGGCGCCGATCAATTGCGGCTATCACCCGATCTCTGGGTGGTCGGCAACGTAGTCACTCGCGGCAATCCACTAATGGAAGCCATCCTCGATCGTGGCGATCGCTACCAGTCGGGCCCTCAATGGCTGGCGGATCAGGTCCTGATAAGTAAGTGGGTGCTAGCTGTTGCCGGGACCCACGGAAAAACAACCACCTCGTCCATGCTCGCGTGGATCCTGGAGTGTGCCGGCCGCGCCCCGGGCTTCCTGATCGGCGGCATCGCGCCGGACCTCAAGACCTCGGCCCGCTCCAGTTCTTCGGACTATTTCGTAATCGAGGCTGACGAGTACGACACAGCCTTCTTCGACAAGCGCTCAAAGTTTGTGCATTACCGGCCGAAGAGCGCCATTTTGAATAATTTGGAGTTCGATCATGCTGACATCTTCGCCGATCTTGCATCGATTGAGCGGCAATTCCATCATTTTGTCCGGACTATTCCCGGCATCGGCCGGATCATCGTGAATGGCCAAGATGCGGCCCTAAAGCGGGTACTCGCTCAGGGTTGCTGGACCCCAGTTGAGCCGTTCGGCGTCACGGAGGGCTGGGAGGCGGGGGCACCCGATGAGGCGGGCGGCTTCGAAGTTGCGTGGCAGGGCGAACCGGTAGGCAGGTTGCGCTGGGGATTGGCCGGCGCCTACAACCGCACGAACGCCCTGGCCGCGATCGCCGCCGCACGCCATGCCGGCGTCGAACCCGCCGCGGCGATCGAGGCACTGGCTAGGTTCCAGGGAGTCCGGCGCCGGCTGGAGTTGCGCGGCGCGGTGCGCGGCGTGAGCGTCTACGACGACTTCGCGCACCATCCCACCGCGATCCGCGAAACCATCGCCGGATTGCGGCAGCGCATTGAAGGATCGCGCGAACGCGATGGCGCCGGGCGGATCCTTGCGGTCTTCGAGCCGCGTTCCAACACGCTCAAACAAGGCGTGCTGAAAGACGCGCTGCCGGGAAGTTTCGCTGCCGCCGACAAGGTCTACATCTACGATGCCGGCCTGTCCTGGGACGCCGCGTCGGTGTTCGCGCCCCTCGCCGCGAAGCTTCGCTGTGAGACCGACCTCGCCGCGCTGATTACGGCGATTGCTGCCGAGGCCCGCAGCGGTGACTACATCTTGGTGATGTCGAACGGCGGTTTCGGCGGCATCCACGGCAAGCTACTGGCGGCGCTCGGGACATGATCGTCTACCTGCACGGCTTCAACAGTTCGCCGGCCTCGCACAAGGCGCAGGTGATGAAAAAGCACATGGAGGGTAGGGGCCTGGGGCGGCTCTATGCCTGTCCCGCGCTGCCCGACACCCCAACCGAAGCCATCCGAGCCATCGAGAAAACGATCGAGGGCCGCGATCCGCGCGGGGTCACCTTCCTCGGCAGCTCCCTGGGCGGGTACTACGCAACCTACCTGGCGGAAAAATTCGACTGCCGCGCGGTGCTGATCAATCCGGCGATCACGCCGCACATCGGGCTTGAGGCCTACCTCGGTACGCAGAAGAACCTGCATACCGGCGAGCCTTACGAACTCACGCGCGCCCACCTCGAGGGCTGGCACAGGCTGCTGGTCGAGCGCATCGACCCGGAGCGCTACCTGCTGCTGCTGGAGACCGGCGACGAAGTGCTCGACTGGCGCGAGGCGGCGCGCAAGTTCGAAGGTGCGCGCATGGCGGTGCGCGACGGCGGCGATCACTCTCTGCAGAGCTTCGCCGAGCATATCGAGCGGATCCTTGCGTTCGCCCGCATTCGCGAATGAAAGAGCGCGCATGAACGTCCTCTATGAGGAGGAGGGCGAGTTCAAGGTCGGCGCAGTGCTCTCGCAGAGCCCGGCTTCCTTCCAGGTGGAAAGCCCGCACGGCCGGCGTTCCAAGATCAAGGCCGCCAGCGTGGTGCTCAGTTTCGAGCGTCCTTCGGGCGCCGAGCTGCTCGCCGGGGCGCGCAAGTTCGCCGAAGGGCTAGACGTCGATTTTCTTTGGCAGTGCCGCAAGGGCGCCGAATTCGGTTTCGACGACCTGGCGCGCGATTACATCGGGCGCGAACCGGCGCCGGCCGAGACCGCCGGCGTGCTGCTCAAGCTGCACTCGGCGCCGATGTATTTTTACCGCCGCGGCCGCGGCCGCTTCCAGGCGGCGCCCGAGGAGACGCTCAAGCTCGCGCTTGCCGGCGTGGAAAGGAAGAAACGCCTGCAGGAGCAGATCGCGCAGTGGGCCGCGCTGCTTGCGCGCTTCGAATGCCCGCCGGAAATCGCCCGCTTGCGCGATGAACTGCTCTATGCGGCAGACCGCGCCAAGCCCGAGACCAAGGCGCTCGAGCAGGCCTGCATCCAGAGCGGCCTGTCGCCGGCGCGGCTGTTCGAGCGCTGCGGCCTGCTGCCGGACAGCCACGAATTCCACATCGGGCGCTTCGTGCACGAGTTTTACCCAAAGGGAGAGGGCTTTCCACCGCATGACGCGGTGACGTTGCCAGCAGATCTGCCGCTGGCGGAGGCCGTCGCGTTCAGCCTGGATGACGTCGGCACGACCGAGATCGATGACGCCTTCTCGGTCACGCGCGTGTCGGAGGACGAGTTGCGCATCGGCATTCACATCGCCGCGCCCGGCCTGGCTTTCGCGCCTGGTTCGTCGCTGGACGCCATCGCACGCGAGCGCCTGTCGACCGCCTACATGCCGGGGCGAAAATTCACCATGCTGCCCGACGATGCGATCGCGGCGTTATCGCTCGACGCCGGCACGCAGCGGCCAGCGGTCTCGCTGTATTTGAGCGTGGGCGCGCAGGATTTCGCGCTGCGCGGCCGTCACACGCGCTTGGAGCGCGTGCGCATGGCGGCCAACTTGCGCCACGCGCAGCTCGATGCGCTGAATGCCGCCTTCGAGGGCGGCCGCAAGGAAGGCCCGCTCGGTCTCGAATTCGAGGAAGAGTTACATGCGCTCTGGCGGCTGGCTGGCGTGCTCGAGGCGCGCCGCGGCAAGCCGAGCGTCAACACCACGAACCTGGATTACGTGTTCCGGGTGGAGGAGGGCAGAGTGGCGATCGAGGCGCGCAAGCGCGGCGCGCCGCTCGACAAGCTGGTGTCCGAGCTGATGATCCTTGCCAACACCACCTGGGGAGAAGTGCTGGCCGAGCGCGACGTCGCCGCCATCTATCGCGTGCAGGCCTCCGGCAAGGTACGCATGAGCGTGCACCCCGAGATGCACGAGGGCCTGGGCGTCGCGACCTACGCCTGGTTCACTTCGCCGCTGCGCCGCTACGTCGACCTGCTCAACCAGTGGCAGCTCGCGGCCACGCAGCGCGGGCAGCGAGCGCCGTTCGCGCGCAATTCCGAGGCGCTGCTCGCGGCGCTGCGCAGCTTCGAAGTGGTGGCGGCGCGCTATGACGAGCACCAGCGCTCGATGGAGCACTACTGGTGCCTGCGTTGGCTGGCGCAGGAAAAAGTTACGGAGATCGACGCGGTCGTCCTGCGCGAGAACCTGGTACGCCTGGACAAGCTGCCGTTCACGCTGCGCGTATCGTCGCTGCCGGAACTAGAGCCGGGCAGCCGCGTGCGCCTGGCGGTGGAGCCGCCGGATCTGATCGAACGCAGCGTGAACTGCGTCTGGCGCGCGACGCTCGGGCAGGAAACGGCGTAAAGGCCTAAAATGGCAGGGAAACTTCCTGCCATGGGGCCGCATTTTGCAGGGTAGCGTCGCGAGCTTGATGCTGGATCCGCGTGAATTCTGGCGCGGGCTGGAACACCACGGACGGGTGCT
The DNA here is from genome assembly GCA_035499575.1 of Burkholderiales bacterium. Lineage (GTDB taxonomy): Bacteria > Pseudomonadota > Gammaproteobacteria > Burkholderiales > SG8-39 > RBG-16-66-20. The sequence continues at coordinate 66,262 of DATJYN010000115.1, read as the reverse complement.
GGTGGTGTCGGTGGCGGTGTCGATCTTCCTGCACGCAATTCTGCTTACAGTCCACTTCCGTTTTCCGGACGCCCTGAGCTGGAAATCCGACAGCCAGCCGCTGGAAGTAGTGCTCGTCAATTCAAAAACCCGCGACAAGCCGGAGCGCGCCAGAGCGCTGGCGCAGGCGAACCTCGACGGCGGCGGCAACAGCGACGCCAGGCTGCGCGCCACCAGCCCGCTGCCGACGACCAACCCGAGGGATCCGGGACGGGACTTGGCGGAAACGCGCCGCCGCCAGCGAGAGCTGGAGGCCGAGCAGCAAAGGCTGCTTGCGCAGACGCGCGCCGCCCGCTCCTCGGTACAGGCGGACGCACAGGGCCGCGACCCATCCGAGGACCCCACGCCGCAGGTGACCGGACGCGACATGGCCGACAGGGCGCTCGCAATGCTCAACCTGCAGGCGCAGATCGCGCGCCAGACGCAGGCCTACCAGGAACGGCCGCGCAAGCGCTTCATCGGCGCCAACGCGCGCGAATACCGCTTCGCGCAATACGAAGAGGACTGGCGCGCCAAGATCGAGCGCGTCGGCACGCTCAACTATCCGGCCGAGGCGCGCGGCAAGCTCTACGGGAAGCTGCAACTGACGGTGACTATCCGCCCGGACGGCTCCGTGGACTCGATCGAGTTGAACCGCTCTTCCGGCCTGAAAATCCTGGACGCCGCCGCGCATCGCATCGTGCAATTGGCCGCGCCATTCGCGGCATTCCCCGATTCCATCCGCAAGGACACCGACCTGCTCGTCATCACGCGAACCTGGTTTTTCGCGGAGGGCGACAAGATCTGGACGGAGTAGGCGGTGGCCGACCGGTATGCGGTGATCGGCCACCCGGTGGCGCATTCGAAGTCGCCCTGGATCCACGCCGAATTTGCGCGCCAGACGCGCCAGAACCTAAGCTACGAGCGCCTCGAGTCCCCGCTGGAGGGATTCGAACGGACGGTGGACGGCTTCCGCGCCGCGGGCGGGCGCGGGGCGAACGTCACGCTGCCTTTCAAGGAGCAGGCGTTCCTCTACTGCCGGGACGCGGTCAGCGACCGCGCGCGCGCGGCCGGGGTGGTGAATACCCTGATCTTTGAAGGCCGCTCGGCGCGAGGCGACAACACCGACGGCGTGGGCCTGCTGCGAGACCTGTCCGTAAATCTCGGCTGTACGCTAGCCGGCCGGCGCGTCCTGCTGATGGGCGCGGGCGGCGCGGCGCAAGGCGTGCTCGCTCCATTGCTGGCGGCAGGACCGCGCCGCCTGGTGGTGGCCAACCGCAGCGCGCACAAGGCGCGTGCCCTGGCGCGGCGCTACGGCGCTGCTGCAGGCGGCGGCTACGATGAATTCCGCGGCGAGCGGTTCGATCTGCTGATCAACGCGACCTCGGCCGGCCTGGCCGGCGAGGCGCCGCCGGTGGCTGCGGCCGCGTTCGCGCCCGGCGCGCTCGGCTACGACATGGTCTACGGCCGCGACACGCCGTTCCTCGCGCTGGCGCGCGCCGCCGGCGCGGCCGCGCACGACGGCAGCGGAATGCTGGTCGAGCAGGCCGCCGAATCCTTCCTCCTCTGGCGCGGGCTGCGGCCGGACACCGCGCCGGTGCTCGCCGCGCTGCGCCGGGGCTGAGCATGGCGAAGGCCGGCGGCGTGCTGCGCGCGATGCGCATCGGCTGGAAGGCGTTCTGCTATTCCCTGGGCGCACTGGCGGTGGCCGCGGTCGCGGTGCAGTGCTGGTACTTCGCACACGTACTCTGGTGGCGCAGCTTCCAGCCCGGGACCAGCGCCTTCATGGAGCGGCGCATCGAGGAACTGCGCACCAAGGATCCGAAAGCCAGGCTCGCCCACCAATGGGTGCCCTACGAGCGCATCTCGGCGCAACTGAAGCGCGCTGTCGTGGCATCGGAGGACGCCAAGTTCCTCGATCATGAGGGCTTCGACTGGGAAGCGATCTCGAAGGCGATGGAAAAGAACGAGCGCAAAGGCAGGGTGGTCTCCGGCGCCTCGACCATCAGCCAGCAGCTGGCGAAGAACCTGTTCCTTTCCGGCGAACGCTCCTGGTTGCGCAAGGGCGAGGAGGCCGTGATTACCTGGATGCTGGAAACCGTGCTGAGCAAGCGGCGCATCCTGGAGCTGTACCTGAACTTTGCGGAGTGGGGCGAGGGCGTGTTCGGCGCAGAGGCCGCGGCCCGCTATCACTTTGGCACCAGCGCGGCCGAGCTCAGCGCCCAGCAGGCGGCCTTCCTCGCGGTGATCCTGCCCAGTCCGCGACGGTACGGACGCAATAGCATCACGCCATATGTCGCCGGCCGAATCGAGACTATCCTCGCGCGCATGCCCGCCGCGCAGATTCCATGACCGATCAATCGTCGCGCCTCGAAGTCGAGGACCTGCAGCAGAACCTGCGGAGAGTTCGGGAGAACTTCGCCCAGGCTCGCGATCCGGCGGCACTGCGAAGCGAACTCGACCCGCTGCATCCCGCTGACGTGGCCTACATCCTGGAAGCGCTACCGCTCGAAGAGCGGTCGGTGATCTGGGAGCTGGTGAAGGTCGAGCGCGAGGGCGAGATCCTGCTGGAGCTCTCCGAGGCGGTGCGCGAGTCGCTGATCGCGACAATGGATTCGGAGGAGCTGGTCGCAGCCGCCGAGACCCTGGAAGCCGACGAGATCGCCGACCTCGCGCCGGACCTGCCTGCGGAAGTGGTGCAGGACGTCATACGCGCGCTGCCGCAGGAAGAACGCGCCCTGCTGCGCGCCGCGCTGTCCTACGAAGAAGGCACGGTGGGCGCGCTGATGGATTTCGACCAGGTTGCGGTGCGCGACGATGTGACGCTGGAAGCGGCGACGCGCTACCTGCGCGCGCTGGACGAACTGCCGCCGCACACCGACCAGCTGTTCGTGGTCGATCGCGGCGGCAAGCTGCGCGGCACGCTGCCCCTGGCGCGCCTGATCGTCACCGACCTGCACCGCCAGGTGGGCGAGGTAATGGTGCCCGAGAGCGTCAAGCTGCGGCCCGAAGACCGCGCGGAAGACGCCGCGCAGGCCTTCGAACGCTACGATCTCGTGTCCGCGCCAGTAGTCGACCTCATCTCAGGCAGCCTGGTGGGAAGGGTCACGGTCAACGACGTGGTGGACCACATCCGCGAAAAGAGTGCCGAGACGCAGCTGGCGGAAGCCGGGCTGTCGAAGGAAGAGGATGTATTCGCGCCGGTTTGGAACAGCTTCAAGAACCGCTGGGCCTGGCTGGCGATCAACCTGGTGACGGCGTTCATCGCTTCACGCGTGATCGGCGCTTTTGAGGGCTCGATCGCCAGACTGGTGGCGCTTGCCGCGCTGATGCCGATCGTCGCGGGCATCGGCGGCAATTCGGGTAACCAGACCATCACCATGATCGTGCGCGCGCTGGCGCTCGGGCAGATCCAGCAGGCCTACTGGCGCCAGCTGATCGTCAAGGAACTCAGCGTGGCGACGCTGAACGGCGTGCTCTGGGGGGGGCTGCTCGGCGTGGTGACCTATCTGCTGTACGGCAACGTCGCGCTTGCCGGCGTGATGGCGCTGGCGATGCTGCTCAACCTGCTGCTCGCCGCCGCCATGGGCGTCGCAATTCCCTACCTGCGCTCGCGGCTCGGCCAGGATCCGGCCGTGGGTTCTTCCGTGCTGATCACCGCCTGCACCGACTCGGGAGGATTCTTCATTTTCCTGGGACTCGCAACGCTGTTCCTGGTTTGAACGGAAGCTACGGCGTGATGGCCCGGGGCAGGTTGCCCGCCAGATGGTTTTCCCACATCTGCAGGTAGGCTGTTTCGAGATGGCTGGTGAAGGCGGGCGTGTCGAAAAGCGGCGTGCTGTCCCGGTTGCGAGACAGCTTGCCGCGCAGGGCCGACAGTTCCGCGGGGTTGCGTGCGAGGCGCAGGGCCAGGGCCTCGTAGGCTTCCATCGAGTGCGTCGCAAGTTCCGGCAGGCCGATGGCGGTCAGCAGGCTGCCGGCGACGCGCGAAGCAAAGGTATCACCCGAACAGGTCACCACTGGCAGCCCGGCCCAGAGTGCGTCGCTCGCGGTGGTATGGGCGTTGTACGGTTGGGTATCGAGGAACAGGTCAGCCGCGCGCAGGCGGCCAAGGTGCTGCGCCTGCGGCAGGAGCGGCGCGAATATCAGCCGACCGGCCGCCACGCCGTAGCGCTGCGCCTCGCGCAGCAGATTCTGTTCCGCCCAGGGATTGCTCTTGAGCAACCACAGCACGCTGTCAGGCGCAGCCTGCAGCAGGCGCACCCAGGCGGCAAACATGCCTGGCAGGATCTTGTAGGTATGGTTGAAGCAGCAGAAGACGAAGGATCGCTCCGGCAATCCCAGTTCGCCGCGCGATGGCGTTGCGCCTACGGTCCGCTTGCGGTCGTTCGCCATGTAGGTGCCCGGCATGTAGACAGGTTTTTCACTCAAATACGCTTCGCCGCCGGGCGGAGTGACGTAGCGGTCGGTCAGGATGTAATCGTAGAAACCGGTGCCCAGCGTTCCGGGAAACATGTAGCTGACCTGCACCGGCGCTGGACGCAGGGAAGCGATTTCCGGTCGCCCGAACGTGGTGTAACCCGTGAGGTCGACGAGGATGTTGACGCCGTCGGCATGGATGCGCGTGGCGGCATCGGCGTGAGATAGCGGGGCGATGTTCGCGAAGCGGTCGAATGCCTGCTCCAGCCGCCGCCGCATGGGGCTCTTGTCGTTCGGTCCGTAGGAATAGGCGAGGACCTCGAAGCGGCTGCGGTCGTGCAGCTCGAACATTTCCGCGACCAGGCTCGCCACCGGATGTTCGCGCAGGTCCGCGGACAGGTAGCCGATCCTGAGCCGCCCGCCGGGCAGCCGGCGCTCATGGCGGAAAGCCAGCCGCTCGCGGTCGCGGGCAACGGCCCGCGCCTGCCGCGTTCCATATTGTTTGGCGCATTGCAGCTGTTCCGCCGCAGTGGATGGAATGGAAAGCAGGTTGAAGGGCAGTACTTCCTGTTCGGTTTCTCGCTGCGAATCGAGGCGCTGGCGGGCGCACAACTCCTCGAATCGCGACCAGTCGCAAATGCGCTGCTTCTCGTAGAGCAGGTTGCCCCGGGCAGCCGCGTTGTCCGGCTGGATGCGCAGGGCTGCTTCGTAGCAGGCGATCGCGCGGTCATGCGCGCGCAGCAACCCGTGCACGGACCCGAGGTTGAGATGCGCGAGAGCGAGTCCCGGGTCGAGCTGCAGGGTCTTTTCATACCAACTGACCGCGTCGGCCGGCCGGCCGCTGCTCATCATGGCGTTGCCGAGCTGGCAATGAAGCATCGCGTTACCAGGCTCCGAACGGATACCGGCCCGGTAGTGCGCGATCGCCTCCTCAAGCCGGCCTTCCGCCAGCAGCAGGCCGCCGAGTGCGCCGTGCGCCTCTGCCGATTCGGGGTCGAGTTGCAAGCACTGGCGCAGGCAGCGTACTGCTTCTTCCTGCTGTCCCGGCAGGCCACTGCAAACGAATGCCAGACCGAGCCAGATTCCCGGATTGTCCGGAGCCAGCTTCAGCGCGTCGCGGTACAGCTGCGCTGCTTCGGCAGGTTGCGAGCGGTCGGCGGCGAGCAGCGCGAGCTGGAAAATCGCCTCCGCGTCGCGCGGTTCGATTTCGCGCAGCCGGCGGAAGTGCCGCTCCGCTTCCTGCGGACGCTTCAGGTCGAGGAGGACCAGCCCGAGGTTGTAGAGGGCGTTGGTGTAATCGGGTTGCACTTCGAGCGCCCGCCGGTAGCTCGCCGCCGCATCCTCGAAGTTGCCCGCTTTCCTGCGCTCGTTGCCGAGGAGGTTTAGGGAGGCGGCGTCTTCGGCGGGTCGCGTCACCGCTTGAATGCCTCGCGTGCGGCTGCGAGCGTGGCGTCGATCTCGGTGGCGCCGTGCGCCGCTGAAACGAATCCGGCCTCGTAGGCGGAGGGCGCGAGGTAGATGCCGCGCGCCAGCATGGCGTGGAAGAATTTATTGAAGCGTTCCTTGTCGCATTGCATGACTTCCGCAAAACTCGTTGGCGGAACCGCGCGGAAATAAAGGCCGAACATGCTGCCGACGGATTGCGCCGAGAAAACGACATCGGCTTTCCCGGCTTCGGCGACCAAGCCGTCGACCAGCGATTTCGTCGTTGCTTCGACTTTTCGCTGGAAATCTTTTTCCTCCACCAGCTTCAACGTCGCCAGGCCGGCGGCGACGGCGACCGGATTGCCCGACAGCGTGCCAGCCTGGTAAACGGGTCCGAGCGGCGCGATTTTCTGCATGATGTCGCGCTTGCCGCCGACGGCGCCCACCGGCAGGCCGCCGCCGATGACCTTGCCGAGCGTCGTGAGGTCCGGCGCGATGCCGTAGCGCGCCTGCGCGCCGCCGAGCGCGACGCGGAATCCGGTCATCACTTCGTCTAGGATCAGCACGGCGCCGTGCTGAGTGCAGTTTTTTCGCAGCGTTTCCAGGAAGCCCGGCTTGGGCAGTACGAGATTCATGTTGCCGGCGACCGGCTCGACGATCACGCAGGCTATGTCCGACCCACGGGCACTGAAGGTTTTTTCTATTTGTTCCGAATTATTGAAGTCCAATACCAATGTGTGCGCGGCGGTTTCTGGCGGCACGCCTGCCGAGCTGGGATTGCCGAAAGTGAGGGCGCCGGAACCCGCCTTAACCAGCAGGCTGTCGGCGTGGCCGTGATAGCAGCCCTCGAACTTGACGACCAGGTTTCGTCCGGTGTGGCCGCGCGCGAGGCGGATCGCGGTCATCGTCGCCTCGGTGCCGGAAGACACGAGGCGCAGCATTTCCATGGAAGGGACCAGCTGGCAGATCTTCTCGGCGAGTTCGATTTCGGCCTCGGTGGGCGCGCCGAAGGACAGCGCCCGCGACGCGGCCGCCTGTACCGCCTCCACTACTGCGGGGTGCGTGTGCCCGGCCACCATCGGTCCCCAGGAGCCGAGGTAGTCGATGTAGCGCTTGCCGTCGGCATCCCACAGGTACGGGCCGGAGGCGCGCTCGAAGAACGGCGGGGTGCCGCCGACCGCGCCGAAGGCGCGCACCGGCGAGTTCACGCCCGCGGGAATGCGCAGCCGCGCTCGCTCGAACAGCGATTGATTGCGTGTCGTCATGATTGAAACAGCTTACCGTAAGCGCGCGCGCGGCCGGCGATGTCCGCGGCGTCGAACAGGTCCGAGATCACGGCCAGGGCATCCGCTCCAGCCGCGAGCACTTGCGGCGCGTTTTCCAGGGTTATGCCGCCGATCGCCACCAGCGGCACCCCGAGCGCGCGCGCTTCCGAAAACAGCGAAAGCGGGGCGCGGACTGCGCCCGGCTTGGTCGGCGAGGCAAACATGCTCCCGAACGCAATGTAGTCGGCTCCCGCCTCCACCGCCCTGCGCGCCGCGGCAAGCGAGTCGTAGCAGGAAACTCCGAGCAACTTTTCTTTCAGCTTCAATCGTGCGGTCGCGACATCGCCATCATCGCGCCCGAGATGAACGCCGTCGGCGCCGGCTGTAAGCGCGATGTCGACATCGTCGTTGACGATGAAAGGCACGCCGCTCGCACGGCAGAGGGCCGCGAGGGCGAGGGCTTCGCGTGCGTTCTGGCGGGCCTTGCGCCGGTACTGGAAGCAAGCGATGCCGCCCTCGAGGGCCTGCGCCACTTGCCTGAGCAGCACTTCGCTATCGCCCGATTCGGGCGCAATCGCGTAGAGCCCCCGCAGCTTCATCGCGTTTTGAAGAAACGGTCGGGAAGCCGCTGGCCGTGGCCCGGCGCGAAACCGCTTTCGAGCGTTTTCCACGTGTATTCCTGCGCCAGCCGGGCTGCTTCGGGTACAGCCATTCCCTTTGCGAGGAATGCCGCGAGCGCCGAGGCGAGCGTGCAGCCCGAGCCGTGAAAGCTGCCGGGCAGGCGCGGCCATCGGTCCTGGCGCACTACGCCGCTCGCGTCGTAGAGCGTATTGACGACTTTGGCGCCGGGCTCGTGCGTGCCGGTAATGAGCACATGCCTGCATCCCTTCCTGACAAGTTCCCCGGCGCAATCGGCGAGGGCCGCATCCGGCGCGGCGAGCGCGAGGCGCCGCACCTCGATACTGTTCGGTGTCAGGATCGTAGTGAGGGGAAAAAGCACGGCGCGCAGCGCCTCGACTGTTTCGCTATCCGATAGCGGATCCCCGCGGCCGGATGCGAGCACCGGGTCGAGCACCATCGGAGTGCGCGAATGCCCGGCGAGGATCGCAGCAACCGCAGCAACGTTGCGCGCCGAACCGAGTACGCCGAGCTTGAAGGCGGCGACCGGAATATCTGCCAGCACGCAGCGAGCCTGGCGTGCGATCCAGTCCGGTTCGAGGGCCAGCAGGCTGTCGACGCCGCTCGTATCCTGCGCGGTCAGCGCGGTCAGCACCGACAACGGATGACAGCCGAGGCTCGCGATGGTAAGCAGGTCCGCTTGCAGGCCCGCGCCGCCGGTCGGATCGGAGGCAGCGAAGGAGAGAACGGCGGGAGGCGTCAACGACATGCGTTAATATCCGTGCCAATTTTACTGTCCCGCCACCAATGACCACCGAACAACAAGTGCAATTCAAGACATGGATGTGCCTCATCTGCGGATGGGTTTACGACGAAGCAGCGGGACTTCCCGGCGAGGGCATTGCGCCGGGCACGCGCTGGGAGGACGTGCCGATGAACTGGACTTGCCCCGAATGCGGCGCGCGCAAGGACGACTTCGAGATGATCGAGGTCTGAGCTAGCTCTTGAAGGCGGCGGCGAAGCGGCCGCCGAGCGTTTTCAACCGTCCCAGGATCGACGACTCCGCATCACCCTGCTTTCCGCGACGCGCGGATTCCGAGCGCAGCAGCGCCGGCGAATTCGCCATGCGCGCGTAGCGGCCGAGCGCCGCGTTCAGCGCAGTCTGCAGCAGCGAGAAATTCACCGGCTTCTTCAGGAAGCGGTAGATGCGCGCCTCGTTGATCAGGCTGATGATCAGTTCGGAGTCCGAGGCCGCCGACACCGCGATCAACTGGGTCTGCGGCGACTGCTTCTTGAGGATCCGCAGCAGCGCCGCCGGGCCGCTCGAGCCGATGTCCAGGTCGCAGACCAGCGTGGCGATCTCCTCGGCCGCGAGCACTTCCAGCGCCGCGTCGATATTGGCCGCCTCGTGCACCTTGTAGGCATTCTTCGCCAGCTCGCGAGCGGCGCGCGCGATCGACGATTCGCCCAGCACCAGCACCGCGGCACCCGGCGGCAGCGCGGGCGCAGGCGACGCAGCGGCGGCTTCGAGCGCGATCGAAACATCCACCGCCTCGGCGAGCGTGGCGCGCAGGTCTTCCTCTTGCCAGGGCTTGGACACGAAGCGGAAGACTTCGCCGTCGTTCACCGAGCCGACGATGGCGGCAAGGTCAGAATAGCCGGTGAGCAGCAGGCGCACGGTTCCGGGCGCAAGGTCCTTCGCCTGTCGGAGCAATTCGACCCCGGGCATCTCAGGCATGCGCTGATCGCTGACCAGCACGTGGAAACGCCGGGCGCGCAAGCGCTCCAGCGCCGCCGTGCCGCCGCCCGCAGTTTCGATCTCGTAGCTGTCGCGGAACAGGTGCTCCAGCGAGTTCACGATTCTTTCCTCGTCGTCGACGAACAGGACCGCGGGGCGGCGAATCGCGGGCTTTGGAGGCAGCGGCGCGGCCGCGGCCGAAGACGCCAGAGCCTTGCGTAGCGCCCCGACATTTCCGGCCAAGCTTGCCTGGGGTCGGATCGATCCCGGGAACGCATTTCTCAGGGCATCAAGAAATTCGCGCGCGTTCCTGTAGCGGTTCTCCGGTTTCTTCGCGAGCGCTTTTCCCAGCACCATGTCGATGGTGACCGGCAGGCGCGGCTCGTAGGTGGAAACCGGCGGTGGCGGATCCTGCAGGATCTGCCGCATCAGGTTGCCGCCTTGGCCGTCGTAGGGCCGGCGGCCGCAAAGGACTTCGTAGACGATCACGCCCGCGGAGTAGATGTCGGTGCGCTCGTCGATGTCGCGCCCCTCGTACTGCTCGGGCGCCATGTAGAAGGGCGTGCCCAGCATTTCGCCGGCCTGCGTCAAGTGCGAGAGTTCGATGCGCGCAATGCCGAAATCGCTGATCTTGGCGACGCCCATGTCGCTGATCAGCACGTTACCGGGCTTCACGTCGCGGTGTACGACGCCGCGGCCGTGAGAATAGTCGAGCGCCTCGAGCAGTTGCTCCAGCACCGAGGGCAGCCGGGCGAGGTCGGGCCGCCAGCCGGCGAGCAGGTGGTCGCGCAGCGTACGTCCCTGCACCAGCTCCATGGCGATCCACGCGCGTTCGTCGTCTTCGCCGTACTCGTAGATCGCGACCACGTTCGGATGGTGCAGGCTGCCGGCGGCCTGCGCTTCGCGCTTGAAGCGGTCTAGGATCTGCGTCGCTTCGGCAGGGTCCAGGTCGGCCTTGCGGATCACCTTGAGCGCCGCTTCGCGCTTGATGACAGGGTCGAGGCCGCGGTAGACGGTCGCCATGCCACCGCGGCCCAACTCTCCGGATACTGCGTACCTGCCGACTTGCCCGCTGATCACGCGTCAGGCCGCGAGCGCCGCGGGAGGATTCACCGGCAGCACCAGGATGAAGCGCGTGCCAAGGCCGGGCTTGGACTGGACTTCGAGCTTGCCGCCGTGGTTCTCCACGATCTTGTAGCAGATCGCCAGCCCCAGGCCCGTGCCCTTGCCGACGGCCTTGGTGGTGAAAAACGGATCGAAGATCTTCGGCAGCACGTCGGCCGGGATGCCATGGCCGTTGTCGGCCACTTCCACCGCGACGTGCGCAGCGTCTCGCATCCCGGTGCGCACGGTGATCGTGCCTTCGCCGTCCTTGGTCGCCTGCGCGGCGTTGGACAGCAGGTTGAGGATCACCTGGTTGATCTGCGAAGGCGAGCAGGATACGTGCGGGATCTTGCCGAATTCGCGCCGCACGGTGCGCTTCTGCAACTGCGCGTAGCCGATGCGGATCACGCTTTCGATGCCTTCGTGCAGGTCATAGTCGGCGATCTTGCTGCGGTCGAGCCGGCTGAAATTCTTCAGGTTGGAGATGACTTCCGAAATCTGGCCGATGCCGAACAGGCCGTCCTTCACCATGCGCTCGAGTTCCTGCAAGGCGTTTCGGCCGCGCAGTTCTTCCACCAGCGCGCGCACCAGCGCGAACTGGGCGGCGAGCGCGGTTTCGTCGGCATTCTCGGCAGCGAGCAGCGCGAGCAGCCGCTCGGTCTCGGCGGCGATGCTGCCCACCTGCGGCACGCTCTTGCGCACCGCCTCCAGGCTGGACTTCACGTAGGCGAGCGGCGTGTTCACTTCGTGCGCGATGCCGGCGACCATCTGGCCGAGCGAGGACATTTTCTCGCTCTGGATCAGCATCGCCTCCGATTCCTTCAGCCTGGCGAGCGCGTCGCTGAGCTCGCGTGTGCGGGCCCGCACGCGCGCTTCCAGGGTTTCATTCGCGACGCGCAGTTGGGCGTTGATGCGATCGATCAGGCGCCGGCGCTGGTCCAGGTTCCAGGCGAGGAAGGCGAGCACAGTCAGCAGGAACCCGGAGTAGTAGAGCAGGCCGACGCGGTAAAGCTCCGACTCGGTGAGCGCGTCGTCGAAACTGCGGCTGATGGTACGCGCCAGCGTATCGAGGTGCGGCTCGGTCGGCGCCAGCCAGGCCTGCTCGAAAATCGCGTCCGCTGCTTCGGCGCCTTGCGTATCCGCGCGCGCGGCGGTGTAGCGATCGACCAGGGCGGCCTTGTCGTCGAAGGCGCGCTTCAGCTGAACGAGCTCGCCGCCAACCCGCGGGTCGCCGAGTTGCAGGGCTTTGCCTTCGAGCGCACTGAAGGTGATGCGGTAGCGCGAGCGCTGCGGCGGCGGCGGTTGCGCATGCAGCCGCGCGTCGACCAGGCGCTGGTTCCAGCCGGAGTCGATCGCGCGCAGCTCGGCCAGCGCACCGCGTGCCGCCTCGACCGCGGGCAGGTCCACCGAGCTCGACTGCCAGTAAAGGAAAGCCCAGCCGGCGCCGAGAACCAGCGCCACGAAGGCGTAACCGATGATGCCTAGGATTCGCATGCCGCGCCGAGTGAAAAGGAAGTGGGGGAGGTAATCCGGAGGGCGCTCGAGTATAAGGGCGGTAGAGTGGACGTTGCGGTAAAATAACGTCAAGCGTGTCTTCGATCAATTTGACGAATCACTTCCTGATCGCCATGCCCAACATGGCCGATCCGTACTTTTCGAAGTCTCTGACTTACGTCTGCGAGCACAATGACCAGGGCGCCCTCGGCATCGTGGTCAACCGCCCGATCGACATGACCCTGCTGGCGTTGTTCGAGCGCCTTTCGCTCAGCATGGAGGATCCCGCCCGCGCCGACGCGCCGGTTTACTTCGGCGGCCCGGTGCAGACCGACCGGGGGTTCGTGCTGCACCTGCCCGCCGGCGAGTGGCAGGCGACCCTGAAAGTAACCGTGGGACAAGGCGGCGCCATCGGCCTCACCACTTCCAAGGACATCCTCGAGGCGGTTGGGCGTGGCGAGGGCCCGTCGAAGATGCTGGTCTCGCTCGGTTACGCCGGCTGGTCGGCCGGCCAGATCGAGCACGAACTCAAGCAGAACGCATGGCTGACCGTCGAAGCGAGGGATGCGATCCTCTTCGATCTGCCGCCCGACGAGCGCCTGCCCGCGGCGATGAAGCTGCTGGGCCTCGACTATGCGCGGCTCGCCGACCAGGCGGGACATGCCTGAGCAGGCCCGCCGCCCGACGGCAGGCACGGTGCTCGCGTTCGATTTCGGTTTGCAGCGAATCGGCGTCGCCGTCGGCGAGCCCGAAGTCGGCGCTGCGCACCCGCTGCCCGTTCTCTCCGCGCTGACCCAGCCCGGGCGCATGACCGCGATCGAACGACTTGTGAAAGAGTGGCAGCCCTCGCTGATGGTGGTCGGCCGCCCGCTCGGCGAAGATGGCGCGCCGCGCGAGATGACGCGCCGGGCCGAGCGCTTCGCGCGCCAGCTGGCCGGCCGTTTCGGCCTGCCGGTGAAACTGGTGGACGAGCGCTACAGCTCCGTCGAAGTCGAGAGTCGCGTGCGCGCGGCCTACGGCGCGCGCAAGGCGGCGGCGCTGGCACGCGGCAAGGCGCTCGATTCGCAGGCCGCGCAGCTGATCCTGGAACAGCATTTCAATGACCAGCAAGCTTCCTGACGCCGAGGCGCTATTGCCGAAGCTCGCTGCCGAGCTGAAGGCGCGCGTCACGCCGACTAGCGCGATGATCGGCCTGCACACCGGCGGCGCCTGGGTGGCCGAACGCCTGCACCCGCTGCTCGGGCTGAAAGATCCGCTCGGCCTCATGGACATCGCGTTCTACCGCGACGATTACGCGAAGGAAGGCCTGAAGCACGACCCGAAGAAAACCAGGATCCCGTTCGAGGTCGAGGGCAGGGACCTGCTGCTGGTCGACGACGTGCTCTATACCGGGCGCACCGTGCGTGCGGCGATGAACGAGCTGTTCGACTACGGCAGGCCGCGCAGCATCGCGCTGGTGGTGCTCGCCGACCGCGGCGGCCGGCAGCTGCCGATCGCCGCGCAGTATGCCGGTGCGCAGGTCGAGGTGCCCGCCGGCAAGCGCCTGCGCCTCAAGCGTGCCGCCAACGGCAAGCTGACGCTGGAGCTGGAAGAGGTCGAACGTGCCTAAAGCGTCGAACGTGTCGAACAATCCGCAGCTCAACGCCAACGGCGAATTGCAGCACCTGCTTTCGACTGAAGGCTTGCCGCGCGAGATATTGCTGCAGATCCTGGATGCTGCGGAATCCTTCGCCGGCGTCACCGAGCGCGAGGTGAAGAAGGTGCCGCTGATGCGCGGCAAGAGCGTGTTCAACCTGTTCTTCGAGGCCTCCACGCGCACGCGCACCACCTTCGAAATCGCCGCCAAGCGGCTCTCGGCGGACGTCATCAATCTGAACGTCTCGGTGAGCTCGCAGACCAAGGGCGAATCGCTGCTCGACACGGTGGCCAATCTCTCGGCGATGCAGGCCGACGTATTCGTCGTGCGCCACGCCTCCTCTGGCGCGCCGTACCTGATTGCGCGCCACGTCAAACCGCACGAGCACGTGATCAATGCGGGCGACGGCCGCCACGCGCACCCGACACAGGGGTTGCTCGACCTGTATACCATCCGCCACTACAAGAAGGACTTCACCCGGCTGACCGTGGCAATCGTCGGCGACGTGCTGCACTCGCGCGTCGCACGCTCGCTGATCCACGGCCTCACCACGCTGGGCGTGCCCGAAGTGCGCGTGATCGGCCCGCAGACGCTGATTCCCGCCGGGGTCGAAGCGCTGGGCGTACGCGTGTTCCACGACATGCGCGCGGGCCTCAAGGGATGCGACGTGGTGGTGATGCTGCGGCTGCAGAACGAGCGCATGAACGGTCCGTTGCTGCCCTCGGCGCAGGAGTTCTTCCGCAACTACGGCCTTACCGCCGAGAAGCTTTCGCTCGCAAGGCGGGATGCGATCGTGATGCACCCCGGGCCGATGAACCGCGGTGTCGAGATCGACTCGCCCGTCGCCGACGGCCCGCATTCGGTGATCCTGCCGCAGGTCACCTTCGGCATCGCGGTGCGCATGGCGGTGATGTCCATCGTGGCGGGCAACTCGTGAAACTGCTGATCAAGGGCGGTCGCGTCGTCGACCCTGGCAGCGGGCGCGACGAGGTCGCCGATGTGTTCGTCGCGGACGGCAAGATCGCCTCGGGCAAGGGCAAGGCCGACCAGACACTCGACGCGAAAGGTCTTGTCGTCGCGCCAGGCCTGATCGACCTGGCGGCGCGCTTGCGCGAGCCGGGCCATGGCTACAAGGCGACGCTCGACACGGAAATGGATGCTGCCGTCGCCGGCGGCGTGACCAGCGTCGCCTGTCCGCCGGATACGGCGCCGCCGCTCGACGAGCCCGGGCTGGTCGACATGCTGCGGCGGCGGGCGAAGGCGCTGTCGCGGGCGCGCGTCTACCCGGTGGGCGCGCTGACCGTGAAGCTGGCCGGCGAACGCCTGACCGAGATGTCGGTGCTGGCACACGCCGGCTGCGTCGCCTTTTCGCAGGCCAACGTGCCGATCACCGACACCCAGGTGTTGTGGCGCGCGCTGCAGTACGCGGCCACCTTCGGTTTCCCGATCTGGCTGCGCGCCGAGGACAAATGGCTTTCACGCGAGGGCGTCGCGCACGACGGCGAAGTGTCGACCCGGCTCGGCCTGGCCGGCATCCCGGCCTTCACCGAAACCATTGCACTCGCCACGATGCTGCAGCTGGCCCGCTCCACGGGCGCGCGCGTGCACTTCTGCCGGCTCTCCACCGCCGCGGCTGTCGACATGATCCGCGCGGCGAAGAAGGAGAAGCTGCCAGTGACCTGCGACGTCGGCATCCAGTACGTCCATCTCTCGGAGATGGACCTCGGCTACTACGATTCGCATTGCCGTCTCGACCCGCCGCTGCGCTCGCAGCGCGACCGCGAGGCGCTCGCCGCCGGCCTCGCCGACGGCACCATCGACTGCGCCGTGTCCGATCACACGCCGGTGGACGAAGACCAGAAGCAGCTGCCGTTCGCGGAGGCCGAACCCGGCGCTACCGGCCTGGAGCTGCTGCTGCCGCTTGTACTGAAATGGGGCGCGGCGAGGAAACTGCCGCTCGCGAAAACGCTCGCGCGCGTCACTAGCGACCCGGCGCGGATTCTTGGCGTGCAATCCGGCCGCATCGAGCCCGGCGCGCCCGCCGATCTGGTCCTTTTCGACCCGGCGCAGGCTTGGCGCGTCGAGGCCGCCGCGCTGAAGAGCGAGGGCAAGAACACGCCGTTCCTCGGTTACGAACTCGCCGGGTGCGTGCGCGCGACGATCGTTGCCGGCAGAGTGGTGTACGAACGGGCGTGAGGCTTGCGGTACTGGTTCTGGTGTTAACGTTGTCCGGCTGCGGAATGTTTTCCAGGCGCGAAGAACCGGCGCCTGCAGTGCCGCAATCCGGTCCGCTGCAACCGAATTCGGCGCATCCGGCTAAAGGCGCCTACTACAAGGACGACGGCCCGGGCGCCAACGCTCCGGCGAATCTCGCCGCGATTCCGGACGCAGTGCCGAAAGCGGAACCGCTCAGCCGCGCCGCCAACCGTCCTTACCAAGCGCTCGGCAAAGAGTACGTGCCGATGACGCAGCTCGCGCCCTTCAGGCAGAGCGGCGTCGCCAGCTGGTACGGGCGGCGCTATCACGGCCAGAAAACGTCCAGCGGAGAGATCTACGACATGTACGGCATGACCGCGGCGCATCCGACGCTGCCGATCCCCAGCTACGTGCGGGTCACCAATACCGCCAACGGGCGCAGCGTCGTGGTGCGGGTGAACGACCGCGGTCCGTTCCATTCCGACCGCGTCATCGATCTTTCCTACACGGCGGCGTGGAAACTGGGCTACGTGGAGGCGGGTAGTGCGCGCGTCGAAGTGGAAAGCGTGTTTCCCGGGCAGCCGGCGCCTGCCGTTGCCACGGCGAGCGTGCCGCCGTCGTCGCCAGTGCCGCCGCCGGCAGCCGAGCAGAAAGCACCGGCCGAGGCTAAGGGCGTGTATCTGCAGCTCGGCGCGTTCTCTTCGCAGGAGGGCGCGGAGAGTTTCCGCGTGCGCCTCTACCGCGAACTGGCGTGGCTGACGGAGGCGATCCAGATCGTTCCGTCGGGGACTATCTACCGCCTGCATCTGGGTCCGTACCGCTCGCTGGACGAAGCACGGCCGGTCGCCGACCACATCCAGTCGGAACTCAGCTTCAGGCCGTTGGTCGTAAGCAGGTAGCCGCTATAATTCGCGGCCCTTTCGCCCCGAACTGTAGATGCTGCCTCGCTTTCTCTCGCTAATTTTCCTTATTCCGCTGCTCGCGCTGGCCCAGGCGCCGCAGCCGCCGCAGCTCATCGGCCGCGCCTGGCTGCTGGCGGATGTTTCCAGCGGCCAGATCCTCGCCGCCGAAAAGCCGGACGAGCGCTTCGAGCCCGCGTCGCTCACCAAGCTGATGACCGCGTACGTCGTATTCACCGCGCTGAGGGAAAAGAAAATCACGCTGGAGGAACAGGTCAGCGTCTCGGAGAAGGCCTGGCGCGCGCCAGGCTCGCGCATGTTCATCGAGCCGAAAAAGCCGGTGACGGTTGACGAGCTGATCCGCGGCATGATCGTGCAATCCGGCAACGATGCCTGCATCGCGCTCGCGGAGCGCATCGCCGGCTCCGAAGAGGCGTTCGTGGGCATGATGAACCGCGAGGCCGAGCGCTTCGGCATGAAAAATTCCAAGTTCATGAATGCTACGGGCCTGCCCGACCCGCAGCACTACTCGAGCGCTCGCGACCTCTACACCCTCGCCACGGCGCTCATCCACGATTTCCCGGAGCAGTACGGGCAGTACTACTCGCTGCGGGAGTATCGCTATAACGGCATCGCTCAACCGAACCGCAACCGCCTGCTCTGGCTCGACAGCACGGTCGACGGCATGAAGACCGGATTCACGGAGGCCGCGGGCTATTGCCTGGTGGCGTCCTCCAAGCGCGGGCCGCGGCGCCTGCTCTCCGTGCTGCTCGGCTCGACCTCGGAGACGGCGCGCGCGCAGGAGTCGCAGAAACTGCTGAACTGGGGTTTCCAGTTCTTCGACGCGGTGCGGCTGTACGCGGGCGGTGCGGCGGTCAAGGAAATCGAGGTCTGGAAGGGCGCGAAATCCAAGCTGAAGGCGGGCTTCCGCGAAGATCTGGTCGTCAGCGTGCCCAAGGGGCAGGGCGACAAGCTCAAGGCGGAACTGTTGTCGCTGTCGCCGCTGGTGGCACCGGTCGCCGAGGGCGGCCGCGTCGGCAACCTGCGCGTCACGTTTGACGGCAAGCTGATCGGCGAGTACCCGGTGGTGGCGCTGGAAGCAGTGCCGCCGGCGGGGATTTTCGGCCGGGCGTGGGATACACTCAGGCTCTGGCTGAAGTAGCGAGCAGATCATGGTTTTCCTGAACGGAAAGTTCATGCCGATCGAGGAAGCGCGGGTTCCCGTGCTGGACCGCGGCTTCATCTTCGGCGACGGCGTCTACGAACTGGTGCCGGTATATTCGCGCGTGCCTTTCCGGCTCGGCGAGCACCTGGCGCGCCTGGAGCGCAGCCTCGCTGCGGTGCGCATCCGCAATCCCTACAGCCGCGCGGAATGGCGCGAGATCATCCTGCAGCTTGTAGCAAAGCAGGCTTTCGAGGACCAAGGCGTCTATTTCCAGGTTACGCGCGGTGTCGCCAAGCGCGACCACTCGTTTCCGAAGGACGTCGCGCCCACGGTGTTCCTCATGTCCAACCCGCTCGTCACGCCGCCGGCCGAACTCGTCGCGCGCGGCGCAGCGGCAGTCACCGCCGTCGACGACCGCTGGCAGCATTGCGACATCAAGTCGATTTCGCTGATCGGCAATTGCCTGCTGCGCCAGATTTCCGCGGACGCGGGGGCGGTCGAAACCATTCTGTTCCGCGGCGGCATGCTCACGGAAGCCTCGGCCTCGAACGTGTTCGTCGTGAAGCGCGGCGCGATCCTGTCGCCGCCGAAATCCAACCTGATCCTGCCCGGCATCACGTACGACGTGATCACCGAACTCGCGCAGGGCGCCGGGCTGCCGCTCGAATTCCGCGCGATCGCCGAGGCGGAGGTGCGCGGCGCCGACGAACTCTGGGTCACCTCATCGTCCAAGGAAGTGCTGGCGATCGTCGCGCTCGACGGCAAGCCGGTGGGCGACGGCAAGCCGGGACCGGTATTTCGCCGGATGCACGGCCTGTACCAGGAGTTCAAGCAGAAAGTGATGCGTGCAGGAAAGGAAAGACAAGCCGCTTGAAGAAGCGGTGGGGCTGGCATTTCCCACCGAGTTTCCGATCAAGATCATGGGCCGCCGCGAAGCCGGATTCACCGGGGCGGTGATCGAGATCGTGACCCGGCACGCCCCCGACTTCATGCCCGGGACCATCGAGACTCGGCCAAGCCGCGAGGGCAAGTACATCAGCCTGACCGCCACCGTGAACGCGACCTCCCGCGAGCAACTCGACGCGCTCTATCAGGAGCTTTGCGACCATCCTTCCGTAGTGATGGTGCTGTGATGCATGAAGTGACGGAGCGGGTGCGGACCGTTCAACTGGGTGTAATCCAGTATGAATCGTCCTTGAAAAAAATGCGCGAATTCACGGCCAATCGGAATGAAAGCACTGTCGATGAATTCTGGCTCCTGGAACATCCGCCGGTCTATACGCTTGGCCTCGCTGCCAACGCGGCGCACGGGCCGAAATTCGGCAACGGCATTCCGGTCGTGCAGGTCGAGCGCGGGGGCGAAGTCACCTACCATGGCCCAGGCCAGCTGGTGCTCTACACCCTGGTCGATCTGGCCCGGCGCGGTATCAAGGTAAAGCAGTTCGTCGCCCTGCTCGAGCAGTCGGTCATCGACCTGCTCGACGGCCGCGGCGAACGCCGGCCAGGCGCGCCTGGCGTCTATGTCGAAGGCGCCAAGGTCGCGGCACTCGGCATCCGCGTTTCCCGCGGCTGCGCGTTCCACGGCTTGGCGATGAATATCGACATGGACCTCGCGCCGTTCGACGCTATCGATCCCTGCGGTTTTCCCGGCCTCAGGGTGACGCAAACGCGCGACCTGGGTTTCGACTTCACGGTGCAGAGCGCGGGCGCGCGGCTGGCCGGAATCCTTGCCCGGAACCTGGACCGCGTGCTCGACCATGCGTGAAGCCGGCGTCAAGGAGAAGGGAGCGCTGAAGACGGCGCGCCTGAAATTCTTCCCGAAGGAAAAGCTGGCGAAGCCCGACTGGATTCGCGTGCGCGCGCCGATGCCGGATTCGCGCTTCCACGAGATCAAGCGGATTCTGCGTGAACAGCACCTGCATACCGTCTGCGAGGAAGCATCCTGCCCGAACATCGCCGAGTGCTTCGGCAACGGCACCGCGACCTTCATGATCCTGGGCGACATCTGCACGCGCCGCTGCCCGTTCTGCGACGTGGCGCACGGCCGGCCGCTGGCGCCCGACCCTGAGGAACCGCGTCACCTTTCGGAAACCGTATCGAAGCTGGGCCTCTCCTACGTCGTCATCACCAGCGTCGACCGCGACGACCTCAGGGACGGGGGGGCGCAGCACTTCGTCGATTGCATCCGCGCAGTGCGCGAGCATTCACCGCGCACGACGATCGAGGTACTGGTGCCGGATTTCCGCGGCCGCCTGGAGCGCGCGCTGGACCTGCTGTCGGCGGCGCCGCCGGATGTATTGAACCACAACATGGAAACCGTGCCGCGCCTGTACAAGCAGGCGCGGCCGGGCGGCAGCTACGAGCATTCGCTTGAACTGTTCTCCCGGCTCGGCAAACTCAATCCCTCGGTGCCGGCCAAGTCCGGGCTGATGGTCGGGCTGGGCGAGACCGACGAGGAAATCCTCGCCGTGATGCGCGACCTGCGCGCGCACGGCGTGGCCATGTTGACCATCGGCCAGTACCTCGCGCCTTCAGCACACCACCTCCGGGTCGAGCGCTACGTGACGCCGGATACTTTCGCGCGCTTCGAGCGCGAGGCGCGGGCGATGGGCTTTCGCCATGCAGCTGTCGGCCCGCTGGTCCGCTCGTCCTACCACGCCGACCGGCAAGCCCGGGACGCAGGGCGTGCGGAGCACGCCCCGGGCGCCTCCGCCGTTTAGCGCACCACCATCGCGTCTTTCACCGACGCGACGCCGCTCACCGCGATGGCGACCTTCATTGCCTTCCGCTTCTGGACTTCGTCCTTGACGAAGCCCGACAGCAGCACTTCGCCGCGCTGCGTTTCGACGCTGACGTCGAGCGATTTCAGGTCGGGCTCTTTCAGCAGCGCCGCCTTCACCTTGGCGGTGATGACGCTGTCGTTCACGTACTTGCCCGCGGCGATGCGGTCGTGGATCGCCTCGGCCTTGACGAACTCCGTGCGATCGAGCTTGCCATCCTTGTTCTCGTCGGCCTCGATGAAGGCGCGCGCATAGTCGGGGATGCCGCGTACCTCGTCCTGCGTCAGGACACCGTCGTGGTTCTTGTCCAGCTGGTCGAACTTCGTGTTGTTGTCGACTGCATGCGCGGCAACCGCATAGAGCGCCAGCGAAATGGCGGCCGCGGGTATTGCACGATGGAATTTCATCGAATTCTCCTTTCGTGGAAGACACCGGACTATCTGCAACCGCCGTGCCACCAGCCCATTCCCACGAACATCAAGGCATTAGCGTAGGGGGCAGGGCCGGAAAACGGCAAATTCGTCGCTCTCAGGCGACAGGTTTTCGGGATAAGCTTGCGCGCTAGTTCACTTGGAGGACGCCATGACCGCTCGCGGTATTCCCCTGTTCCTCGCGCTACTGCTGGGCTGGACGATGCCGGCGCAGGCAAACCTCGATGCGCTCAGCAACCAGGACGCGGCTTCCGGCTTAAAGGCGGCGCTTGAGAAGGGCGCCGGCGCGGCAGTCGACTCTCTCGGCAAGACCGACGGCTTCTTCGGCAACAGCGCGGTGAAAATCCCGCTACCCGATTCGCTGAAGAAGTACGAAAAGCTCATGCACACCGTCGGCATGGGCAAATACGCCGACGAACTGGTATTGACCATGAACCGGGCGGCCGAACAGGCGGTGCCGGAAGCGAAAAAGCTGTTCACCGAGTCGATCAAGAAGATGAGCGTGCAGGACGCCAAGGGCATCCTCACCGGCGGCCAGACCTCGGGTACCGATTACTTCAAGCGCACGACCAGCGACCAGCTGCGCGAGAAATTCTTGCCGATCGTCAAGCAGGCGACCGCCAAGGTGAAGCTCGCGGACAAGTACAACCAGTACGCGCAGAAGGGCGCGCAATTCGGGCTGATCAAGAAGGACCAGGCCAACCTGGACGACTACGTGACGCAGAAGTCGCTCGACGGCCTGTTCTACATGGTCGCCGAGGAAGAGAAGAAGATCCGCCAGAATCCGGTGCAGGCGGGCAGCGACATCATCAAGAAGGTGTTTGGCGCGTTGAAGTAGCCTGAGGCTCGGCGCCTAGTGCGCCTGGTCCCAGTTTTCCCCGACGCCGACGTCGACGATCAGGGGCACGCGCAGCTTGGCGACTCCTTGCATCAACTCGCGCGTCTTCTCCTTCACGTCGGCGAGCTCCTTCTCCGGAACCTCCAGCACCAGTTCGTCGTGGACCTGCATGATCAGCAAGCTCTTCATCTTTTTCCTGTCCAGCCATTCCTGCACGGCGATCATCGCCAGCTTGATGAGATCGGCGGCGGTGCCCTGCATCGGCGCGTTGATCGCGGCGCGCTCCGCGCCCTGGCGGCGCGCGGGCGAGCCTGAATTGATCTCGGGCAGGCGCAGGCGCCGGCCGAACACGGTTTCAACGTAGCCGAGCGTGCGCGCCTTTTCCCGGGTCTCGTCCATGAATTTCTTCACTCCCGGATAGCGGTTGAAGTAGGACTCGATGTAGGCCTGCGCGGTGGCGCGCTCGATGCCGAGGTTCTGCGCGAGACCGAACGCGCTCATGCCGTAGATCAGGCCGAAGTTGATCACCTTGGCGGTGCGGCGCTCGTCCTTGCTCACCTTGTCGAGCGGCACGCCGAATACCTCGGCGGCGGTGGCCTGGTGCACGTCGTGGCCATGCTCGAAGGCATGGCACAGCCCCTTGTCGCCCGACAGGTGCGCCATGATGCGCAGCTCGATCTGCGAGTAGTCGGCGGAGATGATCTTGCTGCCCGCGGGCGCGATGAAAGCCTCGCGGATGCGCCGGCCCTGCGGCGTGCGGATCGGGATGTTCTGCAGGTTGGGATCGTTCGAGGCGAGCCGTCCCGTCACCGCGGTCGCCTGGGAATAGGTGGTGTGCACGCGCCCCGTGTTCGGATCGACCATGCGCGGCAGTTTGTCGGTGTAGGTGGACTTCAGCTTGGCGAGGCCGCGGTACTCGAGCAGCAGCTTCGGCAGCGGGTAGTCGAGCGCGAGCTCGGCGAGCACGTCCTCGTCGGTGGAGGGCTGGCCCTTGGGCGTTTTCTTCTTGACCGGCAGTTTCTGCTTCTCGAACAGGATTTCGCCGAGCTGCTTGGGCGAGCTGAGATTGAAAGGCTGCCCGGCCGCCGCGTAGGCGTCCTGCTCCTTCTTCAGCATTTCCTTGCCGAGTTCGTGGCTCTGCGCCTCCAGCTTGGCGCCGTCGATCAGCACCCCGTTGCGCTCCACCCGCAGGAGCACGGGCATTACCGGCATCTCGATGTGCTCGTAGATGGATTTAAGCTTTTCGTCCGCCGCAATCTTCGGGTAGAGGACGGCGTGAACGGCGAGCGCGAAATCCGCGTCTTCGGCGGCGTACTGGGTGGCGCGCGCGATATCGACCGCGGAGAAGGAGATGCGCGAGGCGCCCTTGCCGGTCACCTCGTCGTAGGTGATGGTCTTCCAGCCGAGGTGCCGCGCCGCCATCGAGTCCATGTCGTGGCGCTCGTGTACCTCGTAGACATAGGACTCGAGCAGCGTGTCGTGCGCAATGCCGCCCAGGCGCACGCCGTGGTTGGCAAGAATATGGGCGTCGAACTTGAGGTTCTGCCCGACCTTGCGGTGGCGCCCCCCCTCCAGCCAGGGCTTGAGGATCTGCAGCGCCTTTTCGGCGCCTGCCTGGTCCGGCGCGCCGGGGTATTCGTGCGCGAGCGGCAGGTACCAGGCCGTTTCGCCAAAAGCGAAGGACATGCCCACAAGGCGCGCGAGCATCGGCTCGAGGCCCGTCGTTTCGGTATCGAAGCCGACCAACTCGGCGCTTGCCAGCTTCTTCAGGAATACATGAAGATCTTCGCCCTGCAGGGAGAGATACTTGCGACGCCGTGCCTCCTCGGGCGGATTTACCGGATCGGCGGCGGTGGAAGGTGTGGCGGATGGTTCGGCCGCCTTATTGCCCTGGATTTCGCGCAGCATCGCCTTCATGCCGTAACGCTCGAAAAATTCCGCGAGTTTCCCCGCATCGGCATCCTTCGCGCCCAGATCGCCCAACCCGACGGTCAGCTTCACGTCGCGTTTCACGGTCAGGAGTTCGCGCCCCTTGGGAAGCCAATCGAGCGCCTTGCGCAGGTTCTCGCCAACCGCGCCGGGGATCTCGCCCGCATGCGCCATCACCTGTTCGAGCGAACCGTACTTCTGGATCCATTTGGCGGCGGTCTTCGGCCCGACCTTTTCGACCCCGGGAACGTTGTCCACGGCGTCGCCCGTAAGCGAGAGGTAGTCGACGATCTGCTCGGGCGCGACGCCGAACTTCTGCCGCACGCCCGCGGGGTCGAGCTTTTCGTTGGACATGGTGTTGACAAGCGTCACCTGCTCGTCGACGAGCTGCGCAAGATCCTTGTCGCCCGTGGAAATAACGCAGCTCCAGCCCCCGCGTTTGGCTTCCCCGGCGAGCGTCGCGATCACGTCGTCGGCTTCCACGCCGGGCACGGTCAGTACCGGCCAGCCGAGCGCCGCCACGGCTTCCTTCAGCGGCTCTATTTGGCCGGCGAGATCCTCCGGCATCGACGGCCGGTTTGCCTTGTACGCGGGGTAGGCGTCCTCGCGGAACGTTTTTCCCTTGGCGTCGAAAACGCAGGCGCGCGCGGCAGCCGGATAATCGGCGGCCAGGCGCTTGAGCATGTTGAGCACGCCATGGATCGCGCCGGTAGGCTCGCCGCGCGGGCTTTTCAGCTCGGGCAGCGCGTGGAACGCGCGGTACAGGTAGGAAGAGCCGTCGACCAGCAGGAGAGTATTGAGCATCGGGGACGCTGCTCCGCGTTATTCTAGTGGAGTAGAATCCTCCCATGCGTCGCGTTCTATTTCTGGCTCTGTCGGCCGCCGCCGCGGGCGTGCTCGCGCAACAGCCGCCGCCCAAGCTCGAGCCGCTGCCCGAAGCGCCGCCGCCGCCGGTGGTCCGCGAGGGCGCGGACGACGCAAACGTGCGCATCGCGCCGCAGAAAGGCGACAAGATCGAGGAGGTGCGCGACGGCGGGCGCATCGTGATGATCAAGGTCACGCCGGCGAACGGCGCGCCCTATTACCTGGTAGATCCTCTCGGCAACGGCAACTGGACGCTGCGCGATTCGCTCGACCCCGGCGTACGCGTGCCGATGTGGACGATCAAGACCTTCGACTGATGTCGTCCGGCCGCTGACGTTACTCCCGCTTGTCGGTTTTCACCCCAGTCTCTGACGGCCAGCTCGCCGCTTGGCTGAAAAACTATTCGGTCGGCGTGCCGGTCGCGCTCGAGCCGATCGCGGCGGGGATCGAGAACACCAACTACTTCGTCACCACCGGCCAGGGGCGCTACGTGCTGACGCTGTTCGAGCGCCTGCCAGCTGCCGAACTGCCGTTCTACCTCGACCTGATGGCCCATCTCGCGCGCCATGGCATCCCCTGCCCGGCGCCGATCGCCGACCTGAACGACCGTTTTCTGTCGAGCCTGAACGGCAAGCCGGCGGCGCTGGTCACGCGGCTGGAAGGAAAGTCGGTCGAGAATCCAGATGCTGCCGACTGCGCTGAACTGGGCGAGTTGCTCGCGCGCATGCACCTCGCAGCGTGTTCGTACGACGGTTATCTGGAGAATCCGCGCGGGCCGAAGTGGTGGCGTGACGCGGCGGCCGACGTGCGGCCGTTCCTGGATGCGGCGCGCGGGGAGCTGCTCGAGGAAGAACTGCGCTTCCAGGCGCAGCAGCGCTTTCCCGATCTTCCGCGTGCGGCGGTGCACGCGGATCTATTCCGCGACAACGCGGTATTCCGCGATGGGCGCATCAGCGGCGTTTTCGATTTCTATTTCGCCGGCGTCGATAGCTTTGTCTACGACCTCGCGGTCTGCGCCAACGACTGGTGCCTGGTAAACCCGGAGCGCGACCGCCGGCTGGACGAAGCACGCACGCAGGCACTGCTGGGTGCATACATGGCGGCGCGTCCGCTGCAGGCCGCTGAGCGCGCGGCCTGGCCGGCGATGCTGCGCGCCGCTGCGTTGCGCTTCTGGCTTTCCCGGCTGCACGACAAGTACCTGCCGCGGCCCGGCGAGCTGGTGAAAGTCCACGAACCGGAACATTTCCGCGACATCCTCGCGCTGCGCGCCGCACCCGGCATGCAGGCGCCCTGGGCCGCACCCGCGTGAAGCGGGCCTGCTAAAGACATGCGCGCCAACCGGCTCGCCGCCGCCGCCGGCCTGCGCTGGATCGCGGAGGCCTTCGTGATTTTCCGCGTCGCGCCGCTGCGCCAGCTGCTGTTCGCCCTCGCTTTCCTGTTTGCTCTCACGCTGGCGCTGTCGATTCCGACGATCGGCTTCGCCCTGGTGTGGCTGCTGGTTCCCGCACTGCTGGTCGGCCCTCACGCGATCGCGCGCGCGGCTTCGCGCGGCGCACCGCCCGGCGCAGCGCTGCTGGTTGCAGGCTTTCGCCGCAACTTGCCGGCCCAGCTACGGCTCGGCGGCGTGTACCTGGCCGGGATGCTGGTGGTGCTCTGCGCCACGATCCCGGCCGACGGTGGTCTGTTCGCGCAGGCGATGGCAGGGATGGTTCGCATGGAAATCGACGACCTGCAGGATCCCGGGCTGCAGCTCGCGATGATCGTCGGCGCGGGCTTGCAGACGGTGCTGCTGGGCGCGCTCTGGTATGCGCCGCTGCTGGTCGCCTGGAAGCAGGTCACGCCGGGCAAGGCCGTATTCTTCAGCGCCGCCGCCGCGCTCATCAATTGGCGCGCTTTCGTCGCGTATGGCGCCGGCATGACGCTGCTGTTCGGGTTCGTGCTTCTGCTGGCGGTCGCGGGCGCAACGCTGTTCGGGGGAAGCGCGCTGCAGGCGAACACGGCCCTGTTTGCAGTCGTCTGGGCGCTGCTGCCGGTGTGGTTTGCGAGCTCGTACCTGAGCTTCCGCGACGTATTTGAAGCAGGCGCCGCCGCCGGCGTGGAACCACCCAAATCCCCTACAATTCCCTCATGAAGGCCCTGGACCTGCCCGAGTTCGCCGCCAACGCCGCGCCCGAGTTCATCGATGCCGCGAGCGCCAAGGCTTGGCTGGAAAATGTCCCGCTGGCTAATGTCGCCGCGGCACAACAGCAGCTGCTCTCGCAACTGCATGAATTCAACCGCTACGCTACCAAGGCGATCAGCCGCCTGGCGGCGCTGGAAACCCTGCGCGAGGCGGTGCAGTTCGTCGAAATCGAGCAGGCGCGCCGCTTCACCAATCGCGCGCTGCCGATGGCCGAGGCCGAGAGCACAGTGTTCGACGACACGCTGGCGCTCTGGGAGGAGATGCACCTCGGCTACCTGCACTGCCTGCAGGCGGTGTGCGCCGACGAAACCGGCATGGCCGCGCAGGCGGCGCTGGTCTGCCAGCGGGTGCTCGCCTATACCGGCCTGAAGATGTTCCACCATCATCGTGCGTACCGCCAGGTGCCGTCGCGCGAATGGCGCGCACTGCACGAAGGCTATGCCCGCGCCGAGGAACTTGGCGTCGCCGACGACGCGGTCAAGGATTACCTGAACCGCGATGTCAACGAGACCTCGCCGCGCATCGCCTACATGCGCGCGCTGCTGCTCGGCATGGCGAACCCAAATGAGCTGAGCCAGCGCCAGCTTACTTTTGCCGCCTTCCTGCTTGAGCGCTGGGCGGAAAAGGTCGAGATCAGCCGCGAGGCGCCCGAGGAGGACATTCCGCCGCTGGTGGTCGATCTGGAAAGCGAGCAGTACCCCGAGCGCGAGGGTCCGCGGGCGGCAGAGCCGCGCTACCTCGACGTCAAGCGCCTCGCCAAGAGCCTGCGCAACCGGATCGGGCTGCTGCGCAAAGGCGAGTCGCCCGCCAAGCTCGCGCTGGGAGAGGACTGCGTGCAGCCCTCCTGCGAGCAGCTGCTCGTGTTCCTCTACCGCCAATGGTGCCAGGCGAAGCAGCCGCGCGCCGCCGAGCGCAAGCGCGTCACCGACGTCGCGCAGGCCTGTAACGACATGGGCGCGATCCATTACTACATCTCAGGACACGTGTTCAAGCAGCCCGGCGAAGCGAAGGAACTCACCGCCGCACAGCGCGACCAGATTGCCGCCTTCGGCCGCGTCAGCACGCGCGAAGAAGACGACTACAGCGTGGTGCACGGCTACGTGCTCGAGCACTGGCAGATCGAGGACGAGAGCTCGCAAGGATTGCGGATGGTCCGGCGTGCCGGCAACCCGGGCAAGCGCTACAGCCACGGCCAGCTGATCGGCGTGCGCCCCGCGGACTCCAAGAGCTTCATGCTGGGCCAGGTGCGCTGGCTCATGCAGAACGACGCCGGCGACCTTTTCTGCGGCGTGCGGCTGCTGCCCGGCCTGCCGGCCGCCACGGCGGTGCGGCCGACCGGCCTGAACGTGATGGGTGCGAAATACCT
Source organism: Burkholderiales bacterium (assembly GCA_035499575.1). GTDB lineage: Bacteria > Pseudomonadota > Gammaproteobacteria > Burkholderiales > SG8-39 > RBG-16-66-20. Next base: position 37,895 of record DATJYN010000115.1, on the reverse strand, counting down.
GCAGGCGCTGTCGCTGACCGGGGTCAGCGCGCAGAACGCGCCGCCCTCGCTGGTGGTGCCCGCAGGCTGGTTCAAGCCCAAGCGCGTGATCGAGGTCTATGTCGAAGGCCACATCAGGGTGCGGCTCACCGAGGTCATCGACCGCGGCAGCGACTACGAGCGCTGCGGCTACGAAATGGTCACCTAGTGTCCGGCGAAGCAGGCCGGGCGCCGGCCGCCACGGCATCCGTGCCGTCCAGCATCACGTTGCACCAGAAATCGCGCTTGCTGGAGATCTCGTTCTCCGACGGCAAGACCTTCAAGCTGCCCTACGAATTCCTGCGCGTGTATTCGCCTTCGGCGGAAGTGCGCGGCCACGGCCCTGGCCAGGAAGTGCTGCAGGTGGGCAAAAGCAAGGTGGATATACGCTCGCTCGAGCCGGTCGGCTCCTACGCCGTGCAGCCGGCGTTCTCCGACGGCCACGCTACCGGCATCTATTCCTGGGATTACCTCCACCATCTGGGCGAGAACCAGGAGCGCCTGTGGGCGGAGTATCTCGTCAAGCTGGCCGGAGCGGGTGCAAGCAGGGAGTGAATGCGCGTGAGTGAGACGCACTTCGGATATGAACGCGTTGCCGACGGGGAAAAGGCAAAGCGCGTGGAAGAGGTCTTCGACCGGGTCGCCGGGCGCTACGATTTGATGAACGACCTGATGTCTTTCGGCCTGCACCGGCTCTGGAAGGCGTTCACGGTGTCGGTGGCGCGCATCCGGCCCGGCGAACGGGTGCTCGACGTCGCCTCTGGCAGCGGCGACCTGGCGCGCGCCTTCGCCGCGCGCGGCGCGGAAGTCTGGATGAGCGACATCAACGCGCCGATGCTCGCGCGCGGCCGCGATCGGATGCTGGACGCCGGGATGATGATCCCTGCGACGCGCTGCGACGCCGAGCGGCTGCCTTTCGGCGATGCGCGCTTCGATTGCGTGAGCGTGGGTTTCGGCCTGCGCAACATGACACACAAGGACGTGGCGCTCGCGGAGATGGTGCGCGTACTCAAGCCCGGCGGCCGGCTGCTGGTGCTGGAGTTTTCCCGGGTATGGAAGCCGTTGCGGAAACCGTACGACCTGTATTCCTTCCACGTGCTGCCCTGGCTCGGAAAGCGGGTGGCCGGTGACGCCGGCGCCTACCGATACCTTGCGGAATCGATCCGCATGCATCCGGACCAGGCGGCATTGGCGGCGATGCTGGAACGAGCCGGGCTGGAGCAGGTCGAATATTTCAATCTCGCCGCGGGCGCGGTAGCGGTACACCGCGGCTACAAACTGGGGTAAGCTGACATTTAGCTTACAGACACCCAAGGTACACCATGACGAGGTTTTTACTCGGATTAACCGCCGCATTGTTGTGCGCGGCCTTCATCGCCACCGATGCCGACGCCAAGCGCCTCGGCGGGTCTCGTTCGATCGGTTCCCAGCGCAGCATTACCAGTGCACCGCCCGCGGCCGCGCCGGCCAAGCCTGCGCAGCAGGCCGCGCCCGCCTCAACGCCCGCTGGCGCTCAGCCGCAACCGGCCAGCGGTTTATCCCGGTGGGCTCCGCTGCTGGGCGGGCTTGCCCTCGGCGGCGCGCTTGGCTGGCTGATGGGCGCCAACGGCATGGGCGGCGCCCTGGTCGGCATGCTGCTGGCGGGATTGCTCGTATTTGCGATGATCGCCGTCATGCGCCTGTTGACGCAGAAGCGCGGCGAGGCGCCACAGCGGTTCCAATACGCGGGTATTGGAAGCGAAACAGTCGCTGCACCGCCCCCCTCGCAAGCGGCGGGTTTTGACGTGAAGAGTACTGAGCAACCCGCGCGCACGAACGTTCCCGACGGCTTCGATGTCGCCGGTTTCCTCAAGAGCGCGAAGCTGAACTACATGCGCCTGCAAATCGCCAACGACCAGGGCAACCTGGAAGAGCTGCGTGAATTCACCAGCGACGAACTATTCGAGGAGCTGAGAAAGGACGTGATCCAGCGCGGCAGCGCGAAGCAGCACACGGACGTGCTGGCGCTGAATGCCGATTTGCTGGAAGTGGTCACCGAGGGCGACAAGCATTGGGCCAGCATCCGCTTCTCGGGGACGCTGCGCGAATCGCCGGGCGACGCACCGCAGGGCTTCGAGGAGGTGTGGAACCTCGCCAAGCCGGTCAACGGCCCGGGCGGCTGGCAACTCGCCGGCATCCAGCAGATGCATTAATCTCCCATCTGGCTTTAAAACGAAAGGCCACCTCAGGGTGGCCTTTCGCATTTTCGACCCCGCATCTAACTCATGAAATTTGAATCACCCTTCGCCGCCGGCCTGAATTTCCTGCTCGATTCGGAGCCTTGGTCGCGCGAGCGCCTGGCGCCGTTCGCCGGCGAAGCGCTGGAGTTGCGCTTGTCGCCGCTGCCGGCGCTGCGCTTCACGGTCACGCCCGAGGGCAGGCTGGCGGCCCCGCCCGACGTGGCGGCAAACCCGTCGCTGGTCATCACCGTCGGTCCGGATGCGCCTGCCGCCGCGCTAAAAGGCGAGGCACATTTCCTGCGCGCGATCCGGATCGAAGGCAATGCGCGCCTGGCTAACGAGGTCATGTTCTTGTTCCGCCACCTGCGCTGGGACGTGGAGGAGGAGGTCGCCAAAGTCGTCGGCGACGTCGCGGCCCGCCGCGTTAGCCGACTTGCGCGCGGGGTTGCGGCCTGGCATGTCGATGCGGCGCAGCGCGTCGCCGAGGCCCTGGTCGAATATGCGACCGAAGAAAAGCCCTTGCTGGTCATACGCGCAGAATTGGACGAGATCGGCAGCTCGCAGGCTCGACTGCGCGATGCCCTGGAGCGCCTGGAAAAGCGCGTAGACCGGCTCGGCCGCTGAGATGGGCAACCTGCTGCGCCTCGTTCGCATCCTGCACGTCGGCCTGCGTTTTCGCCTGTACCGTTTCCTGCCGCGCTTCGCGGGCGAACCTGATCCGACGAGGGGCAAGCAATTGCGCGAAGCGCTCGAGACGCTGGGTCCGATCTTCGTCAAGTTCGGGCAGATACTGTCCACGCGGCGCGACCTGCTGCCCGCGGACATCGCTGACGAGCTTGCGAAGCTCCAGGACAGGGTGCCGCCGTTCGACGCCGGGCTTGCCGCCGGTGAGGTCGAGCGATCGCTGGGCAAGACGATTGAGCAAGCATTCGGCAAGTTCGAAAAAGAGCCCGTCGCCAGCGCATCTGTCGCGCAGGTGCACTTGGGTGTGCTGAAGGACGGCACCGAAGTCGCGGTCAAGGTACTGCGGCCGGGCGTGGAGCGGGCGATCGCCGAGGATGTGCTGCTGATGGAAACGGCGGCCGGCTTGCTGGAGCGCTTCTGGGCGGACGGGCCGCGGCTGAAGCCGCGCGAAGTGGTTGCCGAATTCGCTCGCCACCTCGATGAAGAACTGGACCTGGTCCGCGAGGCGGCGAACGCATCGCTGTTGCGGCGCAATTTCGAGCAATCCCCGCTGCTCGCGGTGCCGAAAGTGTACTGGGACTATTGCTCGCAGCGCGTGATGGTGATGGAGCGCATGCGCGGCACGCCGATTTCCAAGGTCGAGATCCTGAGGGAGAAAGGCGTCGACATCCCGGCGCTCGCGCGTGCCGGCGTGGAAATCTTCTTCACGCAGGTGTTCCGCGACGGTTTTTTCCATGCCGACATGCATCCCGGCAACATCCTCGTATCCACGGAGGGGGAAACGCGCGGCAAATACATCGCGCTCGACTTCGGCATCATGGGCACGCTGTCCGAAACGGATAAAAGCTACTTGGCGCAGAACTTCCTCGCCTTTTTCAACCGCGACTACCGGCGCGTGGCGCAGGCGCACCTGGACGCAGGCTGGGTGCCGGCCGGCACGCGGCTGGACGATTTCGAGGCCGCGATCCGCGCCGTCTGCGAACCGATCTTCGCGCGGCCGCTTAGGGAGATCTATTTCGGCAGGCTGCTGCTGCGCCTGTTCCAGACCTCGCGCCGCTTCGGCGTCGAGATCCAGCCGCAGCTGGTGATGTTGCAGAAGACGCTGCTCAACGTCGAGGGCCTGGGCCGCGAACTCGATCCCGACCTCGACCTCTGGCGGACCGCCAAACCCTTCCTCGAGCGCTGGATGAGCGAGCAGGTAGGTTGGCGCGGCCTGCTGCGCGCGCTCAGGCGCGAAGCGCCGTACTGGGCACAGACGCTGCCGGTGCTTCCGCGCCTATTGCACCGGCTGCTGGCGGAGGATCGTATGGTGGAATTGCGCACCGATCTGGAGCGCCTCGCGGCGGAGAACCGGCGCCGCAACGACTTGCTGGCCGCGCTGGTCGCCGTCCTGGCGGCCGGCGTGGTTCTTGTGGGGGTGTTTCTGTTCTGATTATGATGCGCCTGCCATGCTGATCGCATTTGTCGTCCTGTACCTGCTTGTCACGATCGGCATCGGTCTGTGGGCCGCCAGGCGCGTGCAGAATTCCAAGGACTACGTGGTGGCCGGCAGGAGCTTGCCGCTCTACATGAACACCGCGACGGTATTCGCTACCTGGTTCGGCGCGGAAACCGTGCTGTCGGTATCCGCGGAGTTCGCCAAGACGGGGCTGGGCGGCATCATCGCCGACCCGTTCGGCTCGTCTTTCTGCCTGGTGATCGTGGCGCTGTTCTTCGCGCGGGCGTTCTACCGGATGGATCTCCTCACGATCGGCGATTTCTACCGCAAGCGCTACGGACGCACGATGGAGCTGGGTACCAGCGTCGTCATCGCCGTCTCGTACCTCGGCTGGACGGCCGCGCAGCTCACCGCGCTGGGCCTCGCCTTCTCCACCCTCACCGGGGGAACGATTTCCCTGGAGAACGGCATCATCCTCGGCTCCGCAGTGGTGCTGGGCTACACAATTTGGGGGGGGATGTGGTCGGTGGCAATGACCGACCTGTTCCAGTCCGTGATGATCATCGTCGGCGTGGTGCTGATCGCCTGGGTCGTAGGCGACATGGCCGGCGGACCGGGCAAGGTCCTCGCTGCCGCGTCGGAGGCGGGCCGCTTCGAATTCTGGCCCAAGGCGGGCACCAAGGAATGGCTGGCCTTCGTTACGTCCTTCCTTACGCTGGCGATCGGCTCCATTCCCCAGCAGGACATCTTCCAGCGCGTGACTTCCGCCAAGAACGAGAAAACGGCGATTCTCGGCACGCTTCTCGGCGGCGCCGTCTACTTCAGCTTCGCCTTCGTGCCGATCTACATCGTCTACGCGGGCTTGATGATCGACCCGTCGCTCGGCAATCTGCTGTCCACTGAAGACGCGCGAGAGATGCAGCGGATCCTGCCGTCATTCATCCTGAGCAGGACGCCGCTATGGATCCAAGTGCTGTTTTTCGGCGCCCTGCTGTCAGCGATCCTGTCGACGGCGAGCGGCGCGATCATCGCGCCGAGCTCGCTGTGCACCGAGAACATCATCAAGCCGCGCTTCCCGCGCATGAGCGACCGCCAGTTCCTGCTGACGCTGCGCCTGGTCCTGGTCTCGTTCACGCTGGCGGCATTGCTGTTCGCGCTCAATTCCAAGAGGACCATGTACGACATGGTCCAGAATGCCTATACCGTGACCCTGGTGAGCGCCTTCGTGCCGCTCGCCGCCGGCATTTTCTGGAAGCGCGCGAACAACGCGGGCGCCATCCTGTCCGCCGTGTTCGGGCTCGTCGCCTGGCTGATCGCGGATGCGGTGGCTCCGGATGCGACGGTGCCGTCGCCCCTGGTCGGCCTGGTGTTTTCAGTGTTCGGCATGGCGATGGGTTCGCTCATCCCACAAGGGCGCACCGTCGCCCACGAACACCGCAAGAGCTAGGTTGCGCGACTCCCCTCTCGCGAGATTCCTCCTCGCTGTCTACGTTCTGCTCGTCGTTTACGCGTCGCTCTACCCGCTCTCCGGTTGGCGGGATCCCGGCGGCCCGGTGCTTGCCTTCGTCGGCGCGCCCTGGCCGCGTTATGTCACGGCCTTCGATATGGCGGCGAACTTCTTCGGCTACGTTCCTTACGGCCTGTTGTGCGTCTTGGCGACCGGTGCGCGCCTCAGGGTGCCGGCGGCCGTATCGGCTGCGGTTTTGACCGGCGCCGTGCTTTCGCTTTCGCTGGAGACTGCACAGAGCTTCCTCCCGGCCCGCATCCCCTCCAATCTCGACGTCATCGCGAACGTCGCCGGCGCGGCCGCCGGCGCAATGGCGGGCGGGCTTTTCTCGTCGACTCTGCTCGCCGGCGGGCCGCTGCAGCGCCTGCGCGCCGAGGCGCTCGCACCTGGCGCCGCCGCCGACCTGGGACTGACGCTGCTCGGGCTGTGGCTATTCGCCCAGCTCAATCCCGCGACGCTGCTGTTCGGCACCGGCGACTTGCGCGATCTGTTCGCCGGCGCGGTGGGCGAGCGGCACGAAGCGGAGCTCTTCGTCTACGTCGAAACCGTGACGACGGCGGCAAACCTTGCCGCGGTGGCGTTGCTGGCTTCCGCGTGCGTGCGCGAGGGTGCGCCGGTGCGCCGCCTGCTGGCGGTATTCATCCTGCTCGCGCTGGCGGTGAAGACGCTCGCCTTCGCAATCCTCATGCAGGCAGAGCACGTGCTGGCCTGGCTGACGCCCGGCGCGCAGTTCGGTCTCGCGGCGGGCGCCGCGCTGGCGTACGCCGGGTTGCAGCTGCCGCGCGTCGCTCGCCTTGCGGCAGCCGCGGCGCTGCTGATGGCTGCGACCGTGCTGGTGAATCTTTCGCCGCCGAACCCGTATTTCACGGAGACACTCAAGGTGTGGGCGCAAGGCCATTTCCTGAACTTCAACGGCCTGACGCGGCTGGTGTCGGCGGCCTGGCCGTTCGCTGCGCTGGTGTATCTGGTCTATCTCGCCGCACGGCGACGCTAGGTGCTCCGGTAAAATTGACGCATGTCGTATTACGAACGCCACATTTTTTTCTGTTGCAACCAGCGCGAAGGCAACGACCGGCCCTCCTGCAACGCCAAGGGCGCCTCGGAACTGCGCGATTACGCGAAGAAACGCGTCAAGGAAGCCGGACTGGCCGGGCAGGGTAAGGTGCGCGTCAACCAGGCCGGCTGCCTCGACCGCTGCGAGGAAGGTCCCTGCATCGTCGTCTACCCGGAAGCGGTTTGGTACACCTACGTCGACCGTGCCGATATCGATGAAATTGTCGAGGAGCACCTGGAGCACGGCCGCATCGTCGAGCGGCTGCGCATCTGATGCCGTTGGCGCGGCGCGAATTCATCGCGGGGCCGGCTGGAAAAATAGAATGCGCCGTCGATGAACCCGAGGGCGGAAACTCGCGCGGCGTCGCGCTGGTCGCCCATCCGCACCCGCTGTTCGGCGGGGCGCTCGACAACAAGGTGGTCCAGACGTTGGCCCGAGCGTTCGTCGAGTTGAACTACACCGCCTGGCGCCCGAATTTCAGGGGCGTCGGCGCAAGCGAGGGCGTGCATGACGAGGGCCGCGGCGAGGTCGACGACCTGGCTGCGGTGCTCGCGCAGCTGAAGGCCGACAGGCCGGTGCTGGCCGGTTTTTCGTTTGGCGCGGCCGTGCAGACGAAGCTGGCGCAGCGCCTTGCAAAGGAGGGAAACCCGCCCTCGCGGATGGCTCTCGTCGGTCTCGCCGTCAAGCATCTGGAGGCAATGCCCGTGCCGCCGGACACGATCCTGATCCACGGCGAAGTGGACACGACGGTGCTGCTTGCGGATGTGCTGGCCTGGGCGCTGCCGCAGGACCTGCCGGTGGTGGTGGTGCCGGGCGCCGACCATTTCTTCCATCGCCGCCTGAACATCCTGCGCGCGATTATCCGGAACGGCTGGAAATGATGATGTTGCTGGTCAAATCGCTGCATATCGTCTTCATGGTGACCTGGCTCGCGGGGCTGCTTTACCTGCCGCGCCTCTTCGTCTATCACGCGCAGGCGCAGGATCGGATCTCGATCGAGCGCTTCAAGCTGATGGAACGCAAGCTCTACTGGGGCATCGCCACGCCCGGCGCGGTGATGACCATCCTGTTCGGCCTCTGGCTCTGGCTGGGCTGGTTCCAGGGCGCGGGTCTGTGGCTGCACGCCAAGCTCGCGCTGGTCGCAGTGCTGGTCGCCTACCACGCCTGGTGCGGCAAGCTGATGATCGATTTCCGCAAGGAGCGCAACGCCCGCAGCCACCTCTGGTACCGCTGGTTCAACGAGTTCCCGGTCGCGGTCCTGGTCGGCATCGTCCTGCTCGTCGTACTGAAGCCCTGGTAATGGAGCATTTCTTCGCCTCCGCGCCGCGCGGCTTGGAGCCGCTGCTCTCGGCCGAGCTCACCGGTCTGGGCGCGAGGAATGCCGCCGCCGTTCCCGGCGGCGTCGCTTTCGCCGGCGATTGGCGTGTCTGTTATGCGGCCAATCTCTGGTCGCGCATAGCCTCGCGCGTGCTCTGGCGCGTGGCCGAGTTCGACTACCGCGACGATAGCGATCTCCACGAGGCCGCTCGCAAAGTGGATTGGATGCGCCTGTTCGCGGTGGATCGCACGTTGCGGGTCAACGTCTCGGCGCAGAAGAGCCCGTTGACGAGCCTGGATTTCGCCACGCTCCGGATCAAGGACGCGGTCTGCGACCGCTTCCGCGAAACGCTGGGCAGCCGCCCGGACATCGACCGCGCCAACCCCGACGTCAGGGTGCATGCCTTCCTCGAGGCCGCGCGCGGCGCGTTCTACCTCGATACCTCTGGCGAGCCTCTCTTCAAGCGCGGCTGGCGCGCTGGGGCGGGCGAAGCGCCGCTGCGCGAGAATCTCGCGGCCGGCCTGGTGCTGCTCTCGGGCTGGAAACCGGAAGAGCCGCTGCTCGATCCGATGTGCGGTGGCGCTACGCTGCTGGTCGAGGCGGCGGCGATGGCGCGCGGCAGAGCGCCGGGGGCGAGCCGGCACTTTGGATTCGAGAAGCTCAAGTCATACGATCCTTCGTTGTGGGAGCGTGTGAAAAAGGACGGCCATTCGAAAAGCCCCCCCAAATCCCTGCAAATATTTGGCAGCGACCACGATCCCCGCGTGCTGAACGACGCGCGGCGCAACATCGCCGCCGCCGGCGTGGATCGCTGGGTGAAGCTGGAGCAAGCCGACATCCTCGAGAGAACGGCGCCGGCGTCCGCCGGCGTCATGATCGCCAACCCGCCTTATGGCGAACGCATTGGTTCCAAGGAAGAATTGGCGGAGTTCTACCCGAAGCTGGGCAGCGTGCTGAAGAAGAACTACCCGGGCTGGCGCTGCCACTTATTTACCGCCGACATGCGATTGCCGAAGCTGGTGCGCCTGCTGCCCGCGCGCCGCGTGCCGCTCTTCAACGGCGCGCTCGAGTGCCGGCTGTTCGAGTTCGCCATCGTCGCCGGCAGCAACCGCCGCTGACGCTCAGCTGCGGATTCGCAGGCGCTCGGAGAGGTACCGCGACACCGCGGCGGGATCCAGGCGAAGCCCGCACAGGCCGATATGTCCGTCGGGACGCAGCAGGTAGAAGGAGGGTTGGGGAATCCGTGCGTGGGCGAGTTCCGCGTCGTTGGCCGGGTCCGTGGGTATTCCATGGATCTGCAGCAGTTCGCCAAATTCCGCCAGACTCGGCGGTAATGGCTGCCCGACGACAACCAGGTTGAGCCGCATGTCATCTAGCACCTGATATAGATCTTCAATGGCGCCGTTCGGCCGTAGCTTTAGCTTCAACCAGGGGAAACGATCTCCTGCGTGCGGAGCCCCCTCAGGCAATTTCTCGGTCGAGCTGGACAGGCTGCTCTTGCGGTAGTGGATGCCGGTCTGTGAAACCACGCGGAACGCGAAGTTCCGGACCGACTTGCGGCTCATCGCAAAGGCGGCCGCCCGGGCGATGATCCGCGTGCGAAAGAAGCCGGCGAGCCAGCTGTCGGACACGGCCAGCGTGAAGCCCCGGTCGGTGGACTTCAGCAGCCGGCGCGCGACCGGAATGCGCTCTTCCTCGTAGGAATCCAGCAGCGCGGCATCCGCCCGGCCTTGGGCGACGAGAGCTAACTTCCATCCCAGGTCGTAGGCGTCCTGCAGCCCTGTGTTCATGCCTTGCGCGCCGACCGGACTGTGGATGTGCGCCGCGTCGCCGAGCAGGAAGCAGCGGCGGTCGCGGAAGCGATCTGCACTGCGGTGGTGGATGCGGTAGGTGGAAAACCAGGTGCAGGCCTTGAACGCCAATTCTGCGCCCGCCTCGCCACGCAGGGAGGGCATCACGTCCTCGAATTTCACGTCCTGCCGCCCGCGCAGCGAGGCGGGCAGGATGCCGACGATCCGCCAGTGGTCCTTGCCGCGCATCGGGAAGAACAGGTGGAAGCCCTGCTGCCAGAGGTAGACGTTCACCTCGTCTGGCACCATCGTTCCCGCCGCTTCCGTATCGGCGACGAAGAACACGTGCTCGTAGGCGGCGCCCGGGAAGCCGATGCCGCTCAGTTCACGCACGGCGCTATGCGCGCCGTCGCATCCGGCGAGCCACGCGGCCGCGACTTTCCGGGTCCCGCCGTCGGCGGACTTCAGAGTCGCGCTGACATGGCCGGGCTCCTGCTCGAGGCCGACCAGTTCGGTATTCCACTGCACGGACATGCCCCAGTCATGCAGCTTGTCGCCCATGATCCGTTCGTTGTCGTCCTGGCCCAGTACGAGAATGTATGGATACGGGGTTGTGCTTTGCCCGGCTTGCCCGAAGGGGACGCGCGCCATCCTGCGTCCTTGCGCCCAAAGGTTGGCGCCCGTGCCGCGCTTGCCGAGTTCGAGCGCCCGGTCGACGATGCCGAGCTTCGCGTAGATCTCCAGGGTGCGCGCCTGCACGCCGAGCGCCCGCGTCTCGCGCGCCGGTCCGCCATGCCGGTCGACGATCAGCGTGCGTACGCCGCGCCGCCCGAGCTGGTTGGCCAGCATCAGCCCGGTCGGGCCGGCGCCGACGATCAGGACCTCGGCGTCCACCAGAAACAGAAAGGGGCGCCGGAGCGCCCCTGGTTATCGTTCACGGGCGATCAAGCTCAGACGATGTCGAGGTGCTCGATGCCCTTGGTAAGGTCTTTTTCCTTCGAGTCCTTGCCGTGCAGCTTGATGTTGAGGCGCACTTCGTTGGTCGAATCGGCGAAGCGCAGCGCGTCTTCGTAGCTGATGCGGCCGGCCTCGAAGAGGTCGAACAGGGCCTGGTCGAAGGTCTGCATGCCCAGTTCGCGCGACTTCTTCATGATTTCCTTGATGCCATGGATCTCGCCCTTGAAGATCAAGTCCGAGATCAGCGGCGAATTGAGCAGCACCTCGATCGCGGCGGCGCGGCCCTTGCCTTCCTTGAGAGGGATCAGGCGCTGCGAGATCACGGCCTTCAGGTTCAGCGACAGGTCCATCAGCAACTGGTGGCGGCGCGCTTCCGGGAAGAAGTTGATGATCCGGTCCATCGCCTGGTTGGAGTTGTTGGCGTGCAGCGTGCCGAGCGCGAGGTGGCCGGTTTCGGCGAACGCCACCGCGTGCTCCATCACCTCCATGTCGCGAATCTCGCCGATCAGGATCACGTCGGGCGCCTGGCGCAGCGTGTTCTTCAGCGCCGATTCCCAGGAGTCGGTGTCCACGCCGACCTCGCGCTGCGTGATCATGCAGTTCTTATGCGGGTGCACGTACTCGACCGGGTCCTCGATGGTGATGATGTGGCCGTGCGAATTCTCGTTGCGGTAGCCGATCATCGCCGCGAGCGAGGTTGATTTGCCCGAGCCGGTGCCGCCGACGAACAGAACGAGGCCCCGCTTGGTCATCGCCACGTCTTTCAGGACGGACGGCAGCTTCAGGTCGTCGAAGTTCGGGATCGAGGTGGTGATCACCCGCAACACGGCGCCGACGTTGCCCTGCTGCACGAAGCAGTTGACGCGGAAGCGGCCGATGCCGGCCGGCGCGATGGCGAAATTGCATTCCTTGGTGGATTCGAACTCGGCCGCCTGCTTGTCGTTCATGATCGAGCGCACCAGCATCGCGGTGTGCTGGTTGGTGAGCGCAGTCTGCGAGACCGGCGTCATCTTGCTGTCGATCTTCATCGCCGGCGGGAAGCCCGCGGTGATGAAGAGGTCCGAGCCCTTCTTCGCGAGCAGGGCGCGCAGCAGGTCGTAGATGAACTTGGTTGCCTGTTCTCTTTCCATTGCCGTTACCCCGCGAAGTTGTCTTTGTTGGCGGCCTTGCCGCGCGCCTCGGCCATCGCGATGATGTTGCGCTTCACGAGGTCGTGCAGGTTCTGGTCGAGCGTCTGCATGCCCATCTGGCCGCCGGTCTGGATCGAGGAGTACATCTGCGCGATCTTGTTTTCCCGGATCAGGTTGCGGATCGCCGGTGTGCCGATCATGATTTCATGCGCGGCGACGCGACCGGAGCCGTCCTTGGTCTTGAGCAGCGTCTGCGAGATGATCGCCCGGATCGACTCCGAAATCATCGCGCGGATCATGTCCTTCTCTGCCGCCGGGAACACGTCGACGACCCGGTCGATGGTCTTGGCGGCGGACGAGGTGTGCAGCGTGCCGAACACCAGGTGGCCCGTTTCGGCGCCGGAGAGCGCGAGCCGGATCGTTTCCAGGTCGCGCATTTCGCCGACGAGGATCACGTCCGGGTCTTCCCGCAGAGCGCTTCTCAGGGCGTTGGAGAACGACAGCGTGTGCGGCCCTACTTCGCGCTGGTTGATCAGGCACTTCTTCGACTCGTGCACGAATTCGATCGGGTCTTCGATGGTGAGGATGTGGCCTTCCTCGTTCTCGTTCTTGTGGTTCACCATCGCCGCGAGCGTGGTGGATTTTCCCGAGCCGGTCGGCCCGGTGACCAGTACCACGCCGCGCGGCTGGTCGGCGAGCTCCTGGAAGATCTTCGGGCACTTCAGGTCGGCGAGCGACAGGATCTTCGACGGGATGGTCCGCAGAACGGCGGCGGCGCCGCGGTTCTGCACGAAAGCGTTGACGCGGAAGCGCGCGAGGTTCGGTACCGCGAAAGAGAAGTCGCACTCCAGGTTTTCTTCGTAGAACTTGCGCTGGCCGTCGTTCATGATGTCGTAGAGCATGCCGTGCACGTCCTTGTGCTCCATGGCCGGCAGGTTGATGCGTTTGATGTCGCCGTGCACGCGGATCATCGGCGGCAGGCCCGAAGACAGGTGCAGGTCGGAGGCCTTGTTCTTCACGACAAAGGCAAGCAATTCAGTGAGATCCATTACAATTCCCCGGGAAACGAACGGACAAAGTATGCGGTCAATCGATGACAACTTGCAAGCCGTGCGTCAGCGCATAAACCGCGCGGCGCAGGCGGCCGGCCGCGACCCCCGCAGCGTGACGCTTTTGGCGGTTTCCAAGACCCATCCCGCTGCCCTGCTGGAGCAGGCGCTTGCCTCTGGGCAGCGCTGCTTTGGCGAAAACTACGTCCAGGAAGCGCTCGAAAAGATGGAAGCCCTGCCGGGCGCCGCCGCGGAATGGCACATGGTTGGGCCCCTGCAGAGCAACAAGACGCGCCCGGTCGCGGAACGCTTCGATTGGGTGCACACCGTCGAGAACGAAAAGATCGCGCGCCGGCTTTCCGAGCAGCGCCCTGAGGGCAGGGCGCCGCTCAACGTGCTGATCCAGGTGAATGTTTCCGGCGAAGCGAGCAAAAACGGCGTCGCGCCCGGCGGCGTGGCGGCGCTTGCCGCTGCGGTCTCGGCCCTGCCGCGCCTGCGGTTGCGCGGCCTGATGGCTATTCCCGAGCCGGGCGCGCATGCCGATCGCTACCGGGAGTTGACTGGCTTGTACCGGGGGTTGAAAGACAAATTCGGCTTCGACACGCTATCGCTCGGAATGTCGGACGACCTGGAACTCGCCATCGCCGAGGGCGCGACGATGGTGCGCATCGGCACCGCGATTTTCGGCGCGCGGGAGAAAATCAGGCCGGCCGCATGAACATCGCGATGAATGTGGTGTTTGTCGGCGGCGGCAACATGGCCGACGCGCTGATCGGCGGCATGTTGAAGAGCGGCTTTTCGCCGGGCCAGCTGCGCGCCATCGAGGTGGACGGCGCTGCGCGCCGCCGCCTGTTCGAGAAATACCACATCGAGTGCATCGCCGAATCGCGCGGCATGATCCGCGCCGGCGAAGTCGTGGTGTTCGCCGTCAAGCCGCAGCAGATGCAGGAAGCCGCCCGTTTCTCCGGACTGAAGCCAAACGCCAATCTGGTGGTGAGCATTGCCGCGGGCGTCACGCTTGCGAGCCTGGCTGGCTGGCTGGGCGGCCCGAACATGTCCCATACGAAGCTGGTGCGCGCCATGCCGAATACCCCTGCGCTGATCGGCGCAGGCGTTGCCGGCCTGTACGCGCTTCCCGGCGTGAGCGAGGCCGAACGCAAGCAAGCGGAGGCGATCCTCGGCGCGGTGGGCGGCACGGTGTGGATCGAGGACGAAGCGCTCATGGACGCCGTCACGGCGGTGTCCGGCAGCGGCCCGGCTTACGTGTTCTGGTTCATCGAGCAGCTCGCGCGCTCCGGCGAGTCGCTCGGCCTGGCGCCGGAGACCGCACGCAAGCTCGCTCTGGAAACGGTGCTGGGCGCGGCGACGCTCGCCGCGCAGAGCGCCGACTCGCCCGCGACGCTGCGCGAGCGCGTGACGTCGAAGGGCGGTACCACGGAAGCGGCGCTCAAGGCTTTCGAAGAGCAGAAGCTGGCCGAGCGCCTATTGCGCGCGATCGAGGCGGCGCGCGATCGCGGCGCAGAGCTGGGCCGCCAGCTGGCGAAAGACTAGGCGGGGCCCCGTGCTGCGGGACATCGCGAGTTTACTGGTGAGGGTGCTGGTCGACTTCTTCGTCTTCCTGCTGCTCGCGCGCTTTCTCTTCCAGCGGCTGCGCGTGCCGTTCCGCAACGTGCTGGGCGAATTCATCATCGCCGCGACCAACTGGATGGTGATGCCGGCGCGCCGCGTCGTTCCGGCGTTGCTCGGATTCGACACAGCATCGTTCCTGTTGGCTTGGCTGCTGCAGGCGCTCGGGCTATGGGCGCTCTATGCGATCGTCGGCCTGAGCTTCGGTTCGTCGCCGGACATCGCTGCGGCGATCCTGGCGGGGCTTTCGCTCCTCGACCTTGCGCGGGACGTCATCTACATCCTCGTCTTCGCGCTGATCGTGCAGGCGGTGCTTTCCTGGACCAATCCCCATTCGCCGGTGGCGCCGCTGTTCGACGCGCTGACCCGGCCGTTCCTGCGGCCGATCCGGCGCGTGGTGCCACCGCTCGCCAACGTCGACCTTTCGCCGCTGGTGCTGATCGTCCTGCTGCAGGTGCTGCTGATCCCCCTGGCTTACGTGCAGGGGCTGGCGAGAGGCTTGTTCTAGAGGGCTCCGCCGGCGCCGGAAGCGCCCGGCGCCGGCTGGCCCGCGAATCAGGCGGCCTTCTTTTTGACCTGCTTCGACAGCGAGAGCGCGTCTTCGCCGAAGAACTGCTCGTCCTCGGTGGAGCCGTGCAGCGCGGTGGTCGAAGCCTTGCCGGCAGTGACCACCTGCGTGATCTGGTCGAAATAGCCGGTGCCGACTTCGCGCTGGTGCTTGACCGCGGTGAAGCCCTTTTCCGCGGCGGCGAATTCCTTCTGCTGCAGTTCGACGAAGGCGGTCATGTTGTCGCGCGCATAGCCGTGCGCCAGTTCGAACATCGAGTAGTTTAGGGAGTGGAAACCGGCCAGCGTGATGAACTGGAACTTGTAGCCCATCGCGCCGAGTTCGCGCTGGAATTTGCCGATCGTGACGTCGTCCAGGTTGCGTTTCCAGTTGAACGACGGCGAGCAGTTGTACGCCAGCATCTTGTTCGGGAATTTCTTGCGCACGCCTTCGGCGAACTTCTTCGCGAACGCGAGGTCCGGCGTGCCGGTTTCGCACCACACCATGTCGGCGTACTCGGCATAGGCGATGCCGCGCGAGAGCGCCTGGTCGAAGCCCTTTCTCGTTTTGTAGAAGCCTTCCGAGGTGCGCTCGCCGGTGAGGAAGGGCTTGTCGTTGTCGTCCACGTCGGTGGTGACGATGTCGGCCGCCTCCGCGTCGGTCCGCGCCAGCAGCACGGTCGGCACCCCCATCACGTCGGCCGCAAGGCGCGCGGCGATCAGCTTCTGCACGGCTTCCTGCGTGGGCACCAGCACCTTGCCGCCCATGTGGCCGCATTTCTTTACCGAGGCGAGCTGGTCCTCGAAGTGCACGCCGGCGGCGCCGGCGTCGATCATCGCCTTCATCAGCTCGAAGGCATTCAGCACGCCGCCGAAGCCGGATTCCGCGTCAGCGACGATCGGCGCGAACCAGTCGATCGCATCTTTCGAGCCTTCGCTGCCTTCCATGGTCTGGATCTGGTCCTGCCGCATGAGCGCGTTGTTGATGCGCTTCACCACGCTGGGAACGGACGTGGTCGCGTAAAGCGACTGGTCCGGATACATCGAGAGCGAATCGTTGGCGTCGGCCGCGACCTGCCAGCCCGACAGGTAGATCGCCGGCACGCCGGCCTTCACCTGCTGCATTGCCTGGTTGCCGGTAAGGGCGCCCAGGGAATTCACGAACGGCATCTCGCTGCATTTCTTCCACAGCTTCTCGGCGCCGATTTTCGCGAGCGTGTGTTCGATCTTCAGGCTGCCGCGCAATTTGATGACGTCGACGGCGTCGTAGCCGCGCTTGACGCCTTTCCAGCGGGGATTTTCCTTCCAGTCCTTCTGCAGTTGCGCGATTTCCTGCTCTCGACGGCTCATCATTTCTCCTAGGGAAAGGTGCGAATGGCAAGGGTCTGAATCTTCAGCACATTACCGGTCGGATTGCGGCGGAGCAATATTACAAATCCACATCATGAAATGGCACTAAAACAAGGATTTACAGGAGGTTAGGCGGCTCCAATTTCATAATACGGAGCTTGATTTCAATTTCTTGTTGCCCCGCAAAACCCCTAGGTTTGCACCAGCCTTCGGTGGCTGTGCACGCTCATGAGTATGCCGATGCCGATGAACAGCGTGAGCAGCGCGGTGCCGCCGTAGGAAATGAAGGGCAGCGGAACCCCCACCACCGGCAGGATGCCCGACACCATGCCCATGTTGACGAAGGCGTAGGTAAAGAACATCAGCGTGACCGAGGCCGCGAGCAGGCGCGAGAAGAAGGTCGGCGCATTGGCCGCGATCATCAGCCCGCGCGCGATCAGCAGCGCGTAAAGCGTGATCAGCAGCGCGTTGCCGATCAGGCCGAATTCCTCGGAGAACACGGCAAAGATGAAATCGGTGTGCCGCTCGGGGATGAATTCCAGGTGCGTCTGCGTGCCGTGCAGCCAGCCCTTGCCGGTCAGGCCGCCCGAGCCGACCGCGATGGTGGACTGGATGGTGTGGTAGCCCGCACCGAGCGGGTCCTGTGTCGGGTCGATGAGCGTCAGGATCCTGCGCCGCTGGTAATCGTGCAGCATGCCCCAGAGCGGGAACAGGCTGCCCAGCCCGAGCACGCCGAGTCCGACCAGGACCTTCCAGCCGATGCCGGCAAAGAAAATCACGTAGAAACCGACGGCGGCAACCAGCACCGCGGTGCCCAGGTCGGGCTGCCGCGCGATCAGCAGCACCGGCACCACCAGCAGCAGCCCGGCGACCGCGAATGCGCGCACGCGCAACGCGGTTTCGTTCTTGTGGAAATACCAGGCCAGCATCATCGGCAGCGCCAGCTTCATGATCTCGGAAGGCTGGAAGCGCGTGACGCCTACGTGCAGCCAGCGGCGCGCGCCGTTCACCACTTCGCCGGCAAGCGCGACGGCGACCAGCAGCATGAGGCCGATGAAATAGGCCGGAACGGCGAAGCGCATCAGGGTTTGCGGCGGGATCTGCGCCACCACCCACATTGCGGCAAGCGCGACCGCTAGGTTGGCGATCTGCGCGCTGACGCGGCCCGGCTGTTCGTAGCTGGCCGAGAACAGCGTAGCCAGGCCGAGCGCGACCAGCAGCAGGCTGAGCGTAAGCAGCGTGCCGTCGATACCGGAGAACAGGCGGGCGGCGAGGCGGCGCGGCGCGAACGGGGCCAGCTCCATCAGTCGTTTTCCTCGGTTTCCTCGTCTACAGCCGGCTTCGGCGCGCCCGGCTGGTCGCCTTCGGGCATCTTGCCGAGCAGGTAGTAGTCGAGCACCACGCGTGCGATCGGCGCGGCGGTGCGCGCACCGAAGCCGCCGTTCTCGACGATCACCATCAAGGCGATCTTCGGGCTCTCCAACGGCGCAAAAACGATGAACAGCGAGTGGTCGCGGTGGCGTTCGGCGACTTTCTTCTCGTCGTATTTCTCGTTCTGCTTCATGCCGATCACCTGCGCGGTGCCGGTCTTGCCGCCGTTGGTATACAGGGCGCTGGCGAAGGCGCGCGCGCCGGTGCCTTCCTTGTTGACGCTGGCCATCGCGCGCTTCACGAAATCGAGGTTCTCGGCTTTCAGCTGGACGTGCCGCAGCAGCACGGGCTCGATGCTGCGCCGCTCGCCGGTGCGCAGGTTGTCGATGTGAGAAACCAGGTGCGGGCGGTACATGTCGCCGTTGGCGGCGAGCGTTGCCAGCGCGACCGCCAGCTGGATCGGCGTGTAGGCGTTGTAGCCCTGGCCGATGCCGATGGAAATGGTCTCCCCCGCGTACCACTTCTGCTGCTCGGGGCGATGGAAGCGCTTTTGCTTCCACTCCGGCGAAGGCAGCACACCGACCGCCTCGCCCTCGAGGTCGATGCCGCTCTTCGCGCCGAAGCCGAACTTGGCCATGAAGCTGGCGATGGCGTCGATGCCCAGGTCGTTGGCCACTTGGTAGTAGAAGGTGTCCGAGGAAACGACGATGGATTTGTACATGTCGACGTAGCCGTTGCCGCCCGGCTTGGAGTCGCGGAAGCGCCGGCCGCCGAACTCGAAATAGCCCGGATCGTTGATCGCGCTCTTGAACGTGCGCTTGCCGGATTCCAGTGCGGCCAGCGCCATGTAGGGCTTGAAGGTCGAGCCCGGCGGGTAGACGCCGGCGATGGCGCGGTTGTTGAGCGGCCGGTCGGGCGAGTTGTTCAGCTCCGCCCAGCTCTGCGGATCGATGCCGTCGACGAACAGGTTCGGGTCGAAGCCGGGCTTGGAAACGAAGGCGAGTACGCCGCCCGTGGACGGTTCGATCGCCACCAGCGCGCCGCGGCGATCGCCGAATGCGGCCTCGGCAACCTCCTGCAGCTTGATGTCCAGGGTCAGCGTGATGTTGCTGCCCGCCTGCGCGGGCGTGCGCGCGAGGGTCCGGATGCCGCGCCCGGCGGCATCGATCTCGACCTGCTCCATGCCGGTGGTGCCGTGCAACTCCTGCTGGTAGCTCGCCTCCAGCCCCGCCTTGCCGATGAAATCGGTGCCGCGGTAGTTGGCCTCGACGTCGAGTTCCTCGAGCCGCTCCTGGTCCTTCTGGTTGATGCGGCCGATGTAGCCGATTACGTGCGAAGCGAGGTCGCCGTGCGGATACTGCCGGAACAGGCGCGCCTTGATCTCCACTCCGGGGAAGCGGTAGCGGTTGGCGGCGAAACGCGCGACTTCCTCGTCGGTCAGGCGTGTGCGGATCGGCAGGCTCTCGGTGTTGCGCGTTTCCGCATACAGCTTGCGGAAGCGGCTACGATCCTTGGCCTGCACCTCGACGACTTCGCCCAGCTCCTGGATGGTGCGCTCCACGTCCTTCACCTTGGCGGGGAAGATCTCCAGCGTGTAGGCCGAGTAGTTGCGCGCGAGCACGACGCCGTTGCGGTCGAGGATCAGGCCGCGGTTGGGTGCGATCGGCACGATCGAGATGCGGTTGTCCTCGGCCTTCGCGGCGTAGGTGTCGTGCTGCACCACCTGCAGCTGGAAGAACCGCGCGAACAGCAGCGCGAAGGCCACCAGCACCGCGACCCCTGCGAAGCCGACGCGCAGCTGGAAGAAATACAGCTCCTTCTCGTGGTTTTTGAGTTCCTCCGGCTTCACGGCCGC
Organism: Burkholderiales bacterium; assembly: GCA_035499575.1. Taxonomy (GTDB): domain Bacteria; phylum Pseudomonadota; class Gammaproteobacteria; order Burkholderiales; family SG8-39; genus RBG-16-66-20. The sequence continues at coordinate 17,983 of DATJYN010000115.1, read as the reverse complement.
AGACTCATATCGCGCGCGTTTCGTCGACTTCGACGGGCCGCCGCTGCGGCATCAGCAGCAACGTGGTGATGACCGGCCACAGCAGCGCGCCGATCAGCGGGCCCGCCGCGATGCTCCAGCCGGGGAACTCGGCGCCTGCGGCCAGGCGCACCAAGGCGGCCACGCCCTGCGCGAACAGCAGCAGCGCCGCGACGTGCATGGCCTGGCTCCAGAGCGGGAACCACAGGATGCGGCGCGACAGCGTGATCGAGGCGAATGCCAGCATCGAGTAGACGAGGGCATGCTGGCCCAGCAGTACGCCGTTGCCGACGTCGATCAGCAGGCCGAGCAGCCAACCCGCGCCGAGGCCTACCAGGCGCGGCTGCCGCACGCACCAGAACACCAGCACCAGCGCGACGAAGTCCGGCGCGAGCGCGACGTCGCGCCAGGGCAGGAAATTGGCGAGCAGAGCGAGCGCGAACGAGCCGAGGATGGTGCTGGCGCGCACCGGCAGCAGGATGCGCTGCGAGGTGGTGTCGCTAATTTGCATCGGCGTCCTTCACGGCGATCCTTCGCCGTCCTTGCGGCGCGGCTTGCGCACCTTGCCCGGGCGCTTGTCGATGGCAGCGCCGGTTTCCTCCGGTGGCTGCGCCTCGCGCGCCTCGTTCTCGATCACCAGCACGTAGCGGCCGCGCTCGACGCCGGCCGCAGGCTGGCAGACGATGCGCGCGAAGGCGTAAGCGGCGTCGCGCTCGATGCGCGCGACCGTGGCGACCGGGAGGCCGGGCGGATAGGTGCCGTCGATGCCGGAGGTGACCAGCTTGTCGCCGTTCTGGATCTCGGCGTTGGACGCCATGAAGCGCAGTTCCTGCATGCCGCTCGAACCTGCGCCAAAGGCGACCGCGCGCAGGCCGTTGCGCACCACCTGCACCGGGATCGCCTGGTCTTTGTCGGTCAGCAGGGTGACTTCGGCGACGAGCGCATACGCGCGCGTCACCTGGCCGATCACGCCGGCTTCGTCCACCACCGGCGAGCCGGCGCGCACGCCGTTCTGGCTGCCCTTGTCGATCACGACTTTCCTCGAGTAGGGGTCGCGGCCGTTATAGAGGATTTCGGCTGGCACCGACTTGACCGGCAGGCGTTCGGAGGCGCCGATCAGCCGCCGTAGCTGGCTGACTTCGGCCTGCGCCGCCTCGAAGCGCTGCGCGGCCTGCGAGGTGCTGAGGATCTTGGCGCGCAGCTCGGCGTTCTCTTCGCGCAGCTGGGCCTGGCTGGCGAAGTATTCGGAAATGCGCTCGCCGAGCGCCGCGGGCAGGGTGGCCAGGGTCTGCAGCGGGTAGACCGCCATGGCCAGCACGCTGCGCAGGCCTTCGGTGTAGTGGAAGCGCGCGTCCAGCACCAGCAGCGCGAACGACAGGGAAGCGAAGAAGGCGAGTCGTACGAGCGGCGCAGGGCCGCGATTGAAAAATGGAGGGGGTGTGTGTTCCATCGCCCCGGCTCTAAGCGGGATTTACCCGCTCCCCCTATTCACTCATTCGTGAAGATCGCCCCGAAGTGCTCCATCTTCTCGAGCGCCTTGCCCGAGCCGCGCACCACGCAGGTCAGCGGGTCGTCGGCGACGATCACCGGCAGGCCGGTCTCTTCCATCAGCAGCCGGTCCAGGTCGCGCAGCAGGGCGCCGCCGCCGGTGAGCACCATGCCTTTTTCGGCGATGTCGGCGCCGAGCTCGGGCGGGGTCTGTTCGAGCGCGCTCTTGACCGCGCTGACGATCTGGTTGAGCGGCTCGGTGAGCGCTTCGAGGATTTCGTTGGAGGAGATGGTGAAGCTGCGCGGGATGCCCTCGGCAAGGTTGCGCCCCTTCACTTCCATCTCGCGCACCTCGCTGCCGGGGAAGGCCGAGCCGATGGTCTTCTTGACCATCTCGGCGGTGGTCTCGCCGATCAGCATGCCGTAGTTGCGGCGGATATAGTTGATGATCGCTTCGTCGTACTTGTCGCCGCCGACGCGCACCGAACCCTTGTGCACGGCGCCGCCGAGCGAAATCACGCCGACCTCCGTGGTGCCGCCGCCGACGTCGACCACCATCGAACCGGTGGCCTCGGCCACGGGGAGATCCGCGCCGATCGCCGCCGCCATCGGCTCCTCGATGAGGAACACCTGGCCCGCGCCCGCGCCGATCGCGCTTTCGCGGATCGCACGCCGCTCGACCTGCGTCGAGCCGCAGGGCACGCAGATGATGATGCGCGGAGAGGGCGAGAACAGCTTGTTGTCGTGCACTTTCTTGATGAAGTACTTCAGCATCTGCTCGGTGACGGTGAAGTTGGCGATGACGCCGTCCTTCATCGGGCGGATGGCGACGATGTTGCCGGGCGTCTTGCCGAGCATCATCTTCGCGTCGCGGCCGACGGCCTGGATCGATTTCTTGGAATTCGGCCCGCTGTCTTCGCGGATCGCGACCACCGAGGGCTCGTCGAGCACGATGCCTTTGCCGCGCACGTAGATCAGCGTGTTGGCGGTGCCGAGATCGATCGCGAGATCGTTGGAGAAGTAGCTTCGCAGGAATCCAAACATGTTCGTGGTCAATCCCTCTTCGCTTTTTTGCTCTAGGTGTTGCCTTAAGTTCCGCTGCTAAAGCTTCGTTCCGGAACCGTTTATTCCCGAGGCGGCTATGATACTCTTAACCCGACCTCCGGCAAGCGCAGGCCGGGGAATTCCGGCCGCCCCGCTCACCTTTCTGCCATCCTTTCCGCATGTCCCTGACCCCCGAACAGCTCCAGCGCATCGCCCTGCTTGCCCGCATCGATGTCGCTCCTGCTGAAGCGCAAGCGGTGGCCGAGCGGCTCAACCAGGTCCTTGGCCTGATCGACCAGCTGCAGTCGGTCGATACTCAGGGCATCGAGCCCATGGCCCACGCACTTGATACGCAGTTGACCCACCAACGCCTGCGCCCGGACGAGGTCACCGAAACCGACCGGCGCGACGACTACCAGCAGGGTGCGCCCGCAGTGGAACAAGGGTTGTACCTGGTGCCGAAGGTCATTGAATAAGTGCTGAATTCCGCCCTCTCGGACCTGTCCGCCGCGCTGGCCGCGAAGAAGCTTTCCTCGGTGGAGCTGACGCGCCTCTTCCTCGACCGGATCCGGGGCCTGAACGGCAGCCTGAACGCCTTCATCACGGTGGACGAGGAGCACAGCCTCGCCCAGGCCCGTGTCGCCGACGAGCGACGCTCCAAGGGTGACGCCGGGCCGCTCACCGGCATTCCGATCGCCCACAAAGACATCTTCTGCACCCGGGACCTGCGCACCACCTGCGGCTCGCGCATGCTGGCGGGGTTTACCAGCCCCTACGATGCGCACGTGATCGAGCGCTTTGCCGCTGCCGGCGCGGTGATGCTCGGCAAGACCAACATGGACGAATTCGCGATGGGCTCTTCCAACGAGACCTCGCACTTCGGGCCGGTGCGCAATCCCTGGGATGCGACGCGAGTGCCCGGAGGTTCCTCGGGCGGCTCGGCGGCGGCGGTCGCCGCGCGCATGGCGCCGGCGGCCACCGGCACCGACACCGGCGGCTCGATCCGCCAGCCGGCTGCGCTCACCGGCGTCTCCGGCCTCAAGCCGACCTACGGCCTGGTGTCCCGCTACGGCATGATCGCGTTCGCCTCTTCGCTTGACCAGGGCGGTCCGATCGGCAAGAGCGCGGCGGACCTCGCGCTGCTGATGAACGCGATGGCGGGTTTCGATGCGCGCGATTCGACCAGCCTGCAGCGGCCGGCGGAAGACTACACGCGCTCGCTGGGCGATTCCTTGCAGGGCGTTCGCATCGGGTTGCCGAAGGAATATTTCGCCGATGGCGTGGACCCGGAGGTGCTTGCATGTGTCCGTGAGGCGACAAAGTGGTTCGAGTCGCAGGGCGCGAAGACCGTCGAGATTGCGCTGCCGAACACCGGGCTTGCGGTGCCCGTGTACTACGTGCTTGCGCCGGCGGAAGCTTCCTCGAACCTGTCCCGCTTCGACGGCGTGCGCTACGGCCACCGCGCGAAGGACTATACGGACCTCGCCAGCATGTACCGCCGCAGCCGCGCCGAGGGCTTCGGTACCGAGGTCAAGCGGCGTATCCTGATCGGTACCTACGTGCTGTCGCATGGCTACTACGATGCGTACTATCTCAAGGCGCAGAAAGTGCGGCGCCTGATCGCGAAGGACTTCGCGGAGGCGTTTTCCCGCTGCGACCTGATCATGGGCCCGACCTCGCCTTCGACCGCGTTTCCTCTCGGCGCCAAGTCCGACGACCCGGTGCAGATGTACTTGAACGACATTTTCACCATTCCCGCGCCGCTGGCCGGCCTGCCGGGGCTGTCGATCCCCTGCGGCTTCGACGGCAAGGGCCTGCCGGTGGGCCTGCAGATCATGGGCAACTACTTCTCGGAAGCGAAAATGCTCGGCGCCGCGCACCGCTACCAGCAGGCGACCGATTGGCACCTGCGCGTACCTCGCGAGACCGCGCTATGAAGTGGCTTGTTCTCCTGATTGGTTTTTTTTCCGTCCAGGCCTTCCCTCAGGAAGCCACCGAAACCCGCGAGCTGATCGGGCATCTCGGCGGCCGCACGGCGCTGCTGCATCTCTATTCAACCAGCCAGCCGGACGGCTCGATGCGCGTCACGGGCGACTACCTGCTGCTGCAGACGATGCAGCAGCGTTTCCTGGAAGGCGAGCGCAGCAAGCAGCTCGGCGTCACCGTGCTTAAGGAAGGCACGACGCCGATCCTCTACGGCCGGCCTGCGACCGCGACGCTGCAAGGCACTTGGGCGGGCGGCACGTTCAGGGGCGGCCGATTCGGTTCCGAGGGACAGCAGCGCGAACGTTTCGAATTCAGCGAGGCGTTTCCTTCCATGGAGGGCTATAGCAACAACGTGCGCTGCGAGGTGTCCGAGGGACGCTATGCGTCGACGCTCGCGCTGGCAGTCGAGAAGGGAAAATTGAAAAGCCTCGACTGGCGTTCGAAAGTGGCGCCGGAAGGCCATCCCTGCACGATCTCCGGGCTCGAGCAGCGCCCGGACAACGGGGGATTGCGCTTTGCCTCCGGCCGTTGCAGCGTGACGCTGCGCGACCTGGGCGAATTCGTGCGCATAGCCGCCGAGGATTGCGCCGCGATGTGTGGTTCGCAGGGCTACCTGGAGCCGACGCTGATCGACCGCAGTGGCAACTGCCAGCTGCTGCGCCCCCAAGCAAGATAAAGCCATGGCCTGGGAAATCGTCGTCGGCATCGAGACGCACGCGCAGCTGCTGACCAAGAGCAAGATTTTCTCCGGCGCGTCCACCGCGTTCGGCGCCGCGCCGAATACGCAGGCCTCGGCCGTGGATATCGCGCTGCCCGGCGTGCTGCCGGTACTCAATGCGCACGCCGTCGAGCTCGCGATGCGCTTCGGCATCGCCGTGGGCGGCGCTGTCAGCCGCAGATCCGTCTTCGCGCGCAAGAACTACTTCTACCCGGACCTTCCCAAGGGCTACCAGATCAGCCAGTACGAAATCCCGGTGGTGCAGGGCGGCGCGGTGAAGATCGTCCTGCCCGAAGGCGAAAAGACGGTTCATCTGACACGCGCGCACCTCGAAGAAGACGCCGGTAAATCCTTGCACGAGGATTTCCACGGCATGAGCGGCATCGACCTGAACCGCGCCGGAACCCCGCTGCTGGAAATCGTCTCCGAGCCTGAGATGCGCGGCGCGAAGGAGGCGGTCGCCTACGCGCGCACGCTTCATTCCCTCGTCCGGTGGATCGGCATCTGCGATGGCAACATGCAGGAAGGTTCGTTTCGCTGCGACGCCAATGTTTCCGTGCGCAAGCAGGGCGACACGAAGCTCGGCACGCGCTGCGAGATCAAGAACCTCAATTCCTTCCGATTCATGGAGCACGCCATCGAATTCGAGGCACGGCGCCAGATCGAGCTGATCGAGGACGGCAAGACGGTGGTGCAGGAAACACGCCTCTACGATCCCGACAAGAACGAGACGCGTTCGATGCGCTCCAAGGAAGACGCGCAGGACTATCGCTACTTCCCTGATCCTGATCTTTTGCCGCTGGTGATCTCGGACGCCGAAATCGAGCGCGCCAGGAAATCCATGCCTGAACTGCCTGGCGCAATGAAGCAAAGGTTTGAACGCGACCTGAAGATTCCCGGTCATATCGCCGCGCTTCTTACCTCAAATCGAGAGACGGCGGAGTATTTCGAGAAATCTATGTCCGCAATCGATAGGAGCGGGGCTGGAGATCTCCAAACGATTGCTCAGAACACGGCGAATACCACGGTTGGCACGGTTACAGCATTTTTGAAGGATGCAGACCTTTCGTTCGAAGCAAGTCCGTTTTCACCTCAACAGAACGCGGTACTTCAGACCCGGATTGCCGAGGGACTGATCTCCAACAAAATCGCGAAGGACTTGATTAGGGCAGCTTTCAATGGTGAAGGCTCTGTTGACGAATTGATCGAGAAGCGCGGCCTGAAGCAGATTAGCGATTCGGGGGCGATCGAGAAGGTCGTCGATGAGGTGCTACAGGCGAACGAGAAGCAGGTTGCCGATTACCGCGCGGGCAGGGAGAAAGCGTTCAATTCGCTGGTCGGGCAGGTGATGAAGGCCAGCAGGGGCCAGGCGAACCCGGCGCAGGTGAATGAGATCCTGCGCCGCAAGCTGAAAGGCTAGGTTACTTCGCGCCGCCGCTCTTGGTCAGTTCGGAGTAGCGCTTCTTGTCGTCGTCGTACTTCGCGTTGATCTGGTCGACTTCTTTCTTCTTCGCCGCCAGCAGGTCCTGCTGGGTCGTGATGTCGAATTCCGTATTGCGGATGTCGTTGGTGATCTTGGCAGGCGGCTTGTTCTTGCCGGAATAGAAGTCGAGTTCCTTCTTCTGCTCGGCCAGGCGCGTCTGGAGCCCGCCAATCCGCTTTTCGACGTCCTTCACGGCGCCTTCGTTGTCTTTGAGCGCGCGCGCGCGCGCCAGGTCGATTTCCTTTTCGCTGGTGTAGGTGGCAAGCAGTGCGCGGTTGCGCCGGCCCTCTTCCTTCGAGACGGCTTCGCGCTTCTTGCGCTCTTCATCCTCCGCCGCTTTCTTCTCGCGTTCGGACGCGGAAGCCGCCGCGTCGATGCGCTTCACGACCAGGCCCTGCGCGTTCAGCTGCTCCACCGGCTGGCCCAGGCATTCCATCGGCACGCTCTGGCCGTAATATTTCTTGCCGTCCTTGCCGACGCAACGGTAGGACTGCGCCTGCGCCGCCAGGGGCGCCAGAACGAAACCTGCGGCGAGCGCCGCGGCGATGATTCTCATGGTCACTTCCCCCGCTTGGTGATTTCGACGTAGCGCTTCTTGTCTTCGTCGTATTTCGCGTTGATGACGGCGGCTTCCTTGCGCTTGGCGTCGAGCAGGCCCTGCTGGGCCGCCAGTTCGGTGTCGATGCCCTTGACGTCCTCGCCGGGTGCGCCACGGCGCTTCTTAAGCGCCGCGATCCGCGCTTCGACCTCCTTGGTCGACTTCTGGTTGCTTTCCAGCGCACGCACGCGCGCGGCTTCGATGTCGCCTTCGCTGGTATAGCTGGCCAGCAGTGCGTTGTCCTTGCGCCCTTGCTCCTTGGCGAGGAGCTCGCGCTTCTTGCGATCTGCCTCCTCGGCCTCCTTCTTCTCGCGCTCGGCGGCGGAGGCCGCGGCGTCGATGCGCTTCACGACCAGGCCCTGGTCGTTCAACTGCTCCACCGGCTGGCCCAGGCATTCCACGGGCACGCTCTGGCCGTAGTACTTCTTGCCGTCCTTGCCGACGCAGCGGTAGGAGACGGCTCCCGCCGCGAGCGGCAGTGCGAGGAGGCTGAAGGCGAGGATGGCGCGCAGCATGCGGGTTCCGGTGCGGTTTCGGTAGGCATTCTAACGCGACGGCAGCGGCGCGGTTGACCCGCGGCGGCGCGCCGTTCACCTGCTAGAATTCGCCCGCCATGCACTCTGCGGACCGCGAATTCATCGCCGAAACCACCGCGAAAATGCTGCTGGAAGTGAAAGCGGTGCTGTTTTCCGACGGCAAGCCGTTCATCTTCACCTCGGGCTGGGCGAGCCCGGTCTACATCGACTGCCGCAAGCTGATCTTCTATCCGCGCATCCGCACGCAGTTGGTGGATTTCGCAGCCGCGACGCTGTCGCGCGACGCCGGGTTCGAGCAGTTCGACGTGATTGCCGGCGGCGAGACCGCCGGCATCCCGTACGCCGCCTGGATCGCCGACCGCTTCGGCCTGCCGATGCAGTACATCCGCAAGAAGCCCAAGGGCTTCGGCCGCAATGCGCAGATCGAGGGCGACATCCGCGATGGCGCGCGCACGCTGCTGGTCGAGGACCTGACCACCGACGGGCGCTCGAAGATCAATTTCTGCAAGGCGCTGCGCGAGGCGGGCGCGGTGGTCGAGCACGTATTCGTCAATTTCTACTACGACATTTTCCCCGAGTCGAAGAAAGTCATGAGCGAGCTCGGCGTGCACCTGCACTACCTCGCTACCTGGTGGGATGTGCTGAGCGTCGTGAAGCGACGCAACTACCTGCCCGCGGCACAGGTCGGCGAAGTCGAGAAGTTCCTCAATTCACCCGCCGAGTGGTCCGCAGCGCACGGCGGCGCCGCGAGCTTTCCATCGTCTTGAGGGTCGTCACCCTAAACGTCAACGGCATCCGGTCGGCGGCGAAGAAAGGGCTGTTCCGCTGGCTTGCCGCGCAGAAGGCGGACGTCGTCTGCCTGCAGGAGATCAAGGCGCAGGAAGCCGATCTCGAAGGCGGTGCGTTCTCGATCAAGGGCTGCAAGCGGCACCTCTATTCCGCGGAGAAGAAAGGCTATAGCGGCGTAGCGCTCTATAGCCGCGCCGCGCCGAAGTCGGTCGTCAAGGGATTCGGCGTCCAGGAGTTCGACGCCGAGGGCCGCTTCCTCGAGGCGAATTTCGGCGCGCTGTCGGTAATCTCGCTCTACCTGCCTTCCGGATCCGCGGGTCCGCACCGCCAGGCCTCCAAGTTCCGCTTCCTCGACAAATTCCTGCCGCACCTGGAAGCCCTGAAGCGCTCAGGGCGGGAAGTCATCCTCTGCGGCGACTGGAACATCGCGCACAGGGAAATCGACCTAAAGAACTGGCGCTCCAACCAGAAGAATTCCGGCTTCCTGCCCGAAGAGCGCAGCTGGCTGACCAGGGTATTCGAGGAAATCGGCTACGTCGACGTGTTCCGCCGCCTGAACGGCAAGCCGGACCAGTACACCTGGTGGTCGAACCGCGGCCAGGCCTGGGCGAACAACGTCGGCTGGCGCATCGACTACCACGTCGCCACGCCGGGCATCGCGCGCTCGGCGAAGCGCGAGTCGATCTACCTGAAGAAGCGCTTCAGCGACCACGCGCCGCTGATCATCGACTACGACTTCAAGTCGTAGCGCTGACCAGGCGCCGGGCGCGCCGGCGGTCGAGCCACCAGGCGAGCACCGGCAGCGCGACGAAGCCGCCCGGCATGACGATCACCACGAGGTAAGGCGATAGTTGCGTGACGCGCCTCAACTGGGCGCGGATCTGTGCGAGGTCTTCGTGCGTCCAGGCCTGCTTGTTACGGCGTTTCATCAGCACCGGCATCAGGCCCTTCATCTGCGACATCTCGGCCAACAGGAACTTGCGTTCGCGCTCGGCAAGCTCCAAGGCCCGGCGGACCGGGTAGGGTGCGCGCAGCGGCATCAGCGGGCCGCGGGGACGTCCGAAGCAGCAGCCACGCGCTGCCACCAGCGTTGCGCACCGCGGTACATGCGCCACAGCGACCAGCCTTTCAGGATCCACTTGAAGGCGCGGCGCGGCCGCAGCGCCACCAGCAAGGCCGCGCCGGCGACCACGAGCAGCGGCTGGCGGCGCATTTCCTCGTATACGCGGCGACCCGCGGTGAGTACGTTGCCCACCAGTCGGCCGGCGCCGTCAGTGCGCGCCACCAGCGCGGCAAGCGTTTCGCGCTCGGCCTGCGCGCGCGCTTTCAGCAGCGCGCGGCGCTCGGCGATCGCCAGCAGGCGCGAACGCGTCATTTGCGGATGATCCGCTCCCGGTCGAGCTCCAGCTCGGCGAGGGTGGCGGCGAGGAATTTGGGGCGCTCGCGCATGCGCGAGCGAGCGATCAGGGCTGCCGTGCCGCCGCTGCCAAGGAACAGCGCGGCGACCAGGCCGGCGGCCAGCAGCCGGTTGGAGTCCCAGAACAGCAGGACGATCACCACCGCCAGGAACAGCACTGCAACGCCGAGAAGGAACAGCGCTACGGCGACCCAGACAATGATCTCGGCGAGCCGTACCGCCTGCTCTTCGAGTTCGGTGGCGGCGAGGCGCGCCCGCGTCTCGGCAAAAGAGAGCAGAGTGCGCGCCAACTCCCTTACCGAGCCAAGCATGGGATTCGATGCGGCGCCCAGGACGGGCGCGGCGCTAGCGTCGGCCGATCAGCAGGCCGAGCACGAGGCCGACGCCGGCGGCGATGCCGACCGCCCTCCAGGGATGGTCATGCACGTAGTCGTCGGTCGCTTTGGCAGCGACCTTGGTCTTTTCGAGCATGGCGCGCTCGGCGTCCGCCATCTTGACCTTGGCGGTGGCAAGCGAGGCCTGGATGCGCTCTCGCGCGACGGCGATTTTTTCGCCCGCCTGTCCGGCGCTCGCGCGCAGCAGTTCTTCGCTGTCCGCGATCAGGACCTTCAGGTCGGATACGAGCTTGTCTTTGGCAACGCTGGCAGCAGATTCGGTAGTCATGGTGTTTGGGCCGGTTTGATTGAACAGGGACGGATGCCGCCGCAGCTAGTCGCGGGCGGGTTTGAACGTGTAAAGGTACCCTGATTATTGCGGTGCCGCAACGGGTGCGAGGGGCGCAGGTAGAATGCCTCGCCCATGCGGTGGGCGCCGCTGGTCGAGAACTTCAGCGACCTTCACCGCTGATAATCGACCATGACCACCGTCTCCGAGGACTGGCGTTCCAGGCTTCCCCAGGCCATTCGTCCGTATTTCGAGTCGGCGCCGCTCGCGGCATTGCTGCTGGGCATCTCTTCCGGCTTCGCGTTTTCCATGATCGGCGCGACCCTGACTACGCGCCTCGCGCAGCAGGGGATCACAAAAACCGCGGTAACCGCCTTCGCGCTGACGTTCCTCGCCTACAACTTCAAGTTTCTATGGGCGCCGATCGTCGACAATGTGCGGCTGCCGATCGTCGGACGCTTCGGCCAGCGACGTAGCTGGCTGTGGGCGGTCGGCGTCGTGGTCATGGCCGCGGTCGCCTTTCTCGGGCTCGCCGACCCTGGCGAATCGCTGCATGCCGTGGTCATCGCTGCGATCGCGCTGGGCGTCGCCGGCGCAACGTTCGACATCGTCATCGACGCTTACCGCATTGAATTGCTCGAGCCCCATCAGCTCGGCATCGGCTCGGGCATGTCGCAGTACGGTTGGCGCCTCGGCGCAGCGGCATCGGGCGCGCTTGCGCTGGTTCTCGCCGCGCGGTTCGGCTGGGCTGCGGCCTACTTTGCCTGCGCTGCGTTTGCGCTGCCCGCCATGCTCGTCGGCATGCTGCTGGGCGAGCCGAAGCGGCACCGCGACCCGCTGAAAACGCAGGGCACCGTCGAGACGGCCATTGCTTATTTCAGCCCGCTCGTCGAGTTCCTGCGGCGCGACGGCGCGCTCGTCGTTCTGCTCTTCGTCCTCATACACAAGGTCGGCGACACGCTCGCCAACCTGACGCTGCGGCTGCTGTTCGCAGACCTGGGCTTCTCCAACGACGAGGTCGCGTTTTACGATGTCGGCGTGGGCTTTGTGGCGTTGCTCGCCGGCATTTTTGCCGGTGGCATTCTGTACGAGCGCCTTGGCATGAAGCGCTCGGTTTTGGTCAGCCTGATCCTGATGGCTGTATCGAACTTCAGTTTCGCCGGCCTGGCGGTCGCCGGGCACTCTACTGCCGGCATGGCGGCAGCCGTCGGCTTCGAGAATTTCTCCAGCGGCATGGGCGGGGTCACTGTCGTTGCCTACCTGTCCGCGCTTTGCAACCTGCGCTTCACCGCGACGCAATACGCATTGCTTTCCGCGCTTGCGAGCATTGCGGGCCGCTTCATTACCGGGACGTCCGCCGGCGCGTTGATCGCGGCGATGGGCTATGTGAACTTCTACCTTTTGACCGCGCTCATCGCACTGCCGGGCGTTGCGCTTTTCTGGTTCATGATCCGCTCCGGGCTGGCCGACCTGTCAATCGGTTCGGCAGGCAAGGAAAACGGCTAGAGCACGAGCTTCGCGCCGCGTTCCTTGAGCAGCCGCCGCAGGACCGAACGGTGGCAGCGTGCTTCGTCCTCGCAGTAGCAGCCGACCGAAAAATCGGCATCGTGCGAGAGCGCGGCGAGCAGCTCGAGCGCGCGGCTTGCCGTTGCGGCCTCCATTTCCTTCGCATAGCGTTTCGCGAACGCCTTCCATTCAGCGTCGCCCTCCGCTTTCTGGCCCAGCTTCACCGTCGCCTCGCTTGGCGCGAGTTCCGGCAGCCACACGTCGTACCAGTTGCCGGACGCGAACTTCTCCTTCGGCACGCCGCGCGGCGGCCGCCGCACGGTGCCGATGCGCAGGCCCTCGCCGCGGATTCTTTCGGTGCCGAGCCTGAGGACGCGGATAGCCATCAGCGCATGACTTCCCACTCGGCGACGCCGCCCGCGACGATGCGGAACAACGGATGGGGCCTGGGCCGCTTGACGGCCGCGAATCGCGAGAACCACGAGGGCGCGCGCGTCTTCAGCTTCGCCGAGAGATGCGTCCATTCGTAGTCGAGCTGCCCGCGCGCGACCGTGAGCGGCTCGACGGTGCCGCCGCGGCCGATCTTCCCGGCGTCGAAGCGATAGCCGCGGCGCCCGGCTTCGCTGTGGACGCAGCGGAGGTAGGCGGCAATGTGCTTGCTAGGAGAGTGCGTCCGGAGAAAGCGCGCGAGCTGCGGATGATGCTTGTAGCCGCGGGTGCGGCCGAGCAGCACGGCCTGGGCGAGCAGGCCTTCGCGCCAGAGCGCGACCAGTCCTTTGGCGTCGAGGTATTTCGGGTGCAGGGACCAAAGCCGCATAGGGGCCGATGCGGGCGCTAGGCGCTTACGCGGTAGATGGCAAGGCTGCCGAGGAGGTTGGGCAGCGTGGATACCGGTTCGCCGCCCGTCAGCACGACGCGCTCCAGGACCTTGCAGCCGAGCTTGCCGCACAGCGCTTCGAAATCGACCAGCGTGCAGTGATGAACGTTCGGCGTGTCGTACCACTGGTAGGGTAGTTCCTTCGACACCGGCATGTGGCCCGCCAGTGCGATCTGGATGCGCGCGCGCCAGTAGCCGAAATTCGGGAAGGAAACGATGGCTTCGCGCCCGACGCGCAGCATTTCGACCAGCAGCGGTTCCTGGCGGTGGATCGCCTGCAGCGTCTCGGACAGGATCACGGTGTCGAAGGAGCGGTCGGCGAAGGCGGCGAGGCCATCCTCCAGATCCATCTGCAGCACATTGACGTCGTTGCGGATGCATTCCAGTACCTTGGCGTCGTCGATCTCGACGCCGTAGCCCGGCGCCTGGCGCGTTTCCCACAAGCGGCGCAGCAGCTTGCCGTCGCCGCAGCCCAGGTCCAGCACGCGCGCCCCCGGGGACACCCAGCCGGCGATGGTTTCGGCTTCCGTCATAGCGCGATGTTGCCGAAGTAGGCGCGCAACGCGCCGAAGTAGCGAGGGTCGTCGAGCAGGAATGCGTCGTGGCCCTGCGGCGCGTCGATCTCGAGGTAGGAAACGACGCGCTTGTTGTCCAGCAGCGCGCGCACGATCTCGCGCGAGCGCGCCGAGGAAAAGCGCCAGTCGGAGGTGAATGACACCACCAGGAAATCCGCCTGCGCGCGCGCGAAGGCCGCCGACAGGTCGCCGCCGTAGCCGGCCGCCGGGTCGTAGTAGTCGAGCGCCTTGGTGATGCGCAGGTAGGTATTGGCGTCGAAATAGGTCGAGAACTTGTCGCCCTGGTGGCGCAAGTAGGACTCGACTTCGAAATCGGCGCCGAAGTCGAAGCCGAGCGCGGAGCGGCGCAGCTGGCGGCCGAACTTCTCCATCATCGCGTCGTCCGACAGGTAGGTGATGTGGCCGATCATGCGCGCGATGCGCAGCCCGCGCGTCGGGACTACCCCATGGTCGTAGTAGTGGCCGCCGTGGAAATCCGGGTCGGTCATGATCGCCTGGCGCGCGACTTCGTTGAATGCGATGTTCTGTGCCGATAGCCGCGGCGTGGCGGCAATGACGATCGAATTGCGTACGCGCTGCGGGCAGGAGAGCGACCACTGCAGCGCCTGCATCGCGCCCAGGCTGCCGCCCATCACAGCGGCGAAGCGCTCGATGCCCAGGCGGTCGGCGAGCCGCGCCTGCGCGGCAACCCAGTCTTCCACCGTGACCACCGGGAAGTCGGCGCCCCAGGGCTTGCCGGTGGCCGGATTGGCCGAGGTCGGGCCGGTCGAGCCGAAGCAGGAGCCGATGTAGTTGTTGCCGATGACGAAGAAGCGGTCGGTGTCGAGCGGCTTGCCGGGGCCGACCAGGTTGTCCCACCAGCCCAGGTTCTCGGGGTCGTCCGCGTAGGTGCCGGCGACGTGGTGCGAGGCGTTCAGCGCGTGGCAGACGAGCACGGCATTGGAGCGCGCCGCGTTCAGCGTGCCGTAGGTCTCGTACATGATCTCGAAGCGCGGGATCCGGGCGCCGCTGCGGAACCGGAACGGTTCCTCGAACGCCGCGCGCTGCGCGCTGACGATGCCCACCGAGCCGGCCATGCGCCCCTCGATAACGAAAAAGCCCGTTCAGCTTTCGCGAGAACGGGCTCCAGGGGCCGGTCTCTTTAGCGGCATTTGTTGAGCGCCCGCAAGCTGAACGTCAAATCGGCGCTTTGAAGCCGCGCGAACGTTAACCGCCGGGCGTTCCCGTGTCAAGGAAGCGGCGCGTCAAGCCGCGCGCGCCGCGCCCCCGGCGAGCAGGCGCTCGATCGCCGCGTCGTCGTAGCCCGCCTCGCGCAGCACCTCGCGCGTGTGCTCGCCCAGGCGCGGGGCGTGGCGCCGGTAGCCGGGCTCGGTCTCGGACCATTCCGACGGAACCTTCATGGACAGCAGCGTTCCCTCGCTCGGGTGCTCGACCGGCGTGAAGTAGCCGATCGCCCCGAGGTGCGGGTCGCGCAGGATGTCCTCCAGGCTGTTCATGCGCTGGACCGGGATGTCGGCCCGCTCGAAGGCCTCGAGCCAGTGCGCCGTGGTCTGCTTCAGCATTTCGTCGGCGACCAGGCCGTACACGGCGTCGTAGTTCTGGCTGCGCCCCTCGGCCGAGGCGAACCGCGAGTCGAGCGCCATGTCGGCGCGGCCGATCATCTCGAAGAACGTCTTCCAGTGCTTGTCGTTGTAGATCAGCACGCAGACGTAGCCGTCCTTCGTCGCGTAGGGCCGCCGGTAGGGCGTGAGCATGCGGCGGTAGCCGCCTTCGCCGACCTGCGGCACGTAGGTATACCCGCCCAGGTGCTCGCCGAGCACCGACTGCAGCAGGCTCTCGAACATCGGCACGTCGACGCGCTGGCCCCTGCCGGTCTTCTCCCGCGCGTAGAGCGCCGCGCTCACCGCGTTGGCGGTGTGCAGGCCGACGGAGCGGTCGGCGATGATCACCGGCGTGTACCGCGGCGCGTCCGAGCCCGCCTCGCGCGCGAGCCACGGCAGGCCGGCGGCGCCCTGGATCAGGTCGTCGTAGGCCGCCTTGGCCGCGTAGGGGCCGCGCTGGCTGTAGCCAAAGCAGCCCACGTAGACGATGCGCGGATTGACCGCGCGCACGTCTTCGTAGCCGAGCTTCAGGCGCGCCATCGCCCGCGGGCGGATGTTGTAGACCAGCACGTCGGCCTTCGCCGCGAGCGCGAGGCAGGCGTCGCGCGCCTCGGGCTTCTTGAGGTCGAGCACGATGCCGCGCTTGTTGCGGTTGGCGTTGAGGAAGATGTGCCCCATGCCCTTGGAGCGGAACGGCCAGGCGTAGCGCATGATGTCGCCCTCGGGCGGCTCGACCTTGACGACGTCGGCGCCGAGGTCGGCGAGGATCTGCGTGGCGTAGGGGCCCATCACCACCGTGGTGAGATCGAGCACGCGCACGCCGTCGAGCGGTCCGGGCATGGCTTCCTTCCTCAGGCGTTGAGCTTCGCCAGCAGCTCGCGCGTCTTCGCCGCGTCGCCCGCGCGCAGCACCTTCTGCGCGTAGCTGCGCGCCTTGCCGAGGCTCGTGCGCAGCACGCGCTCCTTGATCGCGGGCAGTTGCGCCGGGTGCATCGAGAAGTTGCGCAGCCCGAAGCCGAGCAGCAGGCGCGTGAGCTCGAGGTCGCCCGCCATCTCGCCGCAGACCGCGACCGGCGTGCCGGCCCGGCGCGCCTCGCGGATCACGTGCGCGACGAGCTGCAGCACCGCCGGGTGCAGCGGGTCGTAAAGGTGCGCGACCGCGTCGTCGGTGCGATCGATCGCGAGCGTGTACTGGATCAGGTCGTTGGTGCCGATCGACAGGAAGTCGAGCCGCTGGATGAACATCGGCAGCGCGAGCGCGGCGGCCGGAATCTCGATCATGCCGCCGACCTCGACCTTCGGGTCGTAGGGCGCGCCCTTGTCGTCGAGCTGCGCCCTCGCCTGGCGAACGAGCCCGAGCGCCTGGTCGATCTCGTGCGCGTGCGCGACCATCGGCAGCAGGATCCTGACCTTGCCGTGATGCGAGGCGCGCAGGATCGCGCGCAGCTGCGCGAGGAACATGTGCGGCTCGGCGAGGCAGTAGCGGATCGCGCGCAGGCCGAGCGCGGGGTTCGGCATCGTCACCGCGTGGCCGGTCAGCGCCTTGTCGGCGCCGACGTCGAGCGTCCGGATCACGACGGGCTTGCCGCGCATGCGGCGCGCGACCTCGCGGTAGGCCTCGAACTGCTCGTCCTCGCCCGGCAGGTCGCGGCGGTTCATGAACAGGAACTCGGTGCGGAACAGGCCGATGCCCTCGGCGCCCGCCTCGTGCACCTGCTCGAGGTCCTGCGGCAGCTCGATGTTCGCGTACAGGTCGACCTCGGCGCCGTCGAGCGTCGCCGCGTGCGTGGTGCGCAGGCGCTTCAGCTTCGCGCGCTCGATCTCGTGCTGCGACTGGCGCAGCCGGTACTCGGCGAGCACGATCGGGTCGGGGTTGACGACCAGCACGCCCTGGATGCCGTCCACGATCAGCATCTCGCCCTCGCGGATCATGTGGCGCGCGTGGTGCAGGCCGACCAGGGCCGGGATGTTGAGGCTGCGCGCGAGGATCGCGGTGTGCGAGGTGACGCCGCCCAGGTCGGTGACGAAGCCGCCGTACTCGTGCCCCTTGAACAGCAGCATGTCCGCGGGCGACAGGTCGTGCGCGACCACGATCAGCTGGTGCTCCTCGGCGCGGCGCGGCGCAGGCGCGGCCTTGTCGCCGATCAGCGCCTTCAGCACGCGCTCGACGACCTGCTGCATGTCGGCGCGGCGCTCGCGCAGGTAGGCGTCCTCGACCTGGTCGAACTGCTCGCCGAGGATCTCCATCTGCTGCACCAGCGCCCACTCGGCGTTGCAGCGGCGGCCGCGGATGATCTCGCGCGGCGCGTGCGACAGCGACGAGTCCTCCAGCATCAGCCGGTGCAGGTTGAGGAACGCGCCGAACTCGGCCGGCGCGTCGGCCGGGATCTGCTTCTCGAGCAGCGCGAGCTCCTGCTTGGCGCGCGCGATGGCGGCGTCGAAGCGGAAGATCTCCGCCTGCACCGCGCTCTCGGGAATCTCGTAGTGCGCCGCCTCCAGCCGCGCGCTGGAGACGAGGTGCGCGTGGCCGATCGTGACTCCGGCTGACACGGCGGTGCCATGCAGCACGAAGTTCACTTATTCCCCCTCGTCGAACTTGTCCGCGATGAGCTTCTGCACGGCGGCGAGCGCGGCGTCGGCGTCCTCCCCGGTCGCCTCGACGGTGATGGTCGCGCCCTTGCCGGC
>DATJYN010000114.1:0-4219 GCA_035499575.1 Burkholderiales bacterium | reverse complement strand
GAGAAGCGGCCGATCGTCTTCAGCGGGGTGACGTTCGACGCGCGCATCGACCGCATGGACAAGCTCTCCACCGGCGGCCACGCCATCGTCGACTACAAGACCGGCGGCGGCAACCTCAGCGCCAAGCGCTGGCAGGGCGAGCGCCCCGACGAGCCGCAGCTTCCGCTCTACGCGGTGTCGGCGAAGGAGGAGATCTCGGCGGTGGTGTTCGCCAAGTTCCGCCCGGGCGACATGCGCTTCGTGGGCCTCTCGCGCGACGACAAGGCGCTGCCGAAGGTGCCGAAGGCGAAGGAGGGCTGGCAGCCGCTGCTGCGCGACTGGAAGAAGGAAGCCGAGCGCCTCGGCCGGTCGTTCGCGGGCGGCGAGGCGGGCGTCGATCCGAAGAAGGACCTGATCACCTGCCGCTACTGCGGCCTCGAGACGCTGTGCCGCGTGTACGAGAAGATCAACGTGCTGGCTGAAGAGGAATTCGAAGAGTGAAGGACGCCGTCGCGCGGGCGCTGGCTGCTCATCGCCCTGCACGCCGCCTCGATCTGCTTCGTCTCCGGATTCTGGGCCGGCGGCAGCATCTACCAGATCAACAAGAACATGGACGACTCCGAGCCCGTCCGGGACGCGACCCGCGTGACCGCCCTGCGCAAGTCGCAGGAGCGCACCGGGACCTCGTACCGCGCCACCGTCGCGCCTCGCCCGTGCCGGTCGAGCTCGACATCTCCGGCGAGACCTACGGCAGCCTGCGCGCCGGGGCGAGCGTAGCCATCAGCGTGCGCCGCGGCGCGCTGGAAATCCCATGGGTGGACGAGGTGAGGCCGAAAAAACAACCGGGCTGATACACGGCGGAAGGAGTTCATCAGGTCGCTGGACATCCCGGCGGAGCAGGGCGCGCGAAGCGGCAGCCTATTTGCGGGACGGCACGAAGACCTGGCCGTTGACGCCGAAACCACCCTCGGCCGTTTCGATGATCGTCACGAACAGCCGCCTGGACGGGGCCGGCGCCAGCCTCATCGCTCCGAGAACGACGTCGGTCAGCCCTTTCACCATGGCGCCCTTCTGCTCGAGCGTAAGCACGCCCGCGGGAACGTAGAGTTCCACCAGCGGCGCGCCGAAGCTTGGCGCCGGAGCCGTTTGTGCCCGGACCGGGGCCCCCCCTGCGGCCGCGGCCGCGGCAACGGCCGCGGTCATGAGCAGGACATCCCTGCGACTCAATCCGCCCGCGCCTTCCTTTGATTCCAGGTGCTTGTCCGATCGGGCCAGCGTATCCATATCAGGACCTCCGTTGTGGGTGAGCATGGTCATTTGGCGCCGGGTTCGTAAACCCTGCCGCTGAAACCCCAGTCGCAGGCCGGAACTTCGTTGATCTGCACGTAGGTCGGCGAGCTGAGCGGGCGCTTCTCGACGGTCAGGATGACTTCGTGGATGCCTTTGACGATCTCGCGCCGCTGCTCCGGCGTGATGACGTTTTCGGGCAGATAGACTTTGGCGATCGGCATGCGGGGCTCCTGGGAGTGGTCAAAGAGACCTCGCGATACTAAGCCTAGTGATACTATGTGTCAACCGCTTGACCGCGAAGGCGCCGAGGCCCAATAATGCCGGCCATGGAAGGCGAAATGCTCAAGGGGCACCTCGACATGATCGTGCTCGCGGCGCTGTCGGCGGGCCCTGCGCACGGCTACGCCGTGATCGAGCAGATCAAGCGCAGGAGCGGCCAGGCGTTCGACCTCCCGGAGGGCACGGTCTATCCCGCGCTGCATCGCCTCGAGCAGGCGGGCTTCCTCGCCGGCCGCTGGACGACCGCCGAAAACGGGCGGCGGCGGCGAGTCTATACCCTGACCAAGCGCGGCAGCCGCGCGCTGGCCGATCAGCGCGCAGTCTGGAAACAGTTTTCCGATGCCATCGGCGGTCTGCTTGGAGGAACGCGGCCATGGAAGAATCCGGCGTAATTTCCGGGTACGTCGAATCGCTTGCAGGCAAGCTCGCCTTCGACCGCTCTCTCGCGCGCTGCGTGCGGCAGGAAGTCGAAGATCATCTGCGGGAAGCCGTTGCAGCCGGTCCCGAGGGCAATGCGCTCGAGGCGGAGCGGCGCGCCGTGGCGAATTTCGGCGATCCCGAGGCCATCGCCGCCCAGTTCGCGCTGCTGTCGCTCGCCAGGCAGAGCAGGAAGGCCGGCGTCGCCGTCGTTCTGGTGATCGGCGGCGTTTTCTTTGCGATGAAGGCCCGCATCGCGTGGTTTGCCCTGACGCAGTGGGTTTTGAGCGAGGAGGCGAGGGCCGTGAGCGCATACGTGGTCGCTATCGACCGCTATGCTTTCTGGCTTTCGGCCGTCGTCGGGCTGGCGGCCTGGGTCACTATCAGCCGCCGCCGCGCTCCGGCGGCCTTGCACCCCTCGTATCGCGGGCAGCTGCGGCGTTTCTTTCTTCTGTGCGCGATCGCCGCGGGCGGACTTCTCGCCTCGGTGATCTGCGACGGCGTCCTCTCCGCCATCCGGCTGGTCGAAACGGAGTTGTCCGCCGACTTCCTGGTCCCCGTCTTTTCGATGGCGATCGAAGTCGCCTGTGCGGCCGTCCTGGTTTTTCACATCCGCTGCGTCGCGCGGCGAATGGCGTCCACTGCGGCCCTGGCGAGGACTGCCCACTTCGGCTGAAGCCTAGCGCAAGTGGAACGGTCAGCGGGTTCGGCTCGCTACCGCTTTCCGGCTATTTCCAGCAGCGCCGCTTCGGCTTCGGGATGGACGCCTTCGACGATCCTGGCGGCGGCGCGCGCGCCGCGTGCGACCGGGGTTTTTCCAATGGCGGGCATGCGCCGGAAAGTTCTGCCCAGGGCTCCGGGCGTATCCTCTTCGAGGGCCGCGGCGAGGAGCGCGGCCTGATCCAGATCTTTGCGCACCTTGTCGCGGTCCGTCTTTCGGGATTGCGATGAGTAAAGCTTGTGAAGCAGGAACCGCTCGGGGGCCGGCAGCTTTACCGGGATGATCTGGTTCGGACTCAGGACGACGCTCTCGATCGGTTCCTCGATCAGGAAATCCAGAAGCGGGATCGTCTGAGCGTGCGTTCCCAACTCCTTGACCGGCACGACCCGGCCGACGGAGTTGCCGGGCACCAGGAGATCGACGACCAGTGTTTCCGCGCCGGGAAGCTTGAACGACGCAGACGGTCGATGAGAAGGCATTCCGGGCACCGGGACGAAGGTCAGGCCGGTTTCATCGAGGAGCTGCCGGAGCGTGATGCCTTCTGGCAAGGCAATAGCGAGAGGCTGTGCCCGCGCGAGGTCGAGGTCTTGCGTCCGGTATGCGGGCGCGATCACCCCGAGCTCATTGAGGAGCGCACCGTAGGCGTGGGAGCCCACGAGCGTGAGCCCTGCCTGGGTCAGGCCGCGATTGAATAAAACTTCGAGCACCGCCGCGGGCTTGCGCTCGATGCGCTGATAGCCGAACAGGCGCAGCTTCGCCGATCCGGAGGCAAGAGCCTTCGCCAGGTCGATTTCCTCGCGCAGCTCGGCAATCCTGGCTTTCGCGAGGGAGGTTTCCGCGCCCAGGTAGTCGTCCACCTTGCGGCCGTCGATGCGCATATATTCGCGCACCCAGTAGCGATTGCCGGACTGCGTCCTCTGCTTGAGGACGCCCGGGCTTCCGGCGAGGACGCGGCCTTGCGAGCGGGCGAGTTGCCTGAGATCCTGATATCTCGTCTGGCCCGCTGGATCGTGCCTGCGGAAAAGAGGGCGGACGGCGGACAATGCTTACCTCTAATTTTCAGATTAGAGGGTAGATTGCCAGTTTTACCTCTAATATGCAAATAAGAGGTAAAGCGCTTCCCCTTGCAGGAAGACGGCACCGTCGTCTTTCACCTTGCCAACGTGCGCCGCAAGCTCGAGGCAACGAACTCACGCCACGCGGTCACCAAGGCGCTTTCGCTGAAGCTGATCGGAGAGAACTAGCTCTCCAAGACCCGAGTCCACCCACCGGTCAGCGGGTGCCCGAGCGCTTCTTCGACGAAGTCCTTTCGAGCGAAGCGATGATCTTGTAGGCGCGCTATTTCTGCCCGAGCTGCCACCAGAAAGCGCGTGCTCGCCCATGGGGAGTGGATCGACGAGAACGTTCTCGCGCCCGTGCCGCACCGGCAATAGCGCGCCAGCGGCCTGGCCCGCGGGGCTCGCCCGGCAGCGTCGAAAGGCGCCGCTCGGTCGCCGCCACATCAGCCGGCCTTCCGCAGAGTCGCCAAGGATA
>DATJYN010000113.1:0-13858 GCA_035499575.1 Burkholderiales bacterium | reverse complement strand
AGCAGTCAGGAGCGTGGCGTCATGACCATCAACGTAGCGATCAATGGTTTTGGCCGCATCGGCCGAAACATCCTGCGGGCCTTCCACGAAAGCCCGGTGAAGCACGACCTGGAATTCGTGGCGATCAACGACCTGGGCGACGCCAAGACCAACGCGCACCTGCTCAAGTACGACACCGCGCACGGGCGCTTCAGGGGCACGGTCGGCGTGGACGGCGACAGCCTGATGGTGAACAACCGTCGCATCAAGGTGGTCGCGGAGCGCGATCCTTCGAAACTGCCCTGGAAGTCGCTGGGCGTGGACGTCGTGCTCGAGTGCACGGGGCTGTTCACCAGCAAGGCAAAGGCGGGCGCGCACCTCGCCGCCGGCGCGAAGAAGGTGATCATCTCGGCGCCTGGCGACAAGGACGTGGACCGCACCGTGGTCTACGGCGTCAACCACCAGACCCTGAAAGGGAGCGACACCGTCATTTCCAACGCTTCCTGCACCACCAACTGCCTCGCGCCGCTGGTCAAGGCGCTGGACGACCGCATCGGCGTGGTGTCCGGACTGATGACCACGGTGCACTCCTACACCAACGACCAGGTGCTCACCGACGTCTACCACTCCGACTTGCGGCGCGCGCGCTCGGCCAGCATGAACATGATCCCGACCAAAACCGGCGCTGCGGCGGCGGTCGGTTTGGTGCTGCCGCACCTGAACGGCAAGCTGGACGGTTACTCCATCCGTGTGCCGACCCTCAACGTATCGATCGTGGACCTGACTTTCGTGGCGAAAAAAGCGGTCAGCGTCGAGGAAGTGAACCAGGCGATGAAGCAGGCGTCCGATACGGACCTGAAGGGCGTCCTCGAATACACCACGGAACCGCTGGTCTCCACCGACTTCAACCACAATCCGGCGAGTTCGATCGTCGATTCGCTGCTGACCAAGGTCTCCGGCGGCACGCTCGTGAAGGTGGCGAGCTGGTACGACAACGAGTGGGGATTCTCCAACCGGATGCTGGACATCACAGTCGCGCTGCACGCGGCGAAGTAACGAAGCGGGCGGGATGAAATTCAAGCGCCTGGCGGACCTCGACCTCCGCGGCAAGCGCGTCTTCATCCGCGCCGACCTGAACGTCCCGCAGGACGACGCCGGCAACATCACCGACGACACGCGCATCCAGGCCTCCGTGCCGGGCATCCGGCTGGCGCTGGAAAAGGGCGCGGCGGTGATGGTGACTTCGCACCTGGGCCGGCCGAAGGAGGGGACCTTCGACGAGAAGGATTCGCTCGCTCCCATCGCGAAGAAGCTTTCCGAATACCTGAACGTCAAGGTCCCGTTGGTGCGGGGCTGGACTGAAGGCGTGTCCGTCAATCCCGGCGAGGTGGTTCTCCTGGAGAATTGCCGTTTCAACGTCGGCGAAAAGGCAGACGACGAGACGCTGTCGAAGAAAATTGCCGCGCTCTGCGATGTCTACGTCAACGACGCCTTCGGCACCGCGCACCGCGCCGAAGCCACGACGCACGGGGCGGCGCGCTTCGCGAAGCTCGCCTGCGCGGGGCCGCTGATGGCCGCGGAGCTCGATGCCCTCGCCGGCGCGCTGGCGCGCCCGGCGCGTCCGCTGATTGCGATCGTCGCCGGCTCGAAGGTGTCCACCAAGCTCACCATCCTCTCGGCGCTGGCGAAGAAAGTGGACCGCCTGATCGTCGGCGGCGGCATCCTCAATACCTTCCTCCAGGCGAAAGGCTTGCCGATCGGCAAGTCTCTTGCCGAGGCGGGGCTGATCGACGAGGCGGGGAAGATCATGGCGGCGACCGAGGTGCCGCTGCCCGAAGACGTGGTGGTCGCCGGCGAGATGTCGGCGCGCGCCCGCGGGCACGTGACCGACGTGCGCGGCGTCGGCGCCGACGACATGATCCTCGACATCGGCCCGAAGAGCGCGGCCGCGCTGGCGAAGCTGCTCGAGCTTGCCGGCACCATCGTCTGGAACGGCCCTGTCGGGGTGTTCGAAATCGACCAGTTCGCCAAGGGCACCGAGACCATCGCGCGCGCGATCGCCGCCTCGAAGGCCTTTTCCATCGCCGGCGGCGGCGACACCATCGCCGCGATCCATAAGTTCGGGATCGCCGACAAGATCGGCTACATCTCCACCGCGGGCGGGGCGTTCCTGGAATTTCTCGAGGGCAAGACCCTGCCCGCGGTTGCGGCCCTAGAGGCGCGCGCCTAGGGCTTCCGGCAGCCCGGCGATTTCATCCGGGACCGCGATCTGTTCGCGATCTTCGCGCTTTAGCGAGGCAAGCGTGCGCGCGACTACGCCTTCCTGCGGCATGGTGACGCCATAGAACAGCGGCTTGCCGTCGCGGAATACGGCCAGCGTCGGGAAGTTTTCGATCTCGATGTCGCCGACCAGCGCGCTGTCGTCCTCCACGTCGATCCAGACGAATCTGGTTGCGGAGTTTTCCTTCGACAGCTTGTCGAAGGTGCCGCGGAATTCGGTGCAGGTCTTGCACCAGGTCGCGCAAAGGCAGGCGACAAGCAGTTCCGCCGGGGCTTTTTGTTCCATAACACGATGATACACTTGGACAAATGCTCCGCAGCACCAAGATCGTCGCCACGCTCGGACCCTCTTCATCCGACCCCGCCATGCTCGAACGGATGGTGCGCTCGGGCGTGGACGTAGTGCGGCTGAATTTCTCGCACGGCACCGCGGATGATCACCTGGCGCGCGCCACGCTGGTGAAGGAAATCTCGCGCAAGACCGGGCGCACAGTCGGCATCATGTGCGACCTGCAGGGTCCGAAAATCCGCGTCGGCAAATTCAAGGACGGCAAGACCACGCTCGCCAAGGGGCAGAAATTCGTCCTCGACGCCACCTGCGAGCTGGGCGACGGCGAGCGAGTCGGCCTCGACTACAAGGAACTGCCGCGTGACGTCGCCGCAGGCGCGGTGCTGCTGCTGGACGACGGCAAGATCGTGCTCGATGTCGTGGCCGTGCGCGGCGAGGAAGTCCACACGACGGTGCGCCACGGCGGCGTGCTCTCCAACAACAAGGGCATCAACCGGCAGGGCGGCGGGCTGACCGCGCCTGCGCTCACGCCGAAGGACATCGAGGATATCCGCACCGCGGCGAAGATCAACGCCGACTACCTCGCGGTGTCGTTTCCGAAATCCGGCTCCGACATGTACATGGCGCGCGAGCTGTTGCGCGCTTCGGGCGGCAAGGCCTTCCTGATCGCAAAGATCGAGCGCGCGGAGGCGGTGACGACGGCAGCGCTGCTTGACATCATGAACGCTTGCGACGGCATCATGGTCGCGCGCGGCGACCTGGCGGTCGAAGTCGGCGACGCCTCGGTGCCCGCCCTGCAGAAAAAGATGATTCGCCTGGCGCGCGAGAACAACAAGCTCACCATCACCGCGACGCAGATGATGGAATCGATGATTGCCAGCCCGGTGCCGACGCGCGCCGAGGTGTCCGACGTCGCCAACGCGGTGCTGGACGGCACCGACGCGGTGATGCTGTCGGCCGAATCGGCAAGCGGCAAATACCCGGTCGAGGCGATCGAGGCGATGGACCGCATCTGCATCGAGGCCGAGCAGACGCAGCCGGTCAGCCTGGACCAGGAATTCCTGAACCGCGTGTTCAAGCGCGTCGACCAGTCGATCGCGATGGCGGGACTGTTCACCGCGTTCCACCTTAAAGTGAAGGCGATCGCTACGCTCACGGAGTCCGGCTCGACCGCGCTGTGGATGAGCCGGCTGAACTGCGGCGTGCCGATCTACGCGCTGACGTCGCAGACCGCGACGCGCTACCGCTGCTCGCTATTGCGCGACGTCTACCCGCTGATGGTGAAGTACGTCGGCCACGACCGCGAGGAACTGCTCGCGGAGGCGGAGAAGGTGCTGGTGGACAACGGCGTGGTCAAGGACGGCGACCTGATCGTACTCACCATCGGCGAGCCGATCGGCAAGCCGGGCGGCACCAACACCATGAAGATCGTCAAGGTCGGGGAGCACAAGAAGAAATGAGCGGCGCCACGCCGAAGGCGCTCAACCACGCCACCCTGCCGCCGCTCGCCTCGCGTTTCGTCGAGGTGGCGAAGCTGCCGTGGGAGAGAACACGCTTTCCAGGCGTCGAGGCGAAAACGCTGCTGGTGGACCGCGACACCGGCGTCGTCACCTCGCTTATGAAGTTCGCGCCGGGTGCGCGGCTGCCGGATCACGAACACGTGCTGATCGAGCAGACCTACGTGCTCGAAGGCAGCCTGGTCTGCGGCGAAGGCGAATGCAAGGCCGGTGAATTTGTCTGGCGCCCCGCCGGCAGCCGCCACGAGGCCTGGGCGGGGCCGCAGGGCGGGCTCATGCTGGCGATGTTCCAGGTCCCGAACAAATTCTTCGAAGCCGACGGCCGCGAGACCGACGTCACCGGGCAAGACTGGAACGCGGCCTGGGCGAAGGTTCTTTTTCGGTAAAGCTATCGCCCTTCGTATAAGTCGCGGCCTTTCGCCAGGGCACGGATTTTTCCGTCTGCGATGTTCCGCTTCAGCATCCAGAAGCCGCAGTCGGGATGGATGTACTTCACCCGGCCGCGGCCGAGCATCTTTTCGGCGCGCTCGATGGCGCGCGCGATGGCATCCGCGGACTCGACCTCGGTGCGCTTGATGTCCACCACGCCCAGGCCGAAACCGATGTCACGCCGCAGGTCCTTGAACACGGCGAGCTCCTCGGGCGGGCGATGCGCGTTTTCCATGACGATGTGGTCGGCCTTGAGCGCATTCAGGTAGTCCATCAGCCGCGCCCAGCCGCCTTTCTGGATCGACTGGCCGCCATAGTTGCCGAAGCACAGGTGCACGGCCGCCCTTGATTTCTTCGGCACGGACTTGAGCACCTTGTTGATCGCGGCGGCGGCCCACTTCCACTCCTGCGGATGGCCCGGCAGGTTGGCCTCGTCCACCTGGATCACGTCCGCGTCCAGGTGCTTCACCTGCGCCGCCAGCACGTCGGCGATGGCGTGCGCGAGCGCTTCCGGGTCGCGGTAGTGCAGGTCGTGCAGCGTCTTCGCCAGCATGTGCGGTCCGGTAAGCGTGAATTTGAGCGGCTTGCCGGCGAGTCGCCTGGCGCGCGCGCAGGCGAGCGAGAGGTTCAGCGTGCCGGCGCCGACCGGTCCCTCGACCACGCCGGGCGGTTTGGCGCGAAAGCGCATGCCGGCCCCCCTGGAGTAGGCGAGCCACTCGGAGAAGCCGATCTCGCTGCGGATCCCGCTCATCGGCCGGGTGAAGTACTCGATCATGCCGTTGGTCTCGGGATGGTTGAGGTCGAAGCGGTACAGCTCGCCGTCGCATACCAGGTCGATGCCGGCGGCTTCCTGCGTATGCAGGACCACGCGCATCGCGTCGGTGAGCGCCTGTTCGGAAGGGGCGGCCGCGAGCCAATCGGGCAGCGGGTAGGAGCCGACGACGGTGGTGCGGATGCGTGGAGGCGTCATGACGCGCGATTATAATTCACCGGATGGTTAACATTGATCGCGCCGGCTTCGAGAACGTCGAAGCGCTGGAAGATTTCATGACGCAGCCCACGCCGGAGCTGGCGGCGGACCTCGCGCGCACCGAAGGCGATATCCTGGTCCTGGGCGTCGGCGGCAAGATGGGGCCGACGCTCGCGCGCATGGCCAAGCGCGCAGCGCCGGCGCGCCGCGTGATCGGCGTGGCGCGCTTCACCGAGAAGGGTCTGCGCGCGCGGCTCGAGGGCTGGGGCGTCGAATGCATCGCCTGCGATCTCCTCGATCGCGCCGCGCTCGAGCGCCTGCCGCGGGCGCCAAACGTGGTGTTCATGGCCGGCCACAAGTTCGGCGCCGCGGGCAATGCAGCATTTACCTGGGCGATGAATGTCGGTGTTCCTTACATGGTGGCCGAAGCCTTCCGCGATTCGCGCATCGTGGTGTTCTCCACCGCCTGCGTCTATCCGTTCGCGGACGTTACCGGCAAAGGCGCCTCCGAAAGCGCTCCGACGCTGCCGCCTCCGGGCGACTACGCCACTTCCTGCGTCGGCCGCGAAAAGGCATTCGAGTACGGCTCGCTCAAGTACGGCACGCGCGCGCGCCTGGTGCGCCTGGAGTACGCCATCGACATGCGCTACGGGGTGCTGCACGACGTCGCCTCGAAGGTACATGCAGGCAAGCCGGTGGACGTGACCATGGGCCATGTCAACGTCATCTGGCAGGGCGAAGCCAACGAGCAGGCGCTGCGCCTGCTCGCGCACTGCACGGCGCCGGCAACGCCGCTGAACGTGAGCGGGGCGGAGGTGGTGCGCGTGCGCTCGCTCGCCGCGGAGTTCGGCAAGCGCTTCGGCAAGGTGCCCGTGGTTACCGGCACCGAGGCGCCGACCGCGTGGCTCGTCGACACGCACGCCGCGCAGCAGCTGCTCGGCAAGCTGCGGGTTCCGCTGTCGAGGATGCTGGACTGGCAGGCCGACTGGATCGCGCGCGGTGGCGCCAGCCTGGGCAAGCCGACCCATTTCGAGACGCGGGATGGCAAGTACTGAGCATGCGCTCGGGGAAGAACATCTTCCCGGCTGCCTGAAGCTCTCTCGTTCTGCAAACTGGAATCAGAACGAAGCCGATTGGCGCCTGATGCTCGGTTTCGGCCGCGGCTGGGGCATCACCACGGCGGACGGCACGCTCGCCGCTTCAACCGTTGCACTGCCCTACGGCGCCGGCTTCGCGTGGATCGCGATGGTTCTCGTGCTGCCGGAGCACCGGCGTCAGGGCTACGCCTCCCGCCTGCTGCGCGTGGCGCTCGCGGCGATGGCGTCACAGCTGCGCGTCTCGCTGCTGGATGCGACGCCGGCAGGGCACGACGTCTATGTGCAGGAGGGGTTCAGGGACTTCTGGGGTTTCAAGAGATTTGCCCTCTCGCTTTCACATGGGAAATTCACGGGTGAAGGGACGGTTCCCCTCAAGGAGGCCCACTGGCCGCAGATCTTCGCGCTCGATGCGGACGCCTTCGGCGGCAGCAGGGAGGCGGTGCTGCGCAATCTCGCCGACCGCCAACCGGGGATGGCACTGGTCGCAGAGCGCAACGGAGCGATTGCAGGTTTCGTGTTGGCGCGCGAAGGCCGTGAAGCGCTGCAGGTCGGGCCTCTCGTCGCACGCGACGAGGAAACGGCGCGCCGGCTGCTTGGCGCCGCGCTCGCCAAGGCGCGGCTGCCGGTTTACGTCGACATAACAGACCGCGCGGCGTCGCTGCAGGCCTGGGCACTGGCGCAGGGCTTTGCCATCCAGCGGCCCTTTACCCGCATGGCGCATGGACCGGGCGGCTATGCGCCCGGGGATGCGTCGCTGGTCTTCTGTCCTGCGGGTCCGGAGCTTGGCTAGACGCCGAGCCTACTTCGTCATCTTGATCGAGCGGTCAAGGAACTCGTTGGTATAGACGGTCTTGACGTCGAAGGGCTTGTCGATGCCGACGTAGTCGCGCACCAGTTCGTAGTCGGCTTTCATGCGCGCGTCGTCGTGGATGCCGAGCGCGACTTCGCGCGAGTATTTGTCGCTCATCAGCACTTCGACCAGCTTCCAGTTGCCGAATTCCTGGTCGTAGGTCAGCGCGCCGTTGCTCTCGACCAGCGCCTGCACGCAGGGCTTGGGGTCCTTGACGCAGGCGGCAAACGCACGCTGCGTCACCTTGACGAATTTGTCGATCACCGGCTTGTTCTTGGCCAGGAACTCGGCGTTCACGATCACGGAGTTGCCGTAGGGGTTGATGCCGACGTCGCGCCAGGCGAGGAAACCCATGTCGTCGCCCAGTTCCTTCTGGAAGACGAAGTGCAGGTTGTAGAAGGAGGTCGTGACGTCGATCGCCTTGGCTTTCAGCGCCGAGAGCTTCGAATTGGCGTCGATGTTCACCCAGGTGACCGACTTCGGATCGATGCCGTTCGCCTTGGCTAGCGCCGGCCACATCACGCGCGCGCCGTCGCCGGCCGGATTGCCGATCTTCTTGCCGGCGAAGTCCTTGATGCCCTTGATGCCCGAGCTCTTCAGCCAGTACATGCCCTGCGGCGAATTGGCGTAGACGTTGAACACCGCCACGGTGTCCGCGCCCTTGCCCTTGGCGACCAGCACGCCGCCCATGTCCGCGAGCCCGATCGGGTTGGCGCCGGCGCCGACTTTCTGCGTCGCCAACGCCGAGCCCTTGCCCGGCTCCAGGTTCAGGTCGATGCCTTCCTTCGCGTACCAGCCGAGCTTCTTGGCGTAGTAGTACGGGGCGTGGTCGCCGCCCGGCACCCAGTTCAGGATGAAGTCGAGTTTCTGCTGGGCCGCGGCGGCAAGCGGGACAACTGCGGCGGCAAGCGCCGCAAGGGCGGCGAAGAAATATCTGCGCATGTGGGCTCCTCGTTTCTGGAGGGCAAATGTTACCATCGAGTAACCACCCGGTTAACATGCATCGGACCCAATTGCCCGCCGAAGTGCTCGCGCTGTTGCGACGCGGCACCGTGATTCCGGCGCAGCTGCTGGCGCTCGACGCGTCGCGCCGGCTGGATCGCCGGCGCCAGCGCGCGCTGTCGCGCTACTACCTGGACGCGGGCGCGGGCGGCCTGGCGGTCGGCGTGCACGCGACGCAATTCGCGATCCGCGAAGCGGGGCTCTACGAGCCGGTGCTCGAGCTGGCGGCGGAAGAGGCGCGATCCTGGGTGAAGCGGCCGGTCGTCCTCGTGGGAGGGTTGGCGGGCAAGACCCGGCAGGCGAAAGAGGAAGCGGCGATCGCGCGGGGCCTCGGCTACCACGCGGGCATGCTGTCGCTCGCGTCGATGAAGGGCGCTTCGGAAGACGAACTCATCGCGCACTGCGCCGCGGTGGCCGCAGAAATCCCGCTCGTCGGCTTCTACCTGCAGCCCGCGGTTGGCGGCATCGCTCTCTCGGCCGCCTTCTGGCGCCGGTTCTGCGAGATAGAGAACGTCATTGCGGTCAAGGTCGCGCCCTTCAACCGCTACCGTACGCTCGATGTGGCCAAGGGGCTGGTCGCGGCACGCGCCGAAGAACGGGTGACGCTCTATACCGGCAACGACGACCACATCGTGCTCGACCTGCTGGCGCCGTTGCTGGTGCGGCGGGGGACCGAGGAGGTTCGCGTCCGCATCAAGGGCGGCTTGCTCGGTCACTGGAGCGTCTGGACGAAATATGCCGTTGAACTCCTGGAGCGGCTGCAAAAGGCAAAACTGACTGAAGACCTGCTTGCCCTCGACTCCAAAGTCACCGACGCGAACAGCGCGTTCTTCGACGTGGCGCACGATTTCGTCGGCTGCATCGCCGGCTGCCATGAAGTGCTGCGCCGGCAGGGCCTGTTCGAAGGCACCTGGTGCCTTGACCCGGGGGAAGGCCTGTCGCCGGGGCAGGCGGTGGAAATCGACCGCGTCTACGCCGCCTATCCCGAGATGAATGACGATGATTTCGTCAGGGAGAACCTGTCAAAGTGGCTGGATTGAAACTGGAAGAATATAAAAGCAAGGGCCACACCACGGTCCCGGGCGTGTTTGCTCCCGCCGAAATGGACGCGGCGATCGCGGACATCGAGCGCTGGGGCGAGGAGTTCCTGCGCGAACTGCCGGCGGCGCAGCGGCGCTGGTACCTGGACGGCGGCGTAAAGGCGAAAGAGGTATTGCGCAAGCTCGACAACCCGCACTACCACCGCGCTTCCGTGCAGGCGCTCGCGCGCGATCCGCGCCTGGTCGCCCTGGTCGAAAGCGCAATCGGCCGCGGCGTGTCGGTCTATTTCAGCCAGATTTTCTTCAAGGCGCCCGAAGGCGGCGGGCCGAAGCCGCCGCACCAGGACAACTTCTACTTCGGCCCGCGCGACCCGGAGGCGCTGATCACCGCCTGGATCGCCTTCGACGACGCGACGGTCGAAAACGGCTGCCTGTTCTTCGGCGAAGGCACGCACCGCAATCCGTTGCTGCCGCACGCGGCGCCGCCCGAAGAGCCTTTCAACCTGCAGGTGGCCGCCACGGCAACCGCTGCGATCGCGCTCACGCCCGCGCCCGTGCCCAAGGGCGGCGTGTCGTTCCACCACGGCGGCGTGCTGCACCAGTCCGGGCCCAACCATTCCGCGCGCTGGCGCCGCGCCTGCGCCCTGCACTACGTTCGCAGCGGCAATGCCTTCGTGCAGTCCGGGCTACCCTACGACGAATCGATGTTCCTGAGGATCACATGAGCGAAACCGCGCAACGCTACACGCTGGCGATCGTGGCGCACCTGGCGCTGCTGCTGGCCTGGTACCTGTTCGTCACCCTCGGCAACGTGCCGAAGTTCGTCATGCCCTCGCCGGGCGCGACGCTGAACGCGCTGCTGCAGCCGAACTACAGCTGGTGGACCAACATCGCGGTGACCGGCACGGAGATCTTCGTCGGCTACTTCCTCGCGCTGGTCGTCGGCGTCGCCTGTGCGCTCGTCTTCACCTGGTCGAAGGCGCTGGAAGCCTTCTTCATGCCGCTGCTGGTCTCCCTGAACATGATCCCGAAGGTGGCGCTGGGACCGCTGATCATCGTGTGGTTCAAGTACGGCATATTCCCCAATTCCATGATGGCGTTCTCGATTTGCGTGTTCCCGATCCTGCTGACCACGGCGCGCGGACTACGCGAGGTCGAGCCCGACCTGCTGGATCTCGTACGCTCGCTCAAGGGCTCGCGCTGGCAGCTGTTCTTCAAGATCCAGCTGCCGGGCGCGCTGCCCTACATCTTCTCCGGCATGAAGGTGGCGGCGATCCTGGCGGTGGCCGGGGCGATCGTCGGCGAATTCCTCGGCTCGGACAAGGGCCTCGGCTACCTGATGCTGCAGGTGCAGGTGACGCTCGATACCCCGGCCATGTTCATGGCGGTGATCCTGATCACCCTGATCGGCATGGTGCTGTACGGGATGGTGCTCGCGCTGGAGAAACTGCTGGTCGTGAAGGACGCCCGTGTCAGTTGAGCCGTTCATCCACCTGCGCGGCGTCAGGAAGCTTTATCGACAGGGAAAAAGAGAGCACCTGGCGATCTCCGATGCCACGTTCGACGTCATGCCCGGGGAACTGGTATCGCTCGTCGGCCCTTCGGGCTGCGGCAAGTCGACGTTGCTCAAGGTACTCGCCGGACTGCTGCCGCACGACGGCGGCGAGGTGAAGCTCGGCTCGAGCGAAAACCCCTTCGATCCCTCGCGCGATGTGGGCATGGTGTTCCAGGCGCCGCTGCTGCTGAAATGGCGCCGCATACTCGACAACGTGCTTCTTCCCGCGGAAATCCTGGGTTTACCGCAAAAGGAATCCAGGGAGCGAGCAAAAAAACTCCTCTCGCTGGTTGGCCTCGCCGGCTACGAGGACAAGTATCCCTACGAGCTTTCAGGCGGCATGCAGCAGCGCGCGGCGATCGCGCGCGCGCTGGTGCACGATCCGAAGCTGGTGCTGATGGATGAACCCTTCGGCGCACTGGACGCGCTGACGCGCGAGAAGATGAACCTGGAACTGCTGCGCATCTGGAAGGAGGCGGGCAAGACCATCGTTTTCGTCACGCACGGCATATCCGAGGCGGTGTTCCTCGGCACGCGGGTGGTGGTGCTGACCGCGGGCCCGGCGAAGATGGCCGACAACTTCCAGATCGACCTGCCGCACCCGCGTACGCTCGACATGAAGACGCACGAGCGCTTCGGCGAGTACACCCGGCGCATCTACAAATTGCTGGGCATGGAATGAACAAAAGGAATCCGGAGCGGAATCGCGGCCGCATCCTTGCCGCGGCTCTGGAGGAGTTCGCGCGCTTCGGCCTGGGCGGCGCGCGCGTCGATCGCATCGCGTCGCGCGCCGGGGCCAACAAGCGCATGCTGTACTACTACTATGGCAACAAGGAAGGGCTGTTCCTTGCGGTGCTGGAGTCGCGCTACGCGCACATTCGCCGCGCCGAGCAGGGCCTGCGCCTGGGCGCACTCGATCCAGCCGAAGGCATCCGGCGGCTGGTCGCCTTCACCTGGAACTACTACCTGAAACACCCGGAATTCCTGACGCTGCTCAACAGCGAGAACCTGCACCGCGCGCGCCACCTGCGGCGCTCGCGCCAGATCGCCGCCATGCATTCGCCGCTGGTGGCGACGCTGCGCGACCTGCTCGAGCGCGGCGTGCGCGCGGGCCAATTCCGCCGCGGCGTGGATCCGGTCCAGCTCTATATCTCGATCGCCGGACTGGGCTATTTCTACCTCGGCAATCGCCATACGCTGTCGACCATCTTCGAGCGCGACCTGCTCGCCGCGCGCAGCAAGGCCGAGCGCCTGAAGCACATGACGGCGCTCGTTCTCGGCTACCTGCGCAAGTAGGCGCAGCGGCGCCGTTTCATCTGATAATGTAACGAACTGGTTAATACGGGAAGGATGCATGGCGCAGAAACGAATCGGCATCATCATGCACGGCGTCACCGGGCGCATGGGCATGAACCAGCACCTGGCGCGCTCGATCCTCGAGATCCGCAAGCAGGGCGGCGTCGCGCTTAAGGACGGCACGCGCCTGATGCCGGATCCGATCCTCATCGGCCGCAACGCGGAGAAGATCGCGGCGCTGGCGAAGCAATATGGCGTCGAACGGCACGGCACGGACCTGAAGAAAGCGCTGCAGGCGACGGATGACACGGTTTTCTTCGATGCGGCCTCCACGCAGCTGCGCCCGAAACTCCTGAAGCAGGCGATCGCGGCGGGCAAGCACGTGTATTGCGAGAAGCCGGTTTCCACCACGCTCGCCGAGGCCGTCGACCTCTACAAGGCCGCGAAGAAGGCCAAGGTCAAGCACGGCGTGGTGCAGGACAAGCTCTGGCTGCCGGGGCTGCTGAAGCTCGCGAAACTGCGCGACGAAGGGTTTTTCGGAAAAATCCTTTCGGTGCGCGGCGAGTTCGGCTACTGGGTGTTCGAGGGCGACCGCGTTCCTGCACAAAGGCCGTCGTGGAATTACCGCAAGCAGGATGGCGGCGGCATCATCCTCGACATGCTCTGCCACTGGCGCTACGTGCTGGACAACCTGTTCGGCGAAGTGAAGGCGGTGTCCTGCCTGGGCGCGACGCACATCCCGTTCCGCTGGGACGAGCAGGGCAGGAAATACAAGGCGACGGCGGATGACGCGGCCTACGCCACCTTCAAGCTCGCCGGCGGCGCGATCGCGCATTTCAATTCTTCGTGGGCGGTGCGCGTGCGGCGGGACGACCTGTTGACGCTGCAGGTGGACGGAACGAAAGGAAGCGCTGTCGCGGGTTTGAGGGGCTGCAAGATCCAGAGTTACGAAAAAACCCCGAAACCCGTATGGAACCCCGACATTCCCCAGCCCATCGATTTCTATGCAGGCTGGGAAGACGCGCCCGATGAGGGCTACGACAATGCCTTCAAGCTGCAATGGGAGATGTTCCTGAAGCACGTTGCCGGCGAAGGCGCCTTCCGCTGGGGCCTGCTCGAAGGCGCAAAGGGCGTGCAACTGGCCGAGCTGGGACTCAAAAGCTGGCGACAAGGAAAATGGATCGACATCCCCAAACTGAAAACCTAGCGATCGAGCTGCCGGTTGCCGGCGGCGGCCTGCAGCGCTATCGGCTGCATGCGCCGAAGGCGTTCCGGCGGCCGTCGAAGCCTTTCACGCGCATCGCCTACGCCGCGGCGCACGTGGTCGCGGATCCGTTGTCGGCGAAGGAACCCTGGCTCGAGGCCGCGATCGACTGGGACGCGACCCTCGCCTACCGGCGGCACTTGTGGTACTGGGGGTTCGGCGTCGCCGAGGCGATGGACACCGCGCAGCGCGGCATGGGCCTGGATTGGGCGAATTCCCTCGAACTCGTCCGCCGTTCTATCGAGGCTTCCGAAAAGGGAAACGCCATCGC
This sequence comes from Burkholderiales bacterium, assembly GCA_035499575.1. Classification (GTDB taxonomy): domain Bacteria; phylum Pseudomonadota; class Gammaproteobacteria; order Burkholderiales; family SG8-39; genus RBG-16-66-20. The sequence goes on along the minus strand of DATJYN010000113.1, from coordinate 19 downwards.
AAGCGGCGCGGGCACGGAC
>DATJYN010000112.1:0-43498 GCA_035499575.1 Burkholderiales bacterium | reverse complement strand
GCTCGCAGGCAGGATGACCTCCGTGTGCACGGTATCGCCGTAGTGGGGCAGACCCTGCCAGGCGAGATGCATCGCCAGGTCGGGACGGCCGAGGCGCTCGAATGGATGCGTCATCGGCTCGCGCAGGTCGTGCTCGACATGGGTCAGCCTGCCTTGCCAGCCTGGATCGGCGCGCTCGCGGCTGCGGGAAAGCGCAACCACTGTGTGACCCTGCCGAAGCAGTTCGGCCACCACGTGCCTGCCCACGAATCCGGTAGCGCCGGTGACGAGTACGTTCATGTTGCCCAGGGCGGATATTCTAGCGGCGCCTCCGAGAGGCGCCCGCGCCTTTCGCCGATATAATCGGCCGCCTCATGAAGCAGTCGCTGAAGCGCCTTTACCTGCGGCTGATCGCCTACGACGCCGAACTCGCCCGGCTGGTCGCGGATGTCGAGCGGCGCTGCCAAGAGCCGGGTGCCCGGGTTCTCGATTTAGGCTGCGGACATGGCAGATTGCTCGCCTTGCTAGCGCGGCGCGGGTTTGCGGTTACAGGGGTGGACGAGAACGAAGCGATCGTGGCAAGCAACAGGGCGGCCGGCTTGCCCTGCCAGAGCGCGGAGGAATTCGCGCGTGGAGACACCACCTTCGACGTGATCGTGATGAGCCATCTTATCGAGCATTTCGCCCCCGCCGCGCTGGTCGAATTCCTCGACAGACATCTCGACCGGCTGCGTGCCGGCGGCGCGTTGATCATCGCGACGCCGCTCCAGAGCCCGTACTTTTACGACGACCTGGACCACGTGCGGCCTTATCCGCCGGCCAGCATCCAGATGGCGTTCTCGCCCGGCGTGCCGCAGACGCGCCACCGCCCGCGAAACCGCATGCTATTGCGCGACGTCTGGTTCCGGCGCGCGCATTTCCGCCCGGTGTCGTTCAAGGGCATGCGCATGCGAACCTGGACGACGCTGCCGCTCGCCGCGCTCGAATGCGCGAGCGCGCTGGCGTTCCACGCGAGCTTCCAGCTGTTCGGCCGCACCGACGGCTGGGTCGGCGTGTTCGAGAAATCGTGAAGTCCTTCCTGCGCGGGCTCACGCCGCCCATCGTGCTCGACGCGTACCGGGCGCTGATGTCCAGGAGCGTGCGCTATGAGGGGCCGTACGCGAGTTGGCAGGAAGCGGGCCGGCATGCCGGAGGATACGACCAGGCGCAGATTTTCGAGGCGGTCCGGAGCGCGGCGTTGAAAGTGAAGAAAGGCGAGGCCGCATTCGAGCGGGACTCGGTCGCGTTCGCCAAGATGCGATTGCCGTTTCCGCTGCTGGCGGCGCTGCTGCGCGCCGCGGCCCGCAACGGTGGCGCATTGAACGTGCTCGATTTCGGCGGCTCGCTGGGCAGCACGTATTTCCGCTGCAGGGATTTTCTGGCTCCGGTCGCGAGCCTGCGCTGGTCGGTCGTGGAGCAGCCGAAGCTGGTGGAATGCGGGCGGCGTGAATTCGCCGGCGAATCTCTGCAGTTCCATGCCAGCGTTGCCGAATGCCTGGCGCAGGAGAAGCCGAACGTTGCCCTGCTATCCAGTTCGCTGCCTTACGTGGAAGATCCCTACGGGGTTCTCGGGCAAATCAGCGCGGGGGGAGTCGCGGACATCATCGTCGACCGGACCTCCTATCACGACGGCGCGGAAGATCTCATCTTCGTCCAGCAAGTGCCGCCGCAGGTCTACGAGGCGAGCTATCCCTGCCGCGTGTTCGGGTCGGCAAAGCTGGCTGGCGCGCTCGACGCGAACTACCGGATGGTTGCCGCGCTCGATAGCGAAGAAGGTTCGGTAAAGGCCGGCGCAACGCTGATCCGCTACGGCGGCTGGGCGTGGTCGCGCCGGCAGAGCCGCTAGGCCGGCGGCGCCGAACGCAGAATCCTGCGGGCTTCCACGAATGCGTCCCAGTCGCGGACGTAATCGGATTGCTGGTAGGTGGTGCTGGCGAAGACGAAGCAGACCGCGTCGGCGGAGAAGTCGTACAGCCGGTCCCAGATCATCGGCGGGATGTAGAGCGCATGCTCCCGGGACGCCATGCGAAAAGTGACCTTCTTGTCGCCATCGGTGAGATCGATCGTGAAAGCGCCGTTCAGCGCGATGACCGCCTGCTCGGTGACGTGGTGCGCGTGGCCGCCGCGATCCAGCCCCTCCGGCACGCCGTAAACGTAGAAGCCGCGCACCGGCGTGAAGGGCAGGGTGTTGTGATCGACAGGTATCAGCGCGCCCCTGTGGTCTTTCCTGGGGCGCAAGTCGACCAGCTGCGCGTCTGCAAGACCGAGCATGATAAGATCAGCTTATCAAAAAATGATGCCCATCCAGGCTTGGGACTATCGCCGCGAGTATGAAGCGGAGAGAGCGGACATCCTGGATGCGGTCGACAAGGTGCTGCGCTCGGGGCGCCTGATCCTCGGCGACAGCGTACGAGAATTCGAAAGCAGGTTTGCCGCGCGCTGCGGCGTCGCGCATGGCGTGGGCGTCAACAGCGGCACCGACGCACTGTTCCTCGCGCTGAAGGCCCTCGGCATCGGACCCGGCGACGAAGTCGTCACGGTGGCGAACACCGCGATCCCCACCGTTTCCGCGATCGTTTCCACCGGCGCCACGCCGCGTTTCGTCGATGTGGATCCCCATACCTTCCTGATGGACGTCACGCAGCTCGAAGCCGCGTTGACGCCGCGCACGCGGTGCATCATCCCGGTCCATCTCTACGGCCAGTGCGTCGACATGCGCGCGCTGGCGACTATCGCGGAGAAGCGCGACATTGCGCTGCTCGAGGACTGCGCGCAGTGCCACGGCGCTCGGCAGCACGGCCGTCCGGCGGGGTCCATGTCCAGGGTAGCGGCGTTCTCCTTCTATCCAACCAAGGTTCTCGGTGCCTATGGCGACGCCGGCATGATCGTCACCAGCGACGCATCGACGGCCGACGCCGCGCGCAGCCTGCGCATGTACGGCACGCACGGCACCTACTACGCCGACCGGCACGGCTACAACTCCCGGCTGGACGAGTTGCACGCGGAAATCCTGCTGCGCAAGCTCGGCCGCATGGACGGCTATATCCGGCGCCGGCAGGAAATCGCGTCGGCCTACGGCGCGAAGCTGGCCGACCTGGATCTCGCGTTGCCGCGAGTCGCGCCCGGCAATTCGCACGTCTACTACATGTATGTCTGTAGGCATGCGGCGCGCGACCGCATCGTCGAGCGGCTTGCCGAGCGCGGCATCCACGCCAACGTCAGCTACCGCTGGCCCGTGCACCGCATGCCGGCCTACGCGCACCTCGGCTATACGGAGGCGAGCCTGCCGCGGACCGAAATGGCGGCGCGCGAGGTGTTCTCGCTGCCGATGTACCCGACGCTGAGCGACGGCGAAGTGGCGGAAGTGTGCGCCGCGCTGCGGGACATCCTCTCCCGGGAGCTCTGATCCCGCCGTTCGGGGCGGACCATGGCTGAACACTACATCACCCTATTCGACGGGAACTTTCTCCCGCAGGGCGTGTGCATGCTGCGCTCGCTCGCGCGCCAGGATCCCGCGGCGCAGTCGTGGGTGGTGTGCGTGGATGAAGCCTGCGAAGACGGGCTCGCGCGGCTCGCGCTGCCGAACGTAAACCTGGTGCCGCTGCGCGAGGTCGAGTCGGACGCGCTGCGCGCGGTCAAGCCGGGGCGCAGCCGCGTGGAATATTGCTGGACGCTCACGCCGTTCACGGCGGACGTGGTGTTCGGGCGTGCGCCGGGAGCTTCGCGCGTCACCTACCTGGATGCGGACCTGTACTTTTTCCGGCCGCCGCGCGTGCTGCTCGACGAAATGGACGCCGCGGGCAAGGACGCGATGATCACCGAGCACGCTTATGACCCGCGCTACGACCTGAGCGCGAGCAACGGCCGGTTCTGCGTGCAGTTCATGCCGTTCCGGAACAGCCCCGGCGCGCGCAAGGTGCTGGACTGGTGGCAGGCCCGCTGCCTGGAGTGGTGTTTCGCGCGCGTCGAGGACGGCCGTTGCGGCGACCAGAAGTACCTCGACCAGTGGCCGAAACTGTTCTCCGGCGAGGTGCACATCCTGCAGCACCCCGAGCTGACGCTGGCGCCCTGGAACGCCCACATGTTCGCGCGCAGGTCGGGCGCGGCGCTCGATCCCGTTTTCTATCACTTCCAGGGGTTGCGCCTGGTGCGTCCCGGCGTGGTGCGGCTGTTCGCGGGCAACAATCCGGGCGCCGCCGCGCGCCCGCTGTATCGCGCCTACGTGAAGGAGCTTGCGCAAGTGACGGCGCTGCTGCGCGCGCACGGGTTGCCGGTTCCGCTGCTGCCCGAGCCGCCGGAGCCGATGCAGTGGCTGCGCCGGCTGAAGCGCCGGGCCGCGGGGCAGGTGCGCTACGAGGCGATCGGCTGATGCTCGCGGCCCTGCGCCGGCGGCTCGCCGACAGCGAACTGTTTTCGTACAACCAGGTGCGGCGCGACCGCTGGATCGCGCGCCAGGCCGCCGCGCTGCCCGCCGGCTCGCGCGTCATCGACATCGGCGCGGGGTCCTGCCCGTACCGGGCGCATTTCGCCCACTGCAGCTACGTCACGCAGGATTTCGCCGCGCTCAAGGAAGAGCAGTTGCGCTACAGCAAGTACGGGCAGATCGACTACGTCTGCGACGCGGCGAGCGTGCCTGCGGCCGACGGCAGCTTCGACGCCATCCTTTGCTCCGAAGTGCTCGAGCACTATCCCGCGCCGATCGACCTGCTGCGCGAGTTCGCCCGCCTGCTCGCGCCGGGCGGCAAGCTGATCCTGACCGCGCCGCTCGGCTCGGGCATCCACCAGGAGCCGTACCACTTCTACGGCGGCTACACGCCGTACTGGTACGAGAAGTTCCTCGCAGCGGCGGGATTCTCGGCGCCCAGCATCGAAGCCAACGAAGGCTCGCTGCGCACCTATGCGCAGGAATCGATCCGCTTCCTGCGCAACACCCGTCCGTTCCGCCTCGGCATGCCGCTGCTCGCGGAACTGCTCTGGGCGCCGGTCTGGCTCCTGTTGCTGCCGCTGCTCGGCGTATTCGTTTCCATCGCCTGCAAGCTGATGGACCGCTACGACAAGGAGCAGCGCACGACGGTCGGCTACCACGTCACCGCGACGCGCCTGGGCCGATGAGGTTCTTTCACCTGGAGACGGCCTACCACGTCTACCTGGAGAAGTTCTACGCCGCGCGGCCTGGGCTGGCGCAGGCGGATTCGGCGGCACAGTATGCCGGCCTGCACGCCGACGCCTTCGGCTGGGCGGACTTCTGGACGCATTACCTGGTCGCGCGCGGCTTCGAAGCCGAGGATCGCCTCGCCAACGCCAAGCCTGCGCAGCTTGCCTGGGCGAGGGAAAATGGCGTTGCAGCCGGCGCCGATTCCTGGATGCCGCAGGTCGCCGCCGCGCAGGTGCGCAAGTTCGCGCCCGAAGTGCTGTTCCTGGGAGACTACGCGGCGTTTCCGGCGGCCTGGGTCAAGGAATTGCGCGCGCAGGTTCCCTCCATCCGGCTGGTGGTCGCCTGGTGCGGCGCGCCGTACCAGGATGCATCGTTCTTCGGCGCCTGCGACCTGGTGTTGTCCTGCATCCCGGAACTGGTGACGCATTTTCGCGCCCTGGGCCACAAGAGCGAGCTGCTGCGCCACGGCTTCGACGCGCGCATATTGAAGCGCCTCGGCAATGCGCCCGCGGCGCAGCGCTATCCGGTCAGCTTTGTCGGCAGCGTCGGCATCGGCAGCCCGGCGCACGCGGAGCGTCAGCGCCTGCTCGCCGCGATTGCCGGCCGCGTGGAACTGACGGTATTCACGCCTGCGGCGGACCGCAGTCCCTGGCAGCGCGCGCGCGCGGCGGCGAAGACGCTCCTCGGCCGCGACAAGGGCGGCCCGATGCCGGCGGCACTGCGGCGGGCGCTGCGGCCGGGCGTGTTCGGCCTGGACATGTTCCGCACGCTGCGCGATTCGACCGTGACGCTGAACTCGCATATCGCGCTATCGCGGCACTCGGCTTCCAACATGCGCCTCTATGAGGCCACGGGCAGCGGCACCTGCCTGGTGACGGACTGGAAGCCGGATCTCGCGGAGCTGTTCGATCCCGAGAGCGAAGTCGTCGCCTACCGCAGCGCGGAGGAATGCGTGGAGAAGGTGACCTACGTACTTGCCAATCCGGCGGCCCGCGACCGCATCGCCGCGGCCGGCCAGGCGCGCACGCTGCGCGAGCATGGCTTCGAGCGGCGCGCGGCGGACATGGAAGCGCTGCTCCGCCATTACTTGCCATGAGCGACAAGCCGCAGCCGCTGGTGTCCGTGGTCACCGTCGTGCGCAACGGCATGCCGTTCCTCGTCGAAAACCTGGACAGCGTGGCCGGCCAGGATTACCCGGCGCTGGAGCACTGGATCATCGATGGAGGTTCGACCGACGGAACCCTTGAACTGGTCCGCGCCCGCTCGGCGAAGCTCGCCGGCTGGATCAGCGAGCCGGACGCCGGCATCGCCGAAGCCTTCAACAAGGGCCTCGCGCGCGCGCGCGGCGACTACATCAGCTTCCTCAATGCGGACGACGCGCTGGCGTCGCCCGGCGCGATCTCCGGGCTCATCGAGGGTGCGCGCGAGCGCGGCTGGCCGATGATCCTGCACGGCGATTGCGACCTGATCGAGCGCGATTCGGGCGCTTTCCTGTATCGCTTCGTCTACCACTACAGCCGCCGGCGCTTCCTGCGTTTCGTCATCCCGCCGCATCCCGGCATGCTCGTACACCGGAAGTTCTTCGAGCGCTACGGCCGCTTCGACACCTCGTTCCGGATTTCCATGGACTACGAACTGCAGTTGCGCGGCTTCCCCGAGTTCCACGCGGTCCGCGTCCCCGTGGTCGCCGCGCGGGTGCGCACCGGCGGCATGAGCACCCTCGATCCGATGCAGGGAGTGGAGGAAAACCTGCGCGCGCTGCGCATGAACGGGCACCTGCGTTCGCCGCTGCACGAAGCGGGCATCCGGGCATACTACCGGCTTCGATTCGCCGCGCGCGGGCTGCTCGAGGCGCTCGGGATCTACCGGCAGTTCGTCGCCCTGCGCCAGCGCCTCTCGCGGCGGCGCGCGGGACTGTAACAACGCGGAGCGCCATGCTGTTGCGCAACTGGATTCAGGCTTTCCTCTCGCCACGGCCGCTGGTCGGCGCGCTGTACCTGCCGCGCTATGTGCGCCACTGGCTCGAGTATTCGCGCCTCGCGGGTCCCGGCTCGCTGCGGCTGGCCGACTCCCATCCCTGCCTGGGCGACTGGACGAGCGAGACGCCATTCGACGCGCACTATTTCTACCAGGGTGCCTGGCTCGCACGCCGGCTGGCGGCGCGCCGTCCCGCGCGCCACGTCGACGTCGGCTCGAGCGTGCTCACGCTGTCGGTATTGAGCGCGACGACCGAGACGCTGCATATCGACTACCGGCCGCTCGAGGCGCAGCTGCCGGGCCTGCGCTGCGAGGCGGGCGACATCCTGCGCCTGAAGTTTCCGGACCACAGCGTCGACTCGCTCTCCTGCCTGCACGTGATCGAGCACATCGGGCTCGGGCGCTACGGCGACCCCATCGACCCGCAGGGCGCGCGCAAGGCCGCGGCGGAACTGGCGCGCGTATTGGCGCCGGGCGGCCGGCTGCTGTTCTCGACGCCGATCGGCCGCGAACGCACCTGCTTCAACGCGCACCGCGTCTTTGCGCCGCAAAGCGTGCTGGAAATGTTCGCGCCGTTGCGCATGGAATCCTTCGCGCTGGTGGACGATGCGGGCGCGTATCGCGAGGCTGCCGTGCTGGAGGCGGCGCGCGCACTCGACTACGGCTGCGGCATGTTCGAATTCACGCGGGCGGGCTGAGCTTGGCCGGACCGCTGCAGGGATTGCGGGCGCGCTTGCGGCAGGTGCCGCTGGTTGCGTACCTGTACCACCGCCTGCGCGAGTCGCTGGCGGGCGGCGGGCCGGTCGATACGAGGCACGGCTTCCGCTTCGCCGGCGACGCGGCGATGCAGGCGGGCGATTTCGAGGCCGAGGAACTGGCGCTGGTGCGCAAGCTGCTTGGCGAATACGGCGTGCTGGTCGACATCGGCGCCAATCTCGGGCTCTACACCTGCACGGCGCGCAGCCTCGGGCGGCGCGCCATCGCGGTCGAGCCGCTGCCGGCCAACCTGCGCCTGCTGCGCGCCAACCTGGCCGCCAACGGCTGGAGCGACACCGAGATCGCCGAAGTCGGCCTGGCGGCGGAAGAGGGTGCAGCCGAGCTGTTCGGCACCGGCACCGGCGCGTCGCTGGTGCAGGGCTGGGCTACGCTGCCGCAGCGTACCCTGCTGCGCCATTCGATCCGCCTGACGACGCTGGATGCGCTGCTCGGCGAGCGTTTCGTCGGCGAGCGGCTGCTGATCAAGGCCGACATCGAGGGCGCCGAGCTCGGCATGCTGCGCGGCGCGCAACGCACCCTCGAGCGTAGCCCCGCGCCCGCCTGGCTGGTGGAAATCTGCCTGACGGAAAACTTTCCCGGCGGCGTGAACCCGGACTACGCTGCCACTTTCGAGCAGTTTTTTGCGCGCGGCTACACGGCGCGCACCGCCAACGCGGCCGCGCGTCCGGTGACGCGCGAGGATGTCGTGCACTGGGCCGCGCAGGGCCATGCCGACTCGGGTTCCTACAACTACCTGTTCTCGAAGTAGCGCGCGAAGAAGCGGGCCCGCCTACCAGGCGAGTTCGATCCAACCCGGCGCGCTGCGGATTTCGTGCCGCAATCCCTTGCGGCGCGGCGCGACGACGATCTTGCCGGGCGCCGCTCCCAGCCAGGCGCCCCACCAGCTGTAGCTGCTGTTGGCGATGATGAAGTGCCTGCACAGCGACATCAACCGCAGGTCCTGCACCTCGCCGAGCAGCCCCGCGTGGTGGACTGGCGTGAAAGGCAGGCCCGCGGGCCAATGTTCCCCGAGCCAGCGCGGATCGTCGCCGAAGCAGAAGAACTCGGCCCCGGGCGCGCGTTCGGCGACCTGCCTGATCGCCTCCCGGTAGTAGCCGGGGCTCAGCGACTGCCCGGCGGCATACAGTTGCCGGCTGTGCACCGCGACTGCGTTCGCGCCCGAGATGCGCGCGGCGAGCTCGCGCTGGCCGGCGTCCGCCTCCAGCTTGAAAACGAGGTCCCGCCGCAGCGCGTCCGCGGCGTCGGCGAAGTAGCGCTCGTCCTGCCAGTAGCCGTCCAGCACCGCTTCGCGCGTCACGGCGAAATCCAGCAGGCGAGGTTCGAACGCGGCGGGGTCGCGCTCGATCAGCCAGTCGCGTCCCGGCAGCAGGCCAAACGCGCCGAGCTTTCTCTTCACGCGCCACCAGCGGTGGTCGAGCGGGCGCGGCAGCAGGCGAGCGCTGCGCAGCAGCTCGTGCGGCGCTAGCGCGAAGCAGTCGAGGCGATATTCGCGCGCGTAATTGACGTCGGAGCGGAAGAAATCCGCGTCCAGGGCGAGGCCGGCGCCGTTCTTCAGCGCCAGCCGCCGCGCAGCGGCGTAGCAGAACAGCTGATTGCCGATGCCGCCGACGATCTTGGCGACGACGCGCCGGCTCATGTCGGGACCATCGCGCCTAGTATAAGGGCCCGGGGGCGATAAACTCCCGGTCCATGGCCGAGCCCGTTCGCGCTAACGACGCGCCCCTCGTCAGCGTGGCGATGGCGACGCTCAACGCCGAACGCACCCTGCCGGCGGCGGTGGCCTCGCTGCTGATGCAGACCCACGCGCGCTGGGAACTCATCATGATCGACGATGGCTCGAGCGACGGCAGCGTGCAGGCGGTGCGCAGGTTCTCCGATCCGCGCATCCGCGTGCTGGCGGACGGCGCGCACCGCGGGCTGGCGGCGCGGCTGAACCAGGCGGTCGGCCTCGCGCAGGGCGAGCTGCTGGCGCGCATGGACCAGGACGATATCTGCTACCCGGAGCGTTTCGCGCGCCAGGTCGCGTTCCTGCAGGCGAATCCCGCCGTCAACCTCGTCGGCAGCGCGGCGCTGGTGTTCGAGGGCGAAGGCAGGCCGGTTGGCCTGCTGCGGGTGCGCGAGAACCACGCCGACATCTGCGCGCGCCCCTGGGCCGGCTTCTACCTGCCGCATCCCACCTGGATGGGTCGCAGCGCGTGGTTCCGCGCCAACCCCTACAACGAGCGCAACATCCGCTCCGAGGATCAGGAGCTGCTGCTGCGCGCGCACGAAACGAGCCGCTTCGCCGCGTTGCCGGAGCCCTTGCTCGGCTACCGGCAGGACCGCATCGAGCTTCGCAAGGTGCTGCACAGCCGGTACTCGTTTTCGCGCGCCCTGCTCAGGCGCTCGGCGGCGCGGCGCGCGCCGGCGCTCGCGCTGCGCGGAGTCGGCGGGCAGCTGGCGAAGGCGGCGTTCGACACCCTAGCGATCTCGACCGGGACGCAGCGCCGGCTGCTCGCGCACCGGGCGCGGCCGCTGCCCTCCGGAGCGGCCGAACGATGGCGCGACGTCTGGCGGCAGGCGGCGGCCGGCGCGGAACGCTGATGCGCGGGGTGCGGCGCGTACTGTGGATCCTGCTCGTCCTGGCGCTGGCGCTCGCCGCGGCGACGGCGTATTTCTTCGTGCACGCCGGCGGCTGGCTGAACCATCCGGATGCGCCGATCAAGGCCGATGCGATCGTGGTGCTGTCCGGCCGGTTCGAGCGCACGATGTACGCCGCCGACCTGTACCGCGACGGCTACGCGCCGGTGGTGGTGCTCAGCGATGCCGTCGCCGACGAGGGTTCGGCGAAACTGGCGGCGCTCGGCATCCGCCTGCCTTCCGGCGAGGAGATCCAGCGGCAGATCCTGCGGGCGAAAGGGGTGCCGCAGGAGAAAATCGAGATGCTCGGACCGCTCGCGCGCAGTACCGCGGACGAAGCGAAGACCATCGCCGAGCGCTACGGCCAGCCGGGCCGGCGCATCCTCGTCGTGACTTCGCCTTCGCATGTCCTGCGCGCGAGGCTGATCATCTCCCGCGCGCTGGAAGGGCGCGGCGCGACGCTCGCGGTGTGCGCGACGCCGTACGAGGAACTGCCGGACCGCTGGTGGAAATCGCAGGACGCGGCGCGCGACGTGCTGCTGGAATGGTCGAAGCTCGCGTTCTACCTGCTGGGCGGGCGCTACAGCGCGCGGGACTGAGATGCGCATCGTCCGCGTCGCCACCATTCCCTTCGTCGTGCTGCACCATCTCGAGGGGCAGATCCGCGCCTCGGTCGCGGCCGGGCACGAGGTCTACGTCGTTACGATGCAGGGCGCGGAAGTCGAGCGCATCCGCGCACTCGGCGTGGCCGGCGTCGTCTGCGTCGACATCCCGCGCGAAATATCGCCGCTGGCCGATTTGGTCGCGCTGTGCGGGCTGTGGCGCGCGTTCGGCCGGCTGAAGCCGGACCTGGTCCACTCGATCACGCCGAAGGCCGGCTTGCTGGCCGCCATCGCGGGCTGGCTGCGCGGCGTACCGATCCGGCTGCATACCTTCACGGGCCAGGCCTGGGCAGTGCGCTCGGGCCTGGTGCGCTGGCTGAGCCGGATGGCGGATCGCCTGGTCGTGCGGCTGAACACGCGCTGCTACGCGGACAGCTTCTCGCAGCGCGATTTTCTCGTCGCCGAGGGAATCTGCCGGCTGGGGGAGCTGCAGGTGCTCGGTTCCGGATCGCTGGCCGGGGTCGACCTGAAGCGTTTCGATGCCGAGCGCCTGCGCGATGCAGCTGCGCATGCGCGCGCGCGGCTTCGCGTTTCTGCCGGCCGCAAGCTGATCGCCTTTGTCGGCCGCGTCACGCGCGACAAGGGCGTGGGCGAACTCGTGGCGGCGTTCAAGGGCCTGCGCGATGCGTCGCTGGTGCTGGTCGGTCCGCTGGAACCCGAGCGCGACCCGCTGGCGCCGGAGACGCTCTCCGAAATAGAGCGCAATCCCGCCATCCACGCCATCGGCTACGACCCGGAGCCCGAACGCTACCTCGCCGCCGCCGACCTGCTTTGCCTGCCGAGCTACCGGGAAGGCTTCGGCATCGTCGTGCTGGAAGCCGCCGCCCTGGGCGTGCCCTGTGTCGGCACGCGCATCACCGGCCTGGCCGACGCCGTGGTGGACGGCGTCACCGGCGTCCTGGTGCCGCCGAAAGATGCGGGCGCACTCCGCATGGCGCTTGAGGGCCTGCTTGCAGACGACGCGCGCCGCCGCGCGCTCGGCGACGCGGCGCGCGTTCGCGTGCGCAGGGAATTCGACGCCGCGGCGATGCAGGCCGGCCTGCTCGCCGAGTACGCCGCGCTGGAATCGGTAACATTGGGCGGCGATGAACACCGGGACCGATGAACGCTAGGACTTTGGCCGCCTTCGCCTGGGATCTCGCGATGGCGATGCTCGCCTGGGCCGCGGCGTTCTGGCTGCTGTTCGATTTCGATGTTCCGGCCGCTGCCGCCGCGATGACGATGCGGCTGCTGCCCGCGGTCGCGCTCATCCACGCCGCGCTCTTTTACGCGTTCGGCCTGCAGCGCGGGCTGTGGCGCTACGCCGGCGTCATGGAACTGCGGCGCATCGTCCTGGCCGTCGCCAGCGCGGCGCTCGCGGTCCCGTTGCTGCTACGCCTGTTCCGCATGGGGGAGGGCGTTCCCGGGCCGGCCTATGTCCTTGCGCCGGTATTGCTTGCGCTCCTCGTCAGCGGCAGCCGCCTCGCCTGGCGCGCGTGGAACGAACGCAGCGGCAGCAGCGGTTCGACGCGCGCCGAATCGAAGCCGATCCTGGTGGTGGGCGCGGGCGAGGCGGCCGCGCGACTGCTGCGGGACCTGGAAGCGAAGGGCGAATGGCGCGCCGTCGGGCTGCTCGACGACGATCCGGCGAAGCGCGGCGGCGCGATCCGCGGCGTCAAGGTGCTCGGCCCGGTCGCGGACGCCGGCGCCGCGGCGCGGCTCTCGGGCGCGTCGCTGGCGGTGATCGCCATGCCGGGCGTCACGCGCGAGGCGCGCCGCCGCGTCGTCGACATCTGCACGCAGGCGGGATTGCGCGTGATGACGGTGCCGGCGCACGAGGACATCGTCTCCGGCCGCGTGAGCATATCGGCGCTGCGCACGGTGGAACTCGACGACCTGCTCGGGCGCGACCCGGTCACGCTCGACGACGCCGGCCTCGCCGGACTGATCCGCGGCAAGCGCGTGCTGGTGACGGGCGCCGGCGGCTCGATCGGCGCGGAATTGTGCCGCCAGATCGCCCGCTACGAGCCGGGCGAACTGGTCCTGTTCGACCTCTCGGAATTCGCCCTGTACTCGATCGAGCAGGAATTCAGGGACCGGCTGCCCGGCACCCGCATTAGCGCCGTCATCGGCGACGCGAAATCGCCCGCGCGCGTCGGCAAGCTGTTCGAGCGCGCCCGCCCGCAGGTGGTGTTCCACGCGGCGGCCTACAAGCACGTGCCGCTCATGGAGACGGACAATGCCTTCGAGGCGGTCGCCAACAACGTGCTATCGACCGCGGTGCTGGCGCAGGCCGCGATCGCGGCGGGCACGGGGAAATTCGTGCTGGTGTCGACCGACAAGGCGGTAAATTCGACCAGCGTGATGGGCGCATCGAAGCGCCTGGCGGAACTGCTGTGCCAGGCGCTGCAGGAGCGGGGCGCCACCCAGTTCGTGATCGTGCGCTTCGGCAACGTGCTCGGCTCGACCGGCAGCGTGATTCCGCGCTTTCGCGAGCAGATCGCGCGCGGCGGCCCGGTGACCGTGACGCACCCGGAGATGCAGCGCTATTTCATGTCCATCCCGGAGGCGGCGCAGCTCGTGCTGCAGGCCGCGCTGATGGGCAGGAGCGGCGAGATCTACCTGCTCGACATGGGCGAGCCGGTGAAGATCGTCGATCTTGCGCGCCAGCTGATCCGCCTCTCCGGCCTTGCCGAGGGCGAGATCCCGATCGTGTTCACCGGCCTGCGGCCGGGGGAGAAGCTCTTCGAAGAACTGCTCGCCGATGCCGAGCACAGCCAGCCGACGCCGCATCCCAAGCTGCGCGTGGCGATCCAGAAAGCGCCGCGCTCCGGCGACCTGGTCGCCGAGGTGCTCGCCTGGCTGGAAGCGCCGGCGGATATGCACCCGGACGCGGTGCGCACGCGGCTGCGGTCCTGGATCCCGGAGTATCAGCCCCGCCCGTAGCGGTCCTCGAAGCGCTCGATGTCGTCCTCGCCGAGGTAGCTGCCCGACTGCACCTCGATGATCAGCAGCGGCTCGCTGCCGGCGTTTTCCAGGCGGTGCCGGGTGCCGACCGGGATATAGGTGGACTGGTTTTCTTCCAGGTGCAGCGTGTCTTCGCCGCGCGTCACGCGCGCGCGCCCCGACACCACGACCCAGTGCTCGGCGCGCTTGCGGTGCAACTGCAGCGACAGCGCGGCGCCGGGTTTCACCATCAGCCGCTTCACCTGGAAGCGCTCGCCGGCGTCCACCTGCTCGTAGTAGCCCCAGGGGCGGTAGACGCGCGTGTGGCTGAGGTGCTCGGAGCGGTTGGCGCGCTTCAGGTCCTCGACCACTTCGCGCACGTCCTGGCTGCGCGAGCGGTCGGCCACCAGCAGCGCGTCGTCCGAGTCGACGATGATCAGGCCCTCGACGCCGAGCGTGGCGACCAGGCGCCGGTCGCCGAAGACCAGCGACTCCTTCGTGTCCTGCATGCGCACGTCGCCGCGCGCGGCGTTGCCGTCGGCGTCCTTCTGTGCGATGTCCCAGAGCGCATCCCAGGAGCCGACGTCGCTCCACTCGAAGCTGGCCGGGATCACCGCCGCCCGCGCAGTGCGTTCCATTACGGCGCGGTCGATGGACTCGGCGGGGCAGGCGAGGAAGGCTTCCTTGCCGAGCCTGAGGAAGCCCAGGTCGTCGCTCGCGGTCTCGACCGCCTTGCGCGCGGACGCCAGGATGTCGGGACGGTAGCGGCCGAGCTCCTCGAGCACGCGCCGCGCGCCGAAAACGAACATGCCGCTGTTCCAGTAGGTGCGGCCGGTGGCGATCAGCTTCTTTGCTTCCGCCTCGGCCGGCTTCTCGATGAAGCGCGCTACCTTATAGGCGTCGCCCTTCAATGCGTCGCCGCGCTCGATATAGCCGAAACCGCTGTCCGGCCTTGCCGGCGCGATGCCGAAAGTCGCCAGCATGCCGCCGGCAGCGACCTCCGCGGCGCGGCGCACGGCGCCGTTGAAGGCCTCCGTCCCGCGGATGGCGTGGTCCGAGGCAAGCACCAGCAGGACCGGGTCTTCCTTTTCGCAGGCGATCGCCGCGACCGCGACCGCGGCGGCGGTGCTGCGCCCCGCGGGCTCGAGCATGATGCGCGCGGCGACGCCGATCTCCGCGAGCTGGTCCTGCACCAGGAAACGGTGCGCCTCGTTGCAGATCACGATGGGCTGCGTCGCGCCCGCGGCTTCCCGCGCGCGCAGCGCCGTGTCCTGCAGCAGCGTGCGCCCGGTCACCAGCGGCAGGAACTGCTTGGGCAGCAGCTGGCGCGACACCGGCCAGAGCCGGCTGCCCGCGCCGCCGCACAGGATCACGGGAACGATGTTCTTCTGCATCGAGCTATTTTAGGTCTGAAAGCGCCTTGATCATCCCGCGCGCGCGCTCCACCAGCGCCGCGTGCGTGAACTGCGCGAGGTGATCTTTCGCAGCGACGC
The DNA here is from genome assembly GCA_035499575.1 of Burkholderiales bacterium. Classification (GTDB taxonomy): domain Bacteria; phylum Pseudomonadota; class Gammaproteobacteria; order Burkholderiales; family SG8-39; genus RBG-16-66-20. The sequence continues at coordinate 27,872 of DATJYN010000112.1, read as the reverse complement.
GCGGATCGGGCCGCGGGCGGCCGGCGAGGATCGCGTCGAGGATTTCCGCGAAATCCCGGCCGCCGTCCTGGCGCGGGTCCCGATAGCGGAAGCCGGATCCCTGGACGACGGTTTCGGTGAAGGGCGGCGCATCCGGCGCGAGCACCGGCGTGCCGCAGGCCTGCGCTTCCAGCGCGTTCAGGCCGAGCGCTTCCTTTTCCGGCAGGCCGGTCATCAGGTAATCGAGTTGCGGGTAGACGGCGCCGACGTTCGACTGGTAGCCCCAGAAGCGCGCGCGCGCGCCGAGCGGCGAGAGCGCGCGGCGCAGGTCGCGCACCAGGTCGTAGCCGCCGCTGCCGAAGATTTCCAGGTTCACCGCCGCGCGCTGCGCGAGGACCGGCGCGAGGATGCCGAACAGGGCGAGGAACTGCTTGATGGGCGAGATCAGCGACACCAGGCCGAGCGTCAGGCCCGGCCGCCGCAGGTAGGGTTCGTCCGCGCCCCGGATGCCGGCGATCGCGCGGTAGCCGCCGAACAGCACGTCGCGGAATTTGCGCGGGTCGATGATGTAGGGCGAGCGGCGCAGCACCGGTTCGTTGCCGCGCGCGACGTCCGCCGTGCCGTAGACCGGTTCCGGGTAGACCTGCCGCATTCCCGCCAGGCGCAGCAATTCGATGCAATAGCGCGAGACGGTGAACAGCAGGTGATAAGGGCGCAGGCCTTCCGCGCTGCGCTGGTACATCGGCATGTGCGCGAAGCCCGCGACGCGATGGCGCGCAGCCAGCTGCACGACACCCTGCGGCGAGACGGGGCTCTGCGTGAGCACGAGCGAGCGCTCGCGCGGCAGCCGTGCCAGCAGCTGAAGCTCGTTCTCGACGCGCACGAGGCGCACGCGCTCACTTTCGAGGCCGTCCCAGAGCCGCACCGCGGGATGCGCGTAGAGCGTGATGCCGGCGCCCGCGTCCGCGAGCGCGCGCGTCAGCGCGCGCGTGTAGATTTCGCCGCCGCCGACGATCTGCTGCAGGTTGACGTGGTGGATGTGAATCATCGCGAAGAGGCGGCGATTATAATCGGCGCTCCCTGCCCGCCCCCGCGATGAAAATCCTCGTCCTGAAGCGCGACAAGATCGGCGACATGCTGCTCACCACGCCGCTGCTTGCGCAACTGAAGGCGGCGTCGCCGCGCGTCGAGACGCACCTGCTGGCGAACGACTACAACGCCTGGGTGGCGGCGGGCAATCCGCACGTCGACCGCATCTGGGTCTACCGCCGCGTGCGGCACGGCGGCCGCGTGAGCATCGGCGCGGCGTGGGACTGGCTCCAGCAGCGCCGGGCGCTGCGCCGCGAGCGCTACGATTGGGTGATCGTCGCCAACGGCGACGAGTCGCCGCGCGCCATCCGGCGGGGGCTTTCGCTCGGCGGCGCGCGCACGGTCGCGCGCTGCGCGGATGCCGCCAGGTATCCGGGCCTGACCGATCCGCTGCCGCCGGATGCCGCCAGCCATGAAATCGAGCGCCTGCTGGGCTTGCTCTCGCCCATGGGAATCGCTTTGCCTTTGGAAAAGAGCGTTCCGACCTACAGGCTCGCGAATGAATCGTCCGTGTTCGCGCAAGCCTGGCTCGCCGAGCGCGGCCTCGCGCCGGGAAAATACATCGTGCTCGGGCTGGGGGCGCGCAGGCCGAAGAAGCAGCCAGCCACGGCGCAGGTGCTCGCGTGGAGCGCATACGCCAAGCAACGCTGGGGTCTCGACACCGTCTTCATGTGGACGCCCGGCAAGTCCGGCGACCCGCTCTACCCGGGCGACGACGAGGTCGCGCGGCCGGTGCTGGATCATGCATCCCTCGGACGCGCGCCGCAGATCCATCCGCATCGCGGGCCGATCGCCGAGGCGCTCGGCCTGATCTGGAGCGCGCGCTCGAGCCTGTTCCCGGATTCAGGGTTGATGCATTTCGCCGCTGCGAGCCCGGGCGGGGTGCTGGGATTTTTTGCCGAGACGGACGTGTCGCCGGCGCCGGCGCAGTGGGCGCCGCGCGGCGCGAAGGCGGCCTGGCTGGAGGCGCGCAGGAGCGTCAGCGAACTGCCCGACGCCGAGGTCTACGCTCAGCTGGAGCGCTTGCTCTCGCCGTAGATCGCCGGATTGAGCGCCGGGTCGTTGTACATCTTGAACTGGCGATAGACCTTGAAGTGGCTCTCGCCGCGCGCGCACTCGGCGAGCAGCCGGTCCAGGCAGGCCGCGAGGTCCGTCCGCTGCTCGTTCAGGCGGGCCAATTTCGCCACGCAGCTGTCGATATGGGCGCGATCCACGTCCTTGCGTTCGCTCTGCAGGCGCATGTGGTGGATCTTGAGCGACAGGATCGACAGCCGGTCGATCATCGCGCCGGCGGTCTCGCTGCTGAGCCGCGAATCCGGTTTTTGTCTTACTTTCGAAAATGATTCCAGCAGCTGCTCGTCGATCCGCTCGATCGCGTCGTTGCGCTTCTGGTTGTAGCCGTCGATCGCGCGCTTGTTCTTGGCGATCTCCGCATCCGGCACGTTCCTGCGCCGCGCCAGGTCTTCCTCGTCCCAGAGCAGGCGGTTGTGGCGGTGGTTGTCGTCGATCGCGCGCCAGAGCCCGCCGGCCGGCGCAGCCTTGCGCCCGCCGTCATGGAACTCGACGATCTCGCGCGCCTGCGGCTCCGTCATTTGCCGCCCGCCCTTTGCAGTTCGGCGAGCTTCGCGTACTTCATGAAGCTGTTCATGCAGCCGATGCCGATGTGCGCCAGCCCCGGCAGCCCGTCGAGGCAGCCCAGGCGCAGCAGGTAGAACTTGACGAAGCGCACCAGCGGCGAGAACACGAGGTCGGCGACGCTCGCGCGCCGGCCGCGCCGGTACAGCTCTTCCGCGGCGAGCGTGCTGTAGCGGTTCTGCTTGTCCAGGTAGCGGCCGAGGTCCTCGGCGGATTCGTGCAGCAGGTCGCCTTCCAGGGCGCCCGGCGACACCGCGTAGAGAACTTTCTCATGCACCGCGTCGTCGCTCCAGCGCGCCTGGCGGCGGTCGAACAGGCGCACGCTCCAGTCCGGGTAGCCTTCGCCGTGGCGCAGCCAGCGTCCGAGGAAGCGGTTGCGCCGCGCCATGCGGTAGACCGGCGAAGCCGGGGCCTGCAGCGCGCGCACCAGGCTCGCGGCAAGCTCGGGCGAGACGCGCTCGTCGGCGTCCAGGCACAACACCCAGTCGTGCGCCGCCTGTTCCACTGCAAACTGCTTCTGCCGCCCGAAGCCGAGCCAATCTTTTGCCAGCACCCGTGCGCCGTAGCGCGCGGCCAGTTCCGCCGTGCCGTCATTGCTGCCGGAATCGACCACCACCACTTCATCGGCGAACGCGACGCTGGCAAGGCAATCGGCAAGCTGCGCGGCGGCGTTGTGCGTGATCAGGACGACCGACAGGGGCAAGACGCTATTCCGTTATAAAATGGAGCGAAAACAACGCAGTATTCTAGCCCACGCCCAGAATCCTCTTCGTCAAGACCTCCTCGCTCGGCGACATCGTGCACAACTGCCCGGCGGTGAGCGACGTCGCGCGGCACGTGCCGGGCGCAGTCATCGACTGGGTGGTCGAGGAACCGTTCGCGGAGGTCGCCGCGCTGCACGCCGCGGTGCGGCGCGTGATCCCGGTCGCGTTGCGCCAATGGCGCAGCCACCTGCTCGCGTCCGCCACCTGGACCGAATTCTCCGCGTTTCGCGCCGCGCTGCGCGCCGAAGACTACGACGTGGTGATCGACAGCCAGGGCCTGATCAAGAGCGCGCTGATTGCAACGGTGGCGCGCGGCCGCCGCCACGGCCTGGACCGCGACAGCGCGCGCGAAGCTCTCGCCGCCCGCTTCTACGATGCGGTGCACGCGGTGCCTTCCGGGCTGCACGCGGTCGAGCGCAACCGCCGCCTGGCGGCAGCGGCGCTCGGCTACGGCGCGGACGGCGACAGCGACTACGGCTTGCGCGTCGCAGGTATTGCGCCGGCCGTCGCGGGCTTGCACGCATCCGATCGCTACGCGCTGCTGCTGACGATGACCAGCCGCGACGACAAGCTGTGGCCGGAGGAGTCCTGGCGTTCGCTCGGGGCCTGGCTGGAGCAGCGCGGCCTGCGCAGCCTGCTGGCCTGGGGAACCGAGGAGGAGCGCCGCCGCTGCCTGCGCATCGCCACGGCAATGGAGGGCGCGGTGGTGCTGCAGCGCATGTCGCTCGTGGAACTCGCGCGCCTCGCGCGCGGCGCGCAGTGCGTGGTCGGCGTGGACACCGGGCTCGCGCACTTCGCGGCTGCGCTTGATGTGCCGGTGGTGGGCCTGTATGGCGGATCGGATCCGGCGCTCACCGGCCTGCACGGCAACGGCCGCGTGCGCAACCTCGGCAACGCAGGCGCGCGGCCCGCCGTGAGCGAAGTGCAGGCGGCGCTGGATGAGTTGAAGGAAAAGCGCTGATGTGGCGCGCGCTGTATACGCTGGTGCTGCGCGCGGCGGCGCCGTTCGTGCTGCTGCGGCTGTGGTGGCGCGGCAGGCGCGAGCCGGGCTACCGGCAGTGGATGGGCGAGCGCTTCGGCCGCTACGACGAGGACCGCGGCGAGCGTCCGGCCCTGTGGGTCCACGCGGTTTCGGTGGGGGAGGCGCGCGCGAGCGCGCCGCTGGTGCGGGCGCTTGCCGCCGAGCGCCCCGGATACGAGTTGCTGCTCACCTGCATGACCGCGGCGGGCCGTGCGACCCTCAAGGAACTGCATGGCGAGTCGGCGACCGTCGCCTGGCTGCCGTACGACTATCCGGGAGCGGTGCGGCGATTCCTGGAGCATTTCCGGCCGCGCTTCGGGCTGCTGGTGGAAACCGAGCTCTGGCCGAACCTGCTCGCCGCCTGCGGCGAGGACGGCATTCCGATGCTGCTCGCCAACGGGCGCATGTCGGAAAAATCGGCGCGCGCCTACGGCCGCGTGCCGGGCCTCGCGCGGCCCGCCTTCGCCGCGCTCGCGCTGGCCTGCGCGCAGAGCGAGCCGGATGCGGAGCGCCTGCGGGCGCTCGGCGCGCGCCGAGTCGAAGTAACCGGCAACCTGAAGTTCGACAGCGCACCGGACGAAGCGAAGCAGGCCGAGGGCAGGGCCTGGCGCGAACGTATCGGGCGGCCAGTGCTGCTGCTCGCGAGCACGCGCGAGGGCGAGGAAAAATTGCTGCTGGGTTCGCTGCCGCCTTCGGACAGGGAACTGCTCGTCGTCGTAGTACCCCGGCATCCGCGGCGGTTCGATGAAATTGCGCCGCTGGCCCAGTCTCGCCGCAGCCGTGGCCAATTCCCGGCGGCGGCAGACCGCGTTTACCTGGGCGACACCATGGGCGAGATGGACTTCTACTATGCGGCCGCCGACGTCGCCGTGATCGGCGGTTCGTTCATGCCGCGCGGCGGCCAGAACCTGATCGAGGCCTGCGCCGCCGGCGTACCAGTGGTGCTGGGCCCAAGCATGTTCAATTTCGCCGAGGCGACGCGCCTCGCGCTGGCGGCCGGAGCGGCGCTGCAGGCCGCCGATGCCGTCTCGGCGATGCAGCAGGCCACGGCGCTGCTGGCCGACGCGCGTTCGAGAGCGGCAATGGGGGAGGCGGGACGGAAGCTCTGCGCCGCGCACCGCGGCGCAACGCTAAGGCACCTGGCGCTCTGCCGCGAGCTGATTACGGCCGCAACTACGGCTCCAGCGCGCGGTTGACTTCTTCCAGGTCTTCCTCGCGCAGGCTGCCCGCCGCAGCCTTCAGCTTCAGGTGGTTGGTGATGGTGCCGTAGCGCGCCACGAGCAGGTCGCGCCGGGTCGAAAATACCTGCTGTTGCGCATTCAGCACGTCGATGTTGATGCGCACGCCGACCTCGTAGCCCAGCTTGTTGGAGTCGTAGGCGCTCTGCGAGGAGATCTCGGCCTGCTCCAGCGCGTTGACCACCGAGATGCCGTTGATCACCAGCAGGTAGGTCTGGCGCGCCTGCAGCGCCTGGCTGCGGCGGACGTTTTCCAGGTCCTGCCTGGCTTTGTCGAAATTGGCCGCGGCCTCCCGTTCGCGCGAGCTGATGGCGCCGCCCTGGTAGAGCGGCAGCGCGAGCTGCAGGCCGACCGTGCCGAGGTTGGCCTGCGAGCTGAACGCGCTGATCGTGGTGCCGGTCTGGTCGGTCTGGCCGAAGGTGCCGACGAGGTCGAGCGTCGGGTAATGGCCCGCGCGCGCGAACTTCACCTGCAGGTTGGCGATTTCGGTGGTCGCTTCCTGGAGCTGGACCGGAAAGCCCTGCTTCTCGGCGATGTCCACCCAGCTTTGCATGTTGTTCGGGTTCGGCGGCGTCAGCTTCACCGTGGCGCGCAGGGGCCTCAGGTTCTCGTAGCGCTTGCCGGTGATCTGCTGCAGCTGCCGCAGCTGGGTTTCCACCGCGTTCTCCGCGACGATCACGTTCGCCGACGCGAGGTCGTAGCGCGCCTGCGCTTCGTGGGTGTCCGTGATGGTCGCGGTGCCGACCTCGAAGTTGCGCTTGGCCTGCGCGAGCTGCTCGGCGATGGCGATGCGCTGGGCCTTGTTGAGCGCCAGCAGGTCCTGCGCCGCCAGCGTGTCGAAGTAATTCTGCGCCACGCGCAGGATCAGGTCCTGGGCGGCCTGGCCGAAGGTCGCCTCCGCCTGGCGCACCTGCTGCTCGGCCTGGTCGAACTGCGCCCAGTTCTGCGCACGGAACACGGGCTGCGCGAAAGTCAGCTGGTAGTTGCGGTTGGAGAAGTTGCGCGCCCCCGCCGGCACCGGGTTCGGCCCGTAGGGCTGCAGGTCGAGATGGTTGCTGGTCGTCGCCGCGGTGAGGTTGAGCGTGGGCAGCAGGAGCGCGCGGCCTTGCGGCAGCTTCTCGAGTCCCGCCTGCAGCGCGTACTTCGCCGACGCGTAAGCCGCGTCGTAGGTCTTGCCATCGCGAAACACCTGCGCCAGGTCCTGTGCCGCCGCGGGCAGCGCGAAGCAAAGAAGGGCTAGCGTGAGCGCGCGCATCGACCGGGCCCTAGAAAGTGAAGCGCGAGGGCCGTTCGCAGTTGGCGAGAGGCGCGAGCAGCGTTTCGAACAGCGCGACCGTGCTGGCCGCGTTGCCGGCGAGGATTTTTGCGCTCATCACCGGCGCATCGCCGACCACCGCGAAGGCGCGCCCGCCCGGCGCGAGCGATTCCAGCAGGGCGCGCGGCACCACCGGCACGGAGCCGGTAAGCACGACGATGTCGTAAGGACCCCACTTGGAATAGCCGCGCGCGCCGTCGCCGACTTCGAGCGTGACGTTGTCGACGCCGTGGCGAGCGATGTTGGACTTGCCGAAGGCCGCCAGCGCGGGCCGGAGCTCGACCGAATAGACGTGCGCGGCACGGTGCGCGAGCAGCGCGGTCAGGTAACCGCTGCCCGTGCCGATTTCCAGCACGCGGTCGCTGCGCTTGGGCGCCAGTTCCTGCAGCACGCGGGCTTCCATTTTCGGCGCCCACATCTTCTCGCCTTCGCCGATCGGGATCTCCATGTCGGTGAAGGCCAGGTTGCGGCAGGACGCCGGGACAAAATCCTCGCGCGGCACCGTGTAGAGCAGGTCGAGCACGTCCTGGTCCAGCACATCCCAGGTGCGGATCTGCTGCTCGACCATGTTGGTGCGCGCCTGTTCGAGGTTCATTGTTCAGGTACTCGGGGAGGGCGCAATCTTACCAAAGCGCTTTCCCCATGCGGCAAGGTCGTCGAGGTAGGTGTAGATCACGGGCACTACCACCAGCGTCAACAGCCCCGAGGTAATCACGCCGCCGATGACGGCCTGGCCCATGGGGGCGCGCTGCTCGCCGCCTTCGCCCAGGCCGAGCGCGAGCGGGATCATGCCGAAGATCATGGCCAGCGTGGTCATGAGGATGGGCCTGAGGCGGATGCGGCCGGCGGCCAGCACCGCATCGCGCCGCGACTTGCCCGCCTTTCTTTCCTGGTTCACGAAATCCACCAGCAGGATCGCGTTCTTGGTCACCAGGCCCATCAGCATGATGAAGCCGATGATGGAGAAAATGTTGAGCGTCGAGCGGAATACGATCAGCGCCAGCACCACGCCGATCAGCGACAGCGGCAGCGACATCATGATTGCCACCGGCTGGATGAAGCTGCCGAATTGCGAAGCGAGGATCAGGTAGATGAAGACCACGGCCAGCGCCAGCGCCTGCACCGCGTACGCGAAGGATTCCTGGATGTCCTTGGAGGAGCCCGCCATGGTGTAGCGGTAGCCGGGCGGCAGGGGAATGCGGTCGAGCTTAGCGCGAAGTTCGTTGGCGGCGTCGCCGGCGGCGCGGTTGAACACGTTGGCGGTGATCAGGACCTCGCGCAACTGCTCCTTGCGGTTGATCTGCTGCGGGCCGCTGCCGGGCGAGATCGAGGCGATCTCGCGCAGGTTCACCATGCGGGGCGAGCCATTGGCGTCGACGTCGCTGGAGGCGAGCGGCACCCGCTGCAGGTCCTCGGCGCGCGCACGGTCGGCGCGCGAGAGCCGCACCTGCACGTCGTAGTACTGGTCGTCCGGCCCCTTCCAGTTGCCGACCGCCTCGCCGGCGAGCAGCGGGCGCAGCGTGGCCGCGACCTGGCCGACGCCGATGCCGAGGTCGCTGGCGAGCTCCCGTTTCAGCTCGACCGACACCTGCGGCTTGGCCGCCTCGTCGCTCGATTCGACGTCCACGGCACCACGCACTTCGCGCGTCGCAGCCATTACCCGTTGCGCGAATTCGCCAAGCACCTTGGGATCCTGCCCCAGGATGGAGACCTGCAGCGGCTTGCCGCTGGAGACGGTCTTGAAGGCGCCGATCTGCTGCAGCTCGATGCCGGCGATGCGCGCGAGGCGTTCGCGCATCGGCTTGGTGAGGTCGTTCTGCGAGCGCTTGCGCTCCTTCCTCGGCACCAGCTGCACGAAGATGTTGACCTTGTTCTTGCCCTGCACGAAGCCGGTGTTGACCGTCGCGTAAGTGACCTTCACTTCGGGGAATTCGCGCAGCGCCGCCTCGGCCTGGCGCGCCTTCTGCGTGGTGAGCTCGAGCGAGGCGCCGACCGGGGTCTTGAACTGCACCTGCAGTTCGGAGAGATCGGGTTCGGGCACGAACTCGGTGCCGACCAGTTTCATGAGCGGGAAGCTGGCAAAGAAGCTGACGAAGGCGATCGCCAGCACCGTCTTGCGGCGCGCGAGCGCCCAGGCGAGCAGGCGCTCGTAGCTGGCGGAGAAATTGTCCATCAGCGCATGGAACCAGGCGAGCAGCCGGCCGAGCGGACCCTTGCCGAAATGCCCTTCCGCCTCGGGGTCGTGCCAGATCGACGACAGCATCGGGTCGAGCGTGAACGACACGAACATCGAGATCAGCACCGCGCTGACCACGGTCAGGCCGAACTGGTGGAAGAAGCGGCCGATGATGCCGCCCATGAAGCCCACCGGCAGGAACACCGCGACGATCGAGAAGGTCGTCGCCAGCACCGCCAGGCCGATCTCCTGCGTACCGATGAGCGCCGCCTCGTGGTGGCCGGCGCCCAGCGCTACGTGGCGCACGATGTTCTCGCGCACCACGATCGCATCGTCGATCAGCAGGCCGACCGAGAGCGACAGCGCCATCAGCGTGAGCACGTTCAGCGTGAAGCCGAACGCGTAGACGAACAGGAACGTGCCGATCAGCGCGATCGGCAGCGTCAGGCCGGTGATCACGGTGCTGCGCCAGGAGGCGAGGAACAGGAACACGATGGCGATGGTCAGCAGGCCGCCCTCAAGCAGCGTTTTCTTCACATCGTTCACGGAGTTGCGGATGCCGGTCGAGGCGTCGCGCACGATTTCGATCTTCACGTCCGCGGGCAGGAAGCCCTGCAGGTCCTTGACCACGCCCCGCACGCCGTCCACCACGGCGATGGTGTTCTCGCCCTGCGCCTTGATGATGTCGATCGACAGCGCGCGCTGGCCGTTCACCAGCGCAGTGTTCTCCTCTTCCTGCTGGCCGTCCTCGATCTCGGCGATCGAGCCGAGGGTGACCGCCGTGGTCTTCCCGCCGGCGCCGCGGCGCGCGACGATCATGTTGCGGAAGTCCTGCGGGCCGGCGAGGCGCGCGCGCAGCTGCACGATCTTCTCCTGGCTCGGGGTGATGATCGAGCCCGCGGGAACTTCCTGGTTCTCCGAGGCGAGCGCGCGCACCACCTGGTCGGCGCCGACCTTCTGCGCTTCCATCGCTTCCAGGTTCAGGAAGACCTTGATCTCGCGCTTGACGCCGCCCACCAGCGTCGCCTGGCCCACGCCGTTGACGTTTTCCAGGCGCTTCTTGATCACCTGGTCGGCGAGCGTGGTGAGCTCGCGCAGCGAGCGGCCGGTCGACTGCACGGCCACCGAGACGATCGGGAAATCGTCCGGGTTGAAGCGGCTCACGCGCGGCTCCTTGATCTCGTCGCGGAAGCCCGAGCGGATCAGCGCGATCTTCTCGCGCACGTCCTGCGCCGCGAGCTTGGGATCGATCGACAGGTCGAACTCGATGATCACCACCGACAGGCCTTCGTAGGAGCGCGAGGACAGCGTCTTGATGCCGCTGATGGTGTTGACCGATTCCTCGATGCGCCGCGTCACTTCCTCCTCGACGTTCTCGGGCGAGGCGCCCGGATACTCGGTCTGCACCACCACCACCGGGAAGCTCACGTCGGGAAACTGCTCGACCGGCAGGCGCGAATAGGAAAACGCGCCCAGCACCAGCAGCGCGGCCATCATCATGGTGGCGAACACCGGGTTCGAAATGCTGATCCGGGTAAACCACATGGTGTTACTGCTTTGCGGTTTCGGTCGGAGCCGGGCCGGACAGTCTCGCCGTGACGCCCTCGCGCAACGAACCGAGGTTCACGCGCACGATGCGGTCGCCGGCAGCGAGGCCCTCCAGCACCTGCACCCGGCCGGCGGCGTCGGGCGGGCCGACCCTCACGTTCTTGCGCTTGATCGCCCCGTTCTCGATGGCGTAGACGAAAGTCTGGCCGATCTCCTCGCGCACCGCCGAGGACGGCACCGCCAGCGCATTGTCGACGCGCGACAGCGTGAGCGCGCCTTGCGCGAACATGCCGCCGCGCAGCAGGCCCTGGCTGTTGTCGATCACCGCGTAGACGCTAATCGAGCGCGAACCCGCGGTCGCCGACGGATTGATGCGCTCGATGCGCCCGGCGAAGTCGCGCTCGCCGAAGCCCTCGACGCGGAAGCTGATCGGCTGGCCGACCCTGACCTGGCCGATCGCCGCCGGCGGCACCGAGGCCTCCAACTGCAGGCGCGACAGGTCGACGATGCTGATTACCTTGGCATCCAGCGGGATGCGTTCCCCGGGCTGGGCGTGGCGCTGGGAAACGACGCCGGAAAAGGGCGCTACCAGCACGGCGTCGCCGAGCGATTTCTGCGCCACGATGAGATCCGCCTCGGCGGCGCGCGTCCTGGCGGCGGCGACGTCGTAGGAACTCTGGATGTTGTCGAAGGCGTTCTGCGAGATGAAGGATTTCTCGAGCAACGCTTTCTGCTGGTTGCGGTTTTTCTCGGCCCAAACCAGCTGCGCCTTCGCCGCTGCGACGTCCGCTTCGCGCGCCGCGACCTTGGCGCTGACTTCGGTGAGGTCGATCTTCGCGAGCACCTGGCCCTGCTTCACGCTCTCGCCTTCGCGCACGGTGACCGCGACCAGTTCGCCGGCCACCTTGGCTTTCACGGTCGCCTCGGTGAGCGGCATCAGGGAGCCGGTAAGCGGCAGCGACTGCTCGAGCGCGCCCGGCTCGACGATGACCAGGTCGTTCTGCAGGAATTCGGCGACCGGCGCGGCCACGGGCTGCCGTTCGGCGCGCTTGCCGCGCACCGCGGCAAAGCCGCCCACGGTGATGACCACGACGGCGGCAACCAGCACGATCTTGACGGTGCGTTTCATGTCAGGTCCTGGCGAGCGCGTGGCGCAGCATGTCCAGATGGGTCTCGAGGAACTTCTTCGGATCGATGGCGCGCGACGCATGCTGCGCCAGCGAGCGGCACCACATGTTGAGGAACACCATCGGCGCGGCGATCATCTGTGCCGCGGAGTCTGGGTCGACGGCGCGGAATTCTCCGCGCGCGATGCCCCGCTTCACGAGGGCCACGATCACCTCGTGGCCCGGATCGACCACTTCGGCCACGTAGAAGCGCGCGAGCTCCGGGAAATTGCCGGCCTCGGCGAAGATCAGCTTCGGGATGCCCGAGACGTGCGTCGCGCCGACGCGTTCCCACCAGCCGAACAGCAGCTTGCGCAGCAGGTCGAAGGTGCTGCCCTCGAACTGGTCGATCACGCCGCGTATTTCGGCGATCGGCGACACCAGCCCTTCGCGCACCACCGCCTTGAACAGGTCTTCCTTGTTCTCGAAATACAGGTAGAGCGTGCCCTTGGAGATTCCGGCGCGCGCGGCGACGTCTTCCAGGCGCGTTCCGGCATAGCCGCGCTCGACAAAGGATTCCAGCGCGGCGGCGGTAATTTCCTCGGGGCGCGCGTGCTTGCGGCGCGTCCAGCGGGGTTCGTTTTTGGCGGCGGATGACACGGGTGAAAATAATAACTGACCGGTCAGTAATATATTGCTGCAATGCCAAAAGGTCAAGGGGAGCAGAATCTTGGCCTCACGCAGGGGTCCTGCCTCCGAGGGTCGGGGGACGGGTGAGAAAAACCCTCAAAACCTGATGCGGGTAATGCCGCCGAAGGAAGCGAAATGAACGCCAATCCCAAGTTCCTGGCAGCCACCGCGCAGGTCGATGACGCGGCGGTCAAGCCGCTGCCCAATTCGCGCAAGGTCTACGTCGGAGCGCTGCGCGTGCCGATGCGCGAGGTCAGCCAATCCGACACGCCGAGCATGTTCGGCGGCGAAAAGAACCCGCCGGTCTACGTCTACGACTGCTCTGGTCCTTATACGGACCCGAACGCGAAAATTGATATCCGCTCAGGCCTGCCGGCCTTGCGCGAGCCCTGGATCCTCGCCCGAAACGATACCGAATTGCTCAAGGAACCCTCGTCCAGCTTCGGAAAGGAAAGGCTCGCCGATCCCAAGCTCGCCGAACTGCGCTTTAACTTGAAGCGCAATCCGAGAAAAGGGCGCGGCAACGTCTCGCAGATGCACTACGCGAGAAAAGGAATCATCACGCCCGAAATGGAGTTCATCTCCATCCGCGAGAATCTCCATCGCGAGCAGTACATCGAGAGCCTGAAGGCCACCGGCAAGACCGGCGAAAAAATGCTCGAGCTGCTCCTGAAGCAGCATCGCGGCGAGAGCTTCGGCGCGGCGATCCCGGACCTCATTACTCCCGAGTTCGTGCGCTCCGAAGTCGCGCGCGGCCGCGCCATCATCCCGGCCAACATCAACCACCCGGAATCCGAGCCGATGATCATCGGGCGCAATTTCCTGGTGAAGATCAACGCCAACATCGGCAACTCGGCGGTGTCCTCGGGCATCGGCGAGGAAGTGGAGAAAATGACCTGGTCGATCCGCTGGGGCGGCGACACGGTGATGGACCTCTCCACCGGCAAGCACATCCACGAGACGCGCGAGTGGATCATCCGCAACTCGCCGGTGCCGATCGGCACGGTGCCGATCTACCAGGCCCTCGAGAAAGTCGACGGCAAGGCCGAGGAGCTGACCTGGGAAATCTACCGCGACACGCTGATCGAGCAGGCCGAGCAGGGCGTGGACTACTTCACCATCCACGCCGGCGTGCTGCTGCGCTACGTGCCGATGACCGCCAAGCGCATGACCGGCATCGTCTCGCGCGGCGGCTCGATCATGGCCAAGTGGTGCCTCGCGCACCACAAGGAGAGCTTCCTCTACACGCACTTCGAGGACATCTGCGACATCATGAAGGCCTACGACGTGAGCTTCTCGCTCGGCGACGGCCTCAGGCCCGGTTCGGGCTACGACGCCAACGACGAGGCGCAACTTTCCGAATTGAAGACTCTGGGAGAGTTGACCAAAATAGCCTGGCAGCACGACGTTCAAGTCATGATCGAGGGCCCCGGCCACGTGCCCATGCAGCTCATCAAGGAGAACATGGACATCCAGCTGAAGGAATGCCACGAGGCGCCCTTCTATACGCTCGGGCCGCTGACCACCGACATCGCGCCGGGCTACGACCACATCACCAGCGCCATCGGTGCGGCGCAGATCGGCTGGTATGGCACGGCGATGCTCTGCTATGTGACGCCGAAGGAGCACCTCGGCCTGCCGAACAAGAAGGATGTGAAGGACGGCATCATGGCGTACAAGATCGCCGCGCACGCGGCCGACCTCGCCAAGGGACATCCGGGTGCGCAGATCCGCGACAACGCGATCTCCAAGGCGCGCTTCGAGTTCCGCTGGGACGACCAGTTCAACCTGGGGCTCGATCCGGATACCGCCAAGGATTTCCACGACGAGACGCTGCCCAAGGACTCGATGAAGGTCGCCCACTTCTGCTCCATGTGCGGGCCGCACTTCTGCTCGATGAAGATCACGCAGGACGTGCGCGACTACGTCGAGAGCGGCATGCACGAGAAGTCGGTCGAGTTCGTGAAGAAGGGCGCCGAGCTCTACCACAAGACCTGATTTGGACGCATCCCTGCTGCACGCCCTGATCCTCGGCCTGGTCGAGGGCGTCACCGAGTTCCTGCCGGTCTCGAGCACCGGCCACCTGATCCTGGCCGGCAGCCTGCTCGGCTTCAACGACGAGCGCGCAGGCGTGTTCTTCGTCGCCATCCAGACCGGCGCGATGCTCGCGGTGGTCTGGGAATACCGCGCGCGCTTCTTCAGGATCGATCCGACGCTCTACAGGAACCTGGTCGTCGCTTTCATCCCGGCCGCGGTGCTGGGACTGCTGTTCTCGAAGCTCATCAAGTCTTATCTGTTTCACGCGGTGCCGGTTGCGCTTGCGTTCATCACCGGGGGGGTCGTGATCCTTCTCGTCGATCGAAAGGAAAGGACTTCGAGAATAGAAACAGCAAAAGAAATGTCCTGGCTGGACGCGCTGAAGGTCGGTGTCGCGCAATGCTTCGCGCTGATCCCGGGGACCTCGCGCTCGGGCGCGACCATCATCGGCGGGATGCTGTTCGGGCTTTCGCGCAAGGCGGCGACGGAGTTCTCGTTCTTCCTCGCCGTGCCGACGCTGTGCGCCGCGGGCGCCTACGACCTTTGGAAGCATCGCGAGCTGTTTTCCGCGAACGACCTCGGCATGTTCGCCGTCGGCCTCGCGGTGTCGTTCGCTTCCGCTTTCGTCGTGATCCGCTGGCTGATCAGGTACGTCGCGACGCACGACTTCAAGCCGTTCGCCTGGTACCGCATCGCGTTCGGCGCGGTCGTGCTGCTGACCGCGTACTTCGGCTGGGCGGACTGGAAAGACTGAGAGCTAGCTCTGGACCCAGGGCAGGCGCGCGTAGCGCCAGCCGCCAACCGTGCTGCGGTGGTCCTCCGAATCCTTGTCGCCCTCGAAGCCCTCAAGGACGTTGTAAGCCTCTTGCCAGCCTGCTTGCGTGGCCGCGATGGCCGCGGCGTGCGAACGCGCCCCCGAGCGGCACAGGAACATCACCGGTTCTTCCTTGCCCGCGACCTGCTCGAGCTGCCGCAGGAAGCTCGAATTGCGCTGGCCATCGATCGAATTCCATTCGATGGCTTCGCTGCCCGGCACGGAACCGACGTAATGGAGTTCCGCGTCGGTGCGCACATCTATCAGCTTCGCTCCCTTCCGCATGAGGGCGTGCGCTTCGGCGGGCAGCAGGGCGCCCGCATAGGGAAGCTTCATTGCCTGGCCCCGCTCCCTGGCCCTCTGTTTGATGTCATCCACGCCATGGATTATAGGTTCCGGATGCTTTCGCCCCATTTAGGGGCATCGCGATCGCTCTCCGCACTAGATAAGTGCATTTTCAACCGCTAGAATCGCACCACCTTGGCTAGGAGAGGGGCTGGCCTTGGTAGGGGCGTTTGGCATGGATTCTGCTCTAAGTGGCGGGTCCGGCTGGAGCGTCCAGCCAGTCCTACCTACTCACCCGTTCAGGAGACTTGCAATGGCGATGACGCCCGATGACGTATTGAAGATGATCAAGGACAAGGAGGTGAAGTTCGTCGACATCCGCTTCACCGACACGCGCGGCAAGGAACAGCACGTCTCCGTGCCGGCGAAAGTCTTCACCAAGGATAAATTCACCGACGGCCATGCGTTCGACGGCTCGTCGATCGCCGGCTGGAAGGGCATCCAGGCCTCCGACATGCTGTTGTTCCCGGACCCGGTCACCGCGCGCATGGATCCGTTCACGGACGAGGCGGTGCTCAACATCAGCTGCGACGTGGTCGAGCCGGCCGACGGCAAGCCCTACAGCCGCTGCCCGCGCGGCATCGCCAAGCGCGCCGAGGCCTACCTGAAGTCCTCGGGGGTCGGCGACGTCGCCTACTTCGGTCCCGAGCCCGAATTCTTCATTTTCGACGGCGTCACCTGGAGCGTGGACATGTCCGGCTCCTCGGTGAAGATCAAGTCCGAGGAAGCGCCCTGGTCGTCGGGGATCGAATACGAAGCCGGCAACATGGGACACCGCGCGCCGGTCAAGGGCGGCTACTTCCCGGTGCCGCCTGCCGATACGCTGCAGGACATCCGCAACGCGATGTGCCTCGCGCTTGAGCAGCAGGGGGTGGAAGTCGAGGTGCACCACCACGAAGTGGCCGCGCCCGGTCAGTGCGAGATCGGCACCAAGTTCGCGCCGCTGGTGCAGCGCGCCGACTGGCTGCAGATCCTCAAGTACACGGTCTGGAACGTTGCGGCTTCGTACGGCAAGACCGCGACCTTCATGCCGAAGCCCGTCGTCGGCGACAACGGCTCGGGCATGCACGTGCACCAGTCGGTGTGGAAGGGCGGCCAGAACCTGTTCGCGGGCGACAAGTACGCGGGCCTGTCGGACTTCGCGCTCTACTACATCGGCGGCATCATCAAGCATGCCAAGGCGCTGAACGCCATCACCAACCCCGGCACCAACTCCTACAAGCGCCTGGTGCCCGGCTTCGAGGCGCCGATCAACCTCGC
The DNA here is from genome assembly GCA_035499575.1 of Burkholderiales bacterium. Taxonomy (GTDB): domain Bacteria; phylum Pseudomonadota; class Gammaproteobacteria; order Burkholderiales; family SG8-39; genus RBG-16-66-20. The sequence goes on along the minus strand of DATJYN010000112.1, from coordinate 10,855 downwards.
GTACTCGGCGAAGAACCGGTCGGCATCCTGCCGCATCCCGTTCGTGTCGAGCCCCAAGGCGCGGCGCGTGGAAGTCCGCTTCCCGGATCCCACCGCCAACGCCTACCTCGCGTTCTCCGCGATGCTGATGGCGGGCCTGGACGGCGTGGCGAACAAGATCCATCCGGGCGATCCGATCGACAAGGATCTGTACCACCTGCCGCCGGAAGAGGCTGCCAAGGTGCCGCAGGTCTGCTCGTCGCTGGACGAGGCCTGCGCGGCGCTCCAGAAAGACCATGCCTTCCTTACCAAGGGCGGCGTGTTCGACGAGGATTTCATCGAGTCGTACATCGCTCTCAAGATGGACGAGGTCACGCGCTTCCGCATGACCACCCATCCGGTCGAGTTCGACATGTACTACAGCTCGTAGGCCGGTACTGCAGGCATGCGCCAGGGAAGGACGGGCTGCGGCCCGTCCTTTTTCAATTGGCGCGAGATTGAAAAAACCCTATTTGTGGCATAGACTTAGCGAGTCCCATTCAGGCCATTTCTGACCCATGCCGCGGATCGGTGCAGTGCTTGTTCTGGCGCTCGGCCTGACAGCCGCGGGCCCGGCGTGCGCCCAGGTCAAGACGCTCTGGAACTGCAAGGACACGAGCGGCAAGACGACGCTGACCGATCAGAAGTCAGACACGGCCGGCAAGGAATGCCGCGTGGTTTCCGAGGAGCGCGTGAGCGTGGTACCCGCGGCCAAGACGAAATCACCCGCCAATTTCCCGCGCGAAACGGCGGCAGATCGCGCTTCCTCGAAGGTCAAGCAGAAGGAAACGATCGAGAAGGAACTCACCCAGGAAGAAGCGATGCTTGCGGATGCCCGGAAGAAACTTTCCGAGCAGGAGGCGATCCGTACCGGCGACGAGAGGAATTATGCCAAGGCGCTCGAGCGGATCCAGCCTTACAAGGATACGGTCGAGGTCCACGAAAAGAATGTCGAAGCGCTGAAGCGCGAGATCGCCAATCTTTCGCGCTGAGACCGGGCCGGACGACTCCTCGGACCCAATCATGGCGGCTCCGAAATTACCTCTTGCGGCCGCCTATGCCGGGCTGGATCTGCTCGCCACTGCCGTCGTGGTGCTTGATACCGCCTACGTGGTGCGCTACGCCAACCAGGCGGCCGAAAACCTGCTTGGCGCGGGCGTCCGGTCGCTGACCGGGCACCGGTTTCCAGACCTGTTCACTGACAGCCAGACGCTGGAGGGCCTGCTCGCGGACGCGCTCGCGGTGCACTGGAGCTACCGCGCACAAACGGTGAGCTACGAGCGGCCGGGGCGCGAGCCGCTGCCGCTGTCGTGCCTGGTGGCGCCGATCGACGCGCCCGGGACGCCGCTGCTCGTCGAGCTGAGGCCGATCCAGGAGCAGCTGCGCCTGGAGCGCGAGGAACGCCTGCTCGACCAGCAGGAGGCGACGCGCGAGCTGCTGAGGAACCTCGCGCACGAGATCAAGAACCCGCTGGGGGGCCTGCGCGGCTCCGCGCAGTTGCTGGAACGGGAACTGGAGCGCCCCGACCTCAGGGAATACACGCAGGTCATCATCAAGGAGGCCGACCGGCTGCAGGTACTGCTCGACCGACTGTTGACGCCGCGGCGCGCGGTGCAACTCGGACAGGTGAACATCCACGAGGTGCTGGAGCGGGTGCGCAGCCTGGTGCAGGCTGAGTTCCCGAAGGGCATTTCCGTGTTACGGAATTATGACCCCAGCGTGCCGGACCTGGTCGGCGATCGAGAGCAGCTGATCCAGGCGGTCCTGAATGTCGTCCGCAACGCGGCCCAGGCGCTCCTATCCGGGGCGCACGGGGGGCTGGGCGGGACCATCGTGCTGCGGACCCGGACTACCCGCCAGGTCACCATCGCCCGACAGCGCCACAAGCTGGCATTGGAATTGCAAGTGATCGATGACGGGCCTGGCGTGCCCGAGGATATCCGCGACCGCGTCTTCAACCCCCTCGTTTCGGGGAGGGAGGGTGGCAGCGGCATCGGCCTCGCGCTTGTGCAGACCTACGTGCAAAACCACGGCGGCGTGGTCGAATTCGACAGCCGCCCGGGAAGAACCATATTCACACTATTGCTGCCATTGGCATGAAACCGGTCTGGATCGTCGACGACGACCGCTCCATCCGCTGGGTATTCGAGAAGGCCCTGAGCCGGGAAGGGATTGCCTACAACTCCTTTTCTTCCGCGCGCGAGGCGCTCGATGCCCTGCCGGGCGGCGCGCCGCAGGTACTGATTTCCGACATTCGCATGCCCGGCCAGTCCGGCATCGAGCTGCTGCAGGAGGTAAAGGAAAAGCACCCTGCGGTTCCCGTTATCGTGATGACCGCGTATTCCGACCTCGAATCCGCCGTCGCCGCTTTTCAGGGCGGCGCCTATGAATACCTGCCCAAGCCGTTCGACGTCGACCAGGCGGTCGAACTGATCCGCCGCGCGCTGGATGAGAGCCAGCGCGAGCAGGCAGCGCTCGAGCCGGTGGGCGAAGTGCCGGAAATCCTCGGCCAGGCGCCGGCGATGCAGGAAGTCTTTCGCGCCATCGGCCGGCTGTCGCAGTCGAGCGCCACCGTGCTGATTACCGGCGAGTCCGGCACCGGCAAGGAACTGGTGGCGCGCGCGTTGCACCGGCACAGCACGCGCGCGGCCAGACCTTTCGTCGCGATCAACACCGCGGCGATGCCCAAGGACCTGCTTGAATCGGAGTTGTTCGGCCACGAGCGCGGCGCGTTCACCGGCGCCCAGGCATTGCGGCGCGGGCGTTTCGAGCAGGCCGAGGGCGGCACGCTGTTCCTGGACGAAATCGGCGATATGCCCGCCGAGTTGCAGACCCGCCTGTTGCGAGTATTGTCGGACGGCACCTTCTACCGCGTCGGCGGCCACCAGCAGCTGAAGGCGAATGTGCGCGTGATCGCGGCCACGCACCAGGACCTCGATATCCGCGTGCGCGAGGGCACGTTCCGCGAAGACCTCTACCACCGCCTGAACGTGATTCGCGTGCGCATCCCGTCGCTGCGCGAGCGGCGCGAGGACATTGCGCTGCTGGCGCGGCATTTTCTCGCGCGCAGCGGCAAGGAGTTGAGCGTAGAACCCAAGCGCCTGTCGGACGAAGCGCTTGCTCACATCTCGCGCATGGATTTCCCCGGCAACGTGCGCCAGCTGGAAAATCTCTGCCATTGGCTGACGGTCATGGCGCCGGGCCAGGCGGTCGGCGTGGCGGACCTGCCGGCCGAGTTTCGCAGTGAACCCGCGGGCGCCAGCCAGGCGCCTGCCGCCGACTGGGTCGCCGCGCTGGAACAGGAAGTGGAGCGGCGCCTGGCGCGCGGCGAAACCGGCGTGCTGGATCAGTTGTCGCGCCAGTTCGAGCGGTCGCTGATCTCGAAGGCCCTGGCTCGCACCGGCGGCCGCAGGATCGAAGCGGCCAGCCTGCTCGGCATGGGCCGCAACACCATCACCCGGAAAATCCAGGAACTCGGCATCGGCGAGGCCGACGACTGAGTTATTTCCTGGAGGCCCGCCAGTTGGCTTCCAGCCGCGCGTCCACGATCGCGACGATTTCATCCACCCTCGGCGAACGCATGCCTTTCTGCTCGCCGATCGCCTTCACCAGCCGGTCAGTCCGCTCTATGTAGAGCGCCCCGGCGGCGACCGCCCGCGCAGCGGAAGAGGGTGTGACCAGCGACTGCGCTGCCGCCGCGTATTTTTCGAAAGAGACCAGGTCCTTTTCGTCCGCGCCGATGGCGACGCACAACTTCGCCACCCAGTCGTAAATCAGGCGCGAAGTTTCCAGGTCGGCGTGCACCGCTTCCTTGATCGGCCTGACGCCGTCCTTCTGGATGCAGCGATAGTTGCCGGTGAGCAGCATCGCCCATTTCGCGAGTGGTACGAACACCGAGTCGTACACCTTGAGTTTGACCGGCAGTTCGACGCCGTCAAAGCGCGCCGCCTCGATGTCCGCCTCCAGCCGGCGCAGGATCGCGGTGTGTGCGTCCGAGACGAAGCGCGCCGACTTGAAATTGGTCGGCAGCCGCACCTGCAGCACGTTCACCTTTTCCTCCGGGGGCCGGAACGCCTGCGGATCCGGGCTGCATAGCGTCATCAGTTTCGGATCGAAGCCGTCCCACAGCGCGGCGTCGGCGTAGCACACCCTGCAGGAACTCGGATCGACACCGGGCAGGCGGGCGAGATACGGCAGCGGCGGAATGTTCATGATCGACATGCAGGGCAGCTTTGCCTTCGCCACTGCATCGAGCAGCTCGCGCACGCCGGGCGAGCGGTACTGCGGCTCCTGCATGCCGAGCACCACCAGGTCATGGCCCGCAGGGCTTGCCTCCGCAGGCGTGCAGGCGCTCAGCTTGCCCGGCAGCTTGCGCGAGTGGACTTCGACCAGCCCTTCGCGGCCTTTGATCGGCATGCGCACGATCGCGCCTGCCTCGTTGAACAGTTCGGCCTCCGCCGGCGTGCAGACCATTTTTGCGTTGTGGCCGGCGAGCACCAGCTTGGTGGCGAGCAGGGATCCATAGGAAGCGCCGAAGATCAGGATGTTGAGAGGCTTTTTCATATTGTGAAATCCAAACCCGCAAGACGGGAGGCGAGACTACTCCCGTCGATTTTTCACTGCAATCGGGCACCGCAGCACGCCGCGCCAAGATTTCATGTTGCGGTGCGTCATCCCGGACCGTAAAATTCCGCTTCCTTCGTCAAGAGAGTTTTCCCGCCGTGAATCGATCCAATCCGCTCCCTGACGGCGTGCAGATCTCCGCGCCCCTCACGTCCGAGTTCGCTTCGATCCTGACGCCCGAAGCGCTCGCATTCGTCGCGAAACTGCACCGGCATTTCGAGGCGCGCCGCCAAGAGCTTCTCGTAAGGCGCACTGCCAGGCAGAAGGAATTCGACGCCGGCAAGCTGCCGGATTTCCTGCCGGAGACGAAGGCAATCCGCGACGCCGAATGGCAGATCGCGCCGCAGCCGAAGGACCTGCTCGACCGGCGCGTCGAGATCACCGGCCCGACCGACCGCAAGATGGTGATCAACGCGCTCAATTGCGGCGCGTCCACCTTCATGGCGGATTTCGAGGACGCCAACTGCCCGACCTGGTTCAACATGATCGACGGGCAGATCAACCTGCGCGATGCCGCGCGCCGCACGATCACGCTGGAACAGGGCGGCAAGCGCTACAAGCTGAACGACAAGACGGCGGTGCTGCTGCCGCGCCCGCGCGGCTGGCACCTGGACGAGAAGCACGTCACCGTCGACGGCAAGGTGGTGTCCGGCGGCATCTTCGATTTCGCGCTCTTCTTCTTCCACAACGCGAAGGAACTGATGGCGCGCGGCAGCGGGCCGTATTTATACCTGCCGAAGATGGAATCGCACCTGGAAGTGAGGCTGTGGAACGACATCTTCACGCTGGCGCAGAGGGAACTGGGCATCCCGCACGGCACCATCAAGGGGACCTGCCTCATCGAAACCGTGGTCGCTGCGTTCGAAATGGAGGAGTTCCTCTGGGAGCTCAAGGACCACTCGGCGGGGCTGAACATCGGCCGCTGGGACTACATCTTTTCCTGCATCAAGAAATTCCGCGCCAACAAGGACTTCTGCCTGGCCGACCGTTCCCAGGTCACCATGACCTCGCCGTTCATGCGCAGCTACGCGCTGCTGCTGGTGAAAACCTGCCACAAGCGCGGCGCACCGGCGATGGGCGGCATGGCCGCGCAGATCCCGATCAAGAATGATCCCGCCGCGAACGAAGCGGCGATGGAGAAGGTGCGCCAGGACAAGCTGCGCGAGGTGACCGACGGCTGCGACGGCACCTGGGTGGCGCATCCGGCGCTGGTGCCGATCGCGAAGGAAATCTTCGACAAGCACATGCCGCAAGCGAACCAGTACGGCAAGCAGCGGCCCGACGTGAGCGTGGCGGCGAAGGACCTGCTCGACTTCAAGCCGTCGGCGCCGATCAGCGAAGCCGGCGTGCGCAACAACATCTCGGTCGGCATCCAGTACCTCGGTGCCTGGCTTGCGGGCAACGGCTGCGTGCCGGTGTTCAACCTGATGGAGGATGCCGCCACGGCGGAAATTTCGCGCTCGCAGATCTGGCAGTGGATCCGCTCGCCCAAGGGCGTGCTCGACGACGGCCGCAAGGTGACGGTGGACTTGTTCCACCAGTTGCTGAAGGAAGAACTGCCGAAGGTGCGCGCCTATCTGGGCGAAGAAGCGTGGCGCGCGGGCAAATACGAAGACGGCGCGAAACTGTTCGAGAAAATCACCGCCGGCGATTACGTCGAATTCCTCACCCTGCCGGCGTACCAGCAGATCGACTAGGTGAACTCCGCGATCACCGGCGCGTGATCGGAGGGGCGTTCCAGCTTGCGCGGCGCTTTGTCGATGACGCAGGCGACGCAGGCCTTCTCCAGCGCCGGGGAAACCAGGATCTGGTCTATCCGCAGGCCGGCGTTGCGGCGAAAGCCCAGCATCCGGTAGTCCCACCAGGAGTAAATTTTCTCCGGCTGTTCGAACAGCCGGAAGGTATCCTTGAGCCCGAGTCCGAGCAGCGCCCGCCAGGCTGCGCGCTCGGGTTCGGACACGTGCACCTGCCCCTCCCAGGCCTTCGGGTCGTGCACGTCGCGATCTTCCGGCGCGACATTGAAGTCGCCCGCGACCGCAATCCGCGAATGGCGCTTCAGTTCCTCCGCCAGGTAATCCTTCAATGCCGCGAACCAGCGCAGCTTGTAGTCGTACTTCTCCGAGCCCACCGCCTGCCCGTTGGGGCAGTAGACGCAGATCATTCGCAGCCCCGCGGTCGTGGCGGCGATGACGCGCTTTTGTTCGTCAGCAAAGCCGGGTATTCCGGCGCAGACGTCCGCCAGCGGAGAGCGCGAAACGATCGCGACGCCGTTATAGGTTTTCTGCCCGGAAAACGCCGCCTGGTAGCCGGCGGCCTCGAGTTCGGCGCGGGGAAACTTGGGATCTTCGAGCTTGAGTTCTTGCAGGCACACGACATCCGGTTTCGCTTGCGCGAGCCAATCCGTCAGCTGCGGCAGGCGCACCTTGAGGGAATTGACGTTCCATGTCGCAAGTTTCATCTTGCGACGGGGGACTACTTTGCTTCGGCGGGGACGCCGTACTGTCCGGTCTTGGGCGCTGGACCGGTGAGGCCGCTCGTGTCGTAGGGACCGGCTTTTTGCGGTGCAACCGGATTGGGCGACTGCGCCGGCTTCTTCGATTCATCGGCCGCGACATAGCCTTCGGGAGGCGCTGGCGCTTTCTGCGAGCGCGGCGGCACTTGCCCGGCCTTGGGGTAGCCAGCGCTGTCGAGGAGCTCGTCGTAGCCGCCTTGCTCGAACCCGCGCTGCACGTAGCGGCCGACTACCAGCGTGGGTACCTCCGCTGCAGCGGAAACCTGCTTAAGCTGGTCGGCCGTTTCGGGATTCCACACCTGTACTTCCTTGAAAGGCACGCCGCGCTTGTTGAGGGCGCCGCGCGCCATGTCGCAGCCCTCCTTGCAGCTGGGAGCCGTGTAGAGCGTGACCGGGAAGTCTTTTTGCAGGCGCGCAACCTCGAACGGCACCTGCTCGGCGGGCGCATCCGTCGCTGCGGCAGTATCGAGTTTCTGGACATTCTTGGCGCCGGCGGGAGGAGGGGTGCCTGTATAACGGACATTGCCCTTATCGTCTGTCCAGCGATATTGCTGCGCCTGGACGACCCCGGCAGAGAAGCACAGGAGTACGAAAAAAGCCCGCAAAATCATGCGGGAATCATACCACTGTGCCTGAGCAGGGCGTCGACGCTCGGCTCGCGGCCGCGGAAGGCGCGGAACGATTCCGCCGCCGGCCGGCTGCCCCCGACCGCGAGGATCTCGTCGCGGAAGCGGCGGCCCGCGTCCGGGTTCAGCACGCCTTTTTCTTCGAACAGGCTGTAGGCGTCCGCCGACAGCACCTCGGCCCACTTGTAGCTGTAGTAGCCCGCGGCGTAACCGCCCGCGAAGATATGCGAAAAGCTGTTCGGGAAGCGGTTCCATGCGGGCGGCACCAGCACCGCCACTTCGCGCCGCACTTCGTCCAGCAGATCGAGCACCGCGCGGCCTGAATCCGGATCGAATTCCGAATGCAGGCGCATGTCGAAGAGCGAGAACTCGATCTGGCGCAGCGTTGCCAGGCCCGACTGGAAATTTTTTGCCGCCAGCATTTTGTCGAACAGCGCACGCGGCAGCGGCGCGCCGCTATCCACGTGGCGGGTCATCTTCTGCAGCACTTCCCACTCCCAGCAGAAGTTTTCCATGAACTGGCTCGGCAGCTCGACCGCGTCCCATTCGACGCCGTTGATCCCGGCGACGCCGAGGTCCTCGATGCGCGTGAGCAGGTGGTGAAGCCCGTGGCCGAATTCGTGGAACAGCGTGATCACGTCGTCGTGCGTGAACAGGGCCGGCTTGCCGCCCACCGGTCCGGAGAAATTGCAGTTCAGGTATGCGACCGGAACCTGGATACCGGCTTCCAGGCGCCGGCGGGAGATGGCGCCGTCCATCCAGGCGCCGCCGCGCTTCGTGTCGCGCGCATAGAGATCGACGTAGAAACGCCCGATCAGTTCGTCGCCCGCGTTGCGGATGTCGAAGAAGCGCACGTCGTCGTGCCAGGTGGCGGCCTGTTGTTCCGAGATTCTTATCTGGTACAGCTTCTGCACCAGGTCGAACATCCCGGGCAGGACCTGCGTTTCGGGGAAGTACTGCTTCACCTCCTGGTCGGAGAACGCGTAGCGCTGCGCGCGCAATTTTTCGGAGGCGTAGGCGATGTCCCAGGATTCGAGCTTGCCGATCTTCAGCTCACCGGCGGAGAAGGCCCGCAATTCCTCCAGGTCGCGTTCGGCGAATGGACGCGCGCGCCGCGCCAGGTCGCGCAGGAATTCGAGCACCTGCCGCGGCGCCTGTGCCATCTTCGGCACCAGCGACACTTCGGCGAAATTCGGGTAACCAAGCAGCGTCGCATCCTCTTTGCGAAGCTTCAGGATGCGGCCGATCAGCGGCGTGTTGTCCCACTCACGCCTGCCGAATTCGGAGGCGCGCGTCGCGCTCTCGCGGTAGAGCGTTTCGCGCAGCGAACGGTCGTCGGCGTACTGCATCACCGGCAAGTAGTAGGGCATCTGCAGGTTGAATTTCCAGCCTGGCTTGCCGTCTTTCTGCGCTGCTTCACGCGCCGCCTGCAGATCGCCGGCCGGAATGCCTGCGAGCCGCTTCTCGTCCTCGACCAGCAGCGAGTACGCGTTGGTCGCGTCCAGCACGTTCTCGGAGAATTTCGCCGACAGCGAGGCAAGCTCGTCCTGGATCGCCGCGTATCGCGGCTTCAGTGCGGGCGGCAGTTCGGCGCCGCCGAGGCGGAAATCGCGCAGTGCATTGTCGACCAGCTTCCTGCGCGCAGGCGTGAGCTGCGCGAATTCCGGCGAGGATTTGAGCGCGCGATACTTTTCGAACAGGCGCTGGTTCTGGCCGAGTTCGGTCCAGAACTGCGTGATCTTAGGCAGGGCCGCGTTGTAGGCCTCGCGCAGCGGCGGGCTGTCGAGGACCCCGTGCAGGTGCTCTACCTGGCCCCAGGCGCGCGACAGGCGCTCGGTGGCATTTTCCAGCGGCTGCACGAAGGCCTGCCAGGTCGCCGGCGCTTCCTCGGCAAGGCGCATGGCCGCGCGCGCGTCCGAGAGGAGCCGGTCGACGGCGGGTGCGACGTGATCCGGTTTGATGTCCGCGAAGCGCGGCAAGCCGGAAAAATCGAGCAAGGGATTATCCAACGGATTTTCCAATCGATAGCTCCGCAGCGCGTACCGCGTTGACGATCATCATGGCGACGGTCATCGGTCCGACGCCGCCCGGCACCGGCGTGATGCTGCCGGCGATTTCCTTCACCGCGGCAAAGTCCACGTCGCCGACCAGCTTGCCGTCGCCCGCTCTGTTGATGCCGACGTCGATGACGCAGGCGCCGTGTTTGACCATGTCCGCGGTAATGAGTTTCGCCCGCCCCGCCGCGGCGACCAGGACGTCCGCCTGCCGGGTCACCGACGCGAGCTGCGGCGTCTTTGAATGGCAGATGGTGACGGTCGCGTCTTTTTGCAAGAGCAGCAGCGCGAGCGGCTTGCCGACGATGGTCGAGCGGCCGACGATGGTCGCCTGCTTGCCGGCGAGCGGCACGCCCGCGTGCTCCAGCAGGCGCATCACGCCGGCCGGCGTGCCGGGCACGAAGCCGGCCCGTCCCTGCACCAGCGCCCCCAGGTTGACGGCGTGAAAGCCGTCCACGTCCTTCGCCGGGGAAACGGCGGCGAGCACGCGCTGCGCATCGATCTGCTTTGGCAGCGGCAGTTGCACCAGGATCCCATGCACTGCGCGGTCGGCGTTCAGCCGGGCGACGCATTGCAGCAGCGCGGCTTCGGCGACGTCGCCGGGAAATTCGTGCACCTCCGAGTGCACGCCGGCTGCCTCGCAGGCGCGCACCTTGTTGCGGACGTAGACGCGGGATGCCGGGTCGTCTCCGGCGAGTATCGCGGCCAGCCCCGGCCGCGCGCCGCGGGCCGCGAGCGATGCGACCGCGGATTTCAGCGAGTTTCGCAACTCCGCCGCGAGCGATTTTCCGTCGATCAATGTTGCGGGCATGGCATACTATAAATTACCCCCGCATTTATATCCGACTTACATCCGATTGCTCTCTACAAGAGATTACGCAGGAGGAAGCTATGTCCGCCGTCCCGCAACAGCCCGCGGCAAACGATCCCGACAGCCTGGAAACCCAGGAGTGGCTCGATGCGCTCGAAGCAGTGCTCGAACGCGAAGGCGGCGGGCGGGCGCACTACCTGATCGAAAAACT
>DATJYN010000111.1:0-5617 GCA_035499575.1 Burkholderiales bacterium | reverse complement strand
AAGACCGTGATGATCCCGGACGAGAACGTGAAGGACCTGGTCGAGATCCCGGACAACGTCAAGAACAAGCTGGAAATCATCCCGGTGAAGTGGATCGACAAGGTGCTCGAGGTGGCGCTGGAGCACCAGCCGCAGCCGCTGCCCGACGCCGTGGCAGCCACCCCATTGCCGCCCGCGGAGGAAAAACCGGGTGCGCCTGCGGCTGTCAAGCACTAGAGCGCCGGCATGAACAAGGCTGACATGATCGAGCAGATCGCACAGGCGGCCGAGGTATCGAAATCGGCGGCTGAACGGGCCTTGGATGCGCTGGTGAGCGCGGTCAAGACCAGCCTCAAGAAGGGCGAAATGGTGACCCTGGTCGGCTTCGGCAGCTTCTACGTGGGCAAGCGCAAAGCCCGCGAAGGCCGCAACCCGCGCACCGGCCAAGCGCTCAAGATTGCAGCGGCGCGCGTCCCCAAGTTTCGCGCTGGCAAAGCATTGAAGGATGCAATAAACTAGCGCCCCTTTTGGGTGCTTAGCTCAGCTGGTAGAGCGTCGCTCTTACACGGCGAATGTCGGCGGTTCGATCCCGTCAGCACCCACCAGAGCCGAATTTAGGAGCGGTAGTTCAGTTGGTTAGAATACCGGCCTGTCACGCCGGGGGTCGCGGGTTCGAGTCCCGTCCGCTCCGCCAACGCCTAATCCCGGATATTCCATGTTCGATTTTGTCGCCAAGCACAAGCGCTACCTGCAGATCGTTCTCGGCCTGACCATCCTGCCGTTCGCATTTTTCGGCGTGGAGTCCTACACGCGCGCCACCCGCAGCTCATCCGACGCGGCTAGCGTCGACGGCACGCCGGTGACCATGCGTGAATTCGGCGATGAGACGCGCCGCCAGCAGGACCGCCTGCGCCGCATGCTCGGCGCCGACGCCGACCTCGCGATGCTGGACACGCCGGAGATGCGCCTCGCGATCCTCGAAAACCTGATCGCCCAGCGCCTGATGACCAACGAAGTGGTCAACGACCACCTCACCCTGTCCAAGGAAGAGGTGGTTGCCGGCATCCTCGCGGCGCCCGAATTCCAGGAGGGGGGCAAGTTCTCGGCCGAGCGCTACGCGAACTACCTGCGGGCGATCGGGATGTCGGATGAGGGCAACGTCATGAAGCTGCGGCTCGAGATCCCGGCGGCGCGCCTCGCCAGCGCGATCGGCAGCAGCGCGATGGAGCCGCGCACTGTGGTCGCCCGCCTGGCCGCCATCGAAGGCGAGAAGCGCGAAGTCGCCGAAGCATTTCTGCCGTCCGAGGCCTACCTTGCGCGCGTCAAGCCGGACGAAGCCGCCATCAAGGCCTACTACGAGTCGCACCTCGCGGACTACCGGGTGCCGGCGCGCGTGCGCGCCGAATATCTCGTGCTGTCGGCGGAGGCGCTCGGCCAGGCCGAAGGCGCGAGCGAAGAGGAGATCAGGAAGGCCTATGAGGCGAAGGCGGCGGAACTGGGCGTGCCCGAGCAGCGCCGCGCGAGCCACATACTGGTGGCGACCAGGGAAGAGGCGGAAAAGCTGCTCGCCGAGGCGCGCAAGAACCCGCAGGGATTCGCCGAACTGGCGAAGAAGTACTCGCAGGACACGGGCTCCGCAGCGAACGGCGGGGACCTGGGCATGAACCCGCGCGGCGGACTCGCCAGCAAGGCGCTGGAGGATGCGATCTTCAAGACCAAGCCGAATGAATTCGCCGATGTCGTGAAATCCGAGTTCGGCTACCACGTGGTGCGCGTGACGGCGGTGCAGCCCGGCAAGACGCGCTCGCTGGAGGACGCCCGCAAGGAGCTTGCCGCCGACATCGTCAAGCAAAAGGGCGCCAAGAAATTCGCCGAGGCCGCGGAGAGCTTCAACAACCTGGTCTACGAGCAATCCGACAGCCTCAAGCCCGCGGCCGAACGCTACAAGCTGAAGATCGAGAGCACCGGCTGGTTCAGCCGGCAGGCGCCGGGAGACATCGGGCCGCTCGCCAACCCGAAGCTGCTGGCGGCGCTGTTCTCGCAGGATTCCATCAAGCAGCGGCGCAATACGGATGCGGTGGAAGTATCCCCGGGCGTGCTGGTGGCGGCGCGAGTAGCGGAATACCAACCGGAGGCGCAGCGGCCGATGGAGGAGGTCAGGGCCGATATCGAAGGCAAGCTGGCGCGCCGCGAAGCCGCGGCATTGGCGCGCAAGGAAGGTGAGGAAAAGCTTGCGGTGCTTGCCAAGGGCGGCGAGGCCGGCCTGACCTGGACCCCCGCGAAGGCGGTGTCGCGCCAGGAATCGCAGGGCCTGCCGCAGATGGCGCTGCGCAAGGTCATGGCCGCCGACGCCGCGAAGCTGCCCGCCTATGTTGGCGTCCAGCGCGGCGACGAAGGATACGTGCTCTACCGGATCAGCAAGGTGGTCCCGCCCGAGCCGAAGACGGGGCCGCTGGCCGCGGAGGACCAGTCGCGCTACGACCGGCAGGCGGGCGCCACGCAACTCGACGCCTATGTCTCCGGCCTGCGCGCGAAGGCGAAGATCAACATCAGGCCGCTCGAGCCGGACTCTAAGTAGTCGTTGGCCCGGCAATACCGCCGACGACGCGGCTGAAGCCGCCGTCGACCATCACCACTTCGCCGGTGATGCCCGCAGCGAGATCCGATAGCAGGAACGCCGCCGCATCGCCGACCTGGTCGATGGTCACGTTGCGCCGCATCGGCGCGTTGTCCTCCACGAACTTGAGGATGCGGCTGAAGCCGGCGATGCCCGAGGCCGCCAGGGTCTTGATCGGTCCGGCCGAAACCGCGTTCACGCGGATGCCTTTCGGCCCCAGGTTGGCCGCCAGGTAGCGCACCGACGCCTCCAGGCTCGCCTTGGCGAGCCCCATGGTGTTGTAGTTCGGCACCACGCGGTCGGCGCCGAGGTAGGTCAGCGTGAGCAGCGCGCCGGCGCGGCCCTCCATCAGCGGCAGCGCCGCCTTGGCGAGCGCTGGAAAACTGTAGGCGGAAATGTCGTGCGCGATGCGGAAGCCTTCGCGCGACAGCCCGTCCAAGAACTCGCCGGCAATCGCCTCGCGCGGCGCGAAGCCGATGGCGTGCACCAGCCCATCCAGGGCTCCCCAGCGCGCCTTGAGCGACTCGAACGCAGCGGCGATTTCGGCATCGCTGGCGACGTCGCAGGGCAGCACCAGGTCCGAGCCGAACTCTTTGGCGAGGCCGCCGACGCGGTCCTTGAAGCGTTCGCCGACGTAGGTGAAGGCGAGTTCGGCACCTTCGCGCCGCAGCGCCTTCGCGATGCCGTAGGCGATCGAACGGTTGCTGAGCAATCCCGTGACCAGGATCTTCCTGCCGGAGAGAAATGCCATACGGCCATTATACTTTCCGGCATGCGTGCGCTGCTGATGATGCTCGCTCTACTCGCCGGCTGCGGAGAGGTATGGAACGATCCCTATCCGGCGGCGGAGCGGGGGCAGAACATCCTGTACTCGGTGTTCCCGGAGGTGCCCAAGCACCTGGACCCGGCACAGTCCTATGCATCGGACGAAGCGCTGTTCACGCGGCAGGTCTATGAGCCGCCGCTGCAGTACCACTACCTGAAGCGGCCCTACGAGCTCATTCCGCTCACCGCAACCGAGATACCGCGGCCGCGCTTCGTGGAAAAGGGCGGCGCGACCTACAGCGTCTACGACATCCACATCAAGCCCGGCATCCGCTACCAGCCGCATCCGGCATTCGTTGCCGGGAATCTCTCCCTGGATCGAAAAAACATAGCAGGACTGAAGAGTCCCTACGACTTGCCGCTGGGCACGCGCGAACTTACGGCCGACGATTACATCTACGAGATCAAGCGGCTCGCACACCCGCAGTTCAATTCGCCGGTCTTCGGCCTGATGTCGGAATACATCGTCGGCCTGAAGGAATACTCGGAGCGCCTGAAGGCCGCGTCGAAGCCGGGCGCATGGCTCGATTTGCGCGCCTACGACCTGGAGGGCGTCACGCGGCTGGACGAGCACAGCTACCGCGTGACCCTGAAGGGACGCTATCCGCAATTCGTGTACTGGCTGGCGATGCCTTTCTTCGCGCCCATGCCCTGGGAAGCCGACAAGTTCTTCCACCAGCCGGGCATGGCAGAGAAAAACTTCACGCTGGACTGGTGGCCCGTGGGCACGGGGGCATTCATGCTTTCGGAGAACGATCCGAACGCGCGCATGGTGCTTGCGCGCAATCCGAACTTCCGCGGCGAACCCTATCCGTCCGAGGGCGAACCGGGAGACGCGGCGCGCGGCTTGCTGGCCGACGCCGGCAAGCGGATGCCTTTCCTCGACAAGGCCGTCTATACGCGGGAGAAGGAAGCCATCCCGCTGTGGAACAAGTTCCTGCAGGGCTACTACGATCTCTCCGGCATCGGCTCGGAGAATTTCGACCAGGCGGTGCGCGTTTCCCTGGGCGGCGAAGCGGGCCTCAGCCCGGAAATGGAAGCGAAGGGCATCCGGCTGGATACGACCATCGCGCCCAGCATCTTCTACCTGGGCGTGAACTGGCTCGACCCGGTGGTGGGCGGATCGCGGGGCGGAGCCGCGGCCGAGCGCGCCCGCAAGCTGCGCCAGGCGCTCGCCATCGCGGTGGATTGGGAGGAGTACCTCTCGATATTCGCCAATGGGCGCGGCGTGCCTTCGCAAAGCCCGCTCGCGCCGGGCATTTTCGGCTTCCGCGAGGGCGCCGGGAGCATCAACCCGGTGACGCACGTTTGGAAGGACGGCAAGGCGCACCGGCGGCCGATCGAGACGGCGAAGAAGCTGTTGGCCGAGGCGGGCTATCCGGACGGCCGCGACGCGAAAACCGGGCAGCCGCTGGTGCTCTACCTGGACACCACGCAGCGCGGCCCGGGCGACAAGTCGGTCATCGACTGGTGGCGCAAGCAGTTCGCCAAGCTCTCGGTGCAGTTCGAGCCGCGCCAGACCGACTGGAACCGCTTCCAGGAAAAGCTGCGCAAGGGCAGCACGCAGCTGTTCATCGTCGGCTGGAGCGCCGATTACCCCGATCCCGAGAACTTCATGTTCCTGCTGCACGGCCCGCAGAGCCGCGCCAAATATGGCGGCGAAAACGCGTCCAACTATGCCAATCCGGAATTCGACGCGCTGTTCGAGCGGATGCGCAACATGCCCAACGGACCCGAGCGGCAGCAGATCATCGACCGCATGACGGAGATCTTCCGCCACGACGCGCCCTGGCTGGGCGGCTACCATCCAAAGAACTTCGCGCTGTTCCACAGCTGGCTCGGCAACGCCAAAGTGAACGAGATCTCGGACAACAAGCTCAAGTACCTGAAGGTGGACCCGGTGAGGCGGGAAGCGCTGCGCCGGGAGTGGAACAGGCCGGTGTTCTGGCCCGTGCTGCTGGTTTTCCTGGCGCTCGCGCTGTCGATCGTGCCGGCGCTGCGCCTCTACCGCCGCCGCGAGCGGATGGCGGCCAGGCCGGCGGCATAGATGTTCGCCTACATCGTCCGCAGGCTGCTGTATGCGATCCCGATCCTGGTCGGGGTCAACCTGCTCACCTTCCTGCTGTTCTTCATCGTCAACACGCCCGACGACATGGCGCGCATGCAGCTCGGCGCCAAGCGCGTGACCCCGGAGGC
>DATJYN010000110.1:0-12530 GCA_035499575.1 Burkholderiales bacterium | reverse complement strand
CGACTCGAGCTGCTGCCGCACGATGTTCGGATTGACCATCTGGCCGAGGTCCACCGCCACCACCACGCGGTGCACCTTGATCTTGCCGCCGTCCACCGATGCCTCGACCACTTGCGCCATGTAGGTCTCGTACCCTTCCATGAGGCCGATGCCGCGCGCACGGCCCTTCGGCAGCGGCTTGCCCCAGCCCGCCTTGTCGGCGGCCAGCTTCAGCACGTTGGCGAAACGCGGCTGCTTGGAGAGCAGCGACATCCGGTACTGGTACGGATCCTTGCCGGCGGCGGCCGCCATCTCGTCGATGAACGACTCGTTGGCGAACACGTTGAGCGCGTGCGACACCGAGCGCAGGTAGCCGACCCTGAGCCCCGTGTCGTGGATCACCGTGCCGACCGACTGGTTCGGAATGTCGTAGGGAACGAGGATCGCCTCGGTCATCAGCGGGTCCACGCCGTCCTTGACGAGCGGCGGGAACAGGCGCGAGGTCACCGAAGGCGAACTCATCTTGAACGACAGCGCCGTCGGCATGCCGCTCGCATCCAGGCCGGCCGACATCTGCGTAAGGCTTGCCGGGCGGTAGAAGTCGTGCGTCATGTCGTCTTCGCGCGTCCAGATCAGCTTCACCGGTGCGCCGATCGCCTTCGAGATTTCCACCGCCTGCGCGAAGTAGTCGCAGTCGATGCGCCGGCCGAAGCCGCCGCCCAGGTAGGTGGTCTTGATGGTGATCTGCTCGGGCTTCAGGCCGGTGATTGCGGCCGCCATGCCCATCGCCAACTGCTGGAACTGGATCGAGCCGATCAGCAGCGCCGAATCCTTGCGCACGTCGGCGGTGAAGTTCATCGGCTCCAGCGGCGAGTGCGACAGGAACGGCATCTCGTAGGTCGCCTCGACCGTCTTGGCGGCGGACTTCATCGCGCCCGCAACGTCGCCTTGCTGCTTGATGCTGGCGGACTTGTTGGACATCGCCGCAGCGAGGCCTTTGAACACGCCCTCGGTGCTGACCGACTTGCCCGGACCCTCGTCCCAGGTGATGTTGAGCGCGTCGCGCGCCTGCTTCGCCTGCCACCAGCTGTCGGCCACCACGGCCACGCCATCGGTGATCTTCACGACGTGCTTCACGCCGGGCATGGACTTCGCCTTCGCGTCGTCCACCGCCGTCGCCTTGCCGCCGATCACCGGGCACTGCGCCAGCGAGGCGTACAGCATGCCGGGCAGCTTCACATCGATGCCGAACGTGGCCTTGCCGGAGATCTTGGCCGCCGTATCCAGGCGCTTCATCGGCTTGCCGACATAGCGCCACTTCGACGGATCCTTCAGCGCCACTTCCTTCGGCGGCGTCAGTTTCGACGCGGCTTCCGCGAGCGAGCCGTAGGTCGCCTTCTTGCCGCCCGGGCCCATGATCATGCCGTTGGCGGCCGTGCACTTGGAAGCATCGACGCCCCATTTCTGCGCCGCAGCCTCCGTCAGCATCACGCGCGCTTTCGCGCCTCCTTCGCGCAGTTTCACCCAGCCGTCGCGCACGGAAGTCGAGCCGCCGGTGATCTGGCCGCCCAGCATGGAGTTGATGTAGTCCTCGCCCGGCGGCGCAAAGTCGACCTTGACCTTGTGGATATCGACTTCGAGCTCCTCGGCGACCAGCGTCGGCAACGCCACCGCCACGCCCTGGCCCATTTCGGAGCGCGCGCAGAGGATGGTGACGCTGTTATCGCTGCCGATGCGGATCCAGGCGTTCATCACGGAGTCGGTGGCGGCCTGTGCGTTGCGCACGAAGCCGGGCAGCGAAACGCCGATGACGAGGGCGCCGCCCGCGGCGGCGCTGGATTGCATGAACTTGCGGCGGGTCGGGTTCTTGAGCTGGCTCATGATCAGGCCCCCTTCGCGGCTTTGTGGATCGCCGCGCGAATGCGCGGATAGGTTCCACAGCGGCAGATGTTGCCCGCCATGGCACTGTCGATGTCTGCGTCGGTAGGCGTGGGCTTCTCGGTGAGCAGCGCAGTCGCGCTCATGATCTGCCCGGATTGACAGTAGCCGCATTGCGGCACGTCAAGTTCGGCCCAGGCGGCCTGCACCTTCTTGCCGGCCGCGGAGGCGGTGACGCCCTCGATGGTGGTGACCTTCTTGCCGAGCGCCGCCGACAGCGGCGTGCCGCAGGAGCGCACCGGCTTGCCGTCGAGGTGAACGGTGCAGGCGCCGCACAACTGCGCGCCGCAGCCGAACTTCGTGCCGGTCATGCCGAGCGTGTCGCGGATCACCCAGAGCAGCGGTGTGCTCGGATCCGCGTCGACGTTAAGGGACTTGCCATTGACTTCTAGCCTGGCCATGCGTGCCTCCTTGATAGGGACGATTGATATTCTTCTTGTTCGCCTATTATGCGCTTCGAGCGAGGAGAGAAAATGACCTACCTGTTCCGGTTTGCCAGCTTTCTGACGACATTCTTACTTTGCGTGGGATGCATCCTCGATGCTGCAGCGCAAGAATTTCCCAATCGCCCGGTGCATATCGTGGTGCCGTGGCCGCCGAGCGGCAACGTCGACATCACGGCGCGCACCGTCGCCCCGGCGCTCGGCGAAGCACTAGGCCAACAGGTAATCGTGGACAACCGCCCTGGCGCTGGCGGCACCATCGGCTCGGGGCAGGTCGCGAAATCGCCGCCCGACGGCTATACCCTGCTGCTGGGTTCGAGCGGCACCATTTCGAGCGCTCCGGCGGTGTTCAAGACCATCAGCTACGACCCGCTGAAGGATTTCATCGCCGTCGGCGCCATCCAGTACGTGCCGATCGTGCTCACCGCGGCGCCCAAGACGCCGGTTGCGACCTACGCCGAATTCGTCGCCTACGTGAAAACGAAGGGCTCGCCGGTCAGCATCGCTTCGGCCGGCAGCGGCTCTTCCAACCATCTTGCCATCGAGCTGCTGATCCGCCAGGCGAAACTGCCGCTGCTGCACATCCCCTACAAGGGCAGCGGCCCCGCAATCACCGACCTGCTCGGCAGCCAGGTCGAAACCATGATGGACCAGCTCACCGCGTCGATCGACCATATCCGCGGCGGACGCATCAAAGCGCTCGCCGTGACGTCGCTGACGCGCTCGCCACTGCTGCCCAACGTGCCGACGCTCGATGAATCCGGCGTCAAGGGCTATGAGGCCGGCACCTATACGGGCATCTTCGCGCCCGCGGGCACCCCGCCCGCCATCGTGGCAAAACTGCACGACGCGCTGCGCAAAGCGCTCGGCAACAGCGGCGTGCGCGAGCGCTACCGCAGCATGGGCGCGGACGTCTGGGAAATGAGCCAGGCGGACTTCGACGCCTATGTGCGTGCCGACGTCGAGAAGTGGCGCAAGGTCGCGCGCGAGGCGAATATCGTCGTCGACTAGCCGGGCAGCTTCACCGTCCGCAGGTAGGGCTTCAGCGTCTTGAAGCCCTGCGGGAATTTCTTCTTCGCGTCTTCGTCCGACACCGAGGGCGGAATGATGACGTCCTGACCGGGCTTCCAGTTCACCGGCGTGGCGACGCCGTGCTTGGCGTTCATCTGCAACGCGTCGAGCAGCCGCAGCACCTCGTCGAAGTTGCGTCCCGCGCTCATCGGGTAGACGAGCATGGCCTTCACCTTCTTGTCGGGCCCGATGATGAACACCGAGCGGATGGTGGCGTTGTCGGCGGCGGTGCGCGGACCCGGGGCCGCATTCGGATGGATCATGTCGTAGAGCTTGGCCACCTTCAGGTCTTCGCCGCCGATCACCGGGTAGTTGACCGCGTGGCCCTGGGTTTCCTTGATGTCCCCCGCCCACTTGCCGTGGTCGCTCACCGGGTCGTTGGACAGGCCGATGATCCTGGTGTTGCGCTTGTCGAACTCGGGCTTGAGGCCCGCCATGTAGCCCAGCTCGGTGGTGCAGACGGGCGTGAAATCCTTCGGGTGCGAGAACAGGATCGCCCACTTGTCGCCGATCCACTGGTGGAAGTCGATCTTGCCCTCGGTGGTTTCAGCCGTGAAATTGGGTGCTTCGTCGCCGATGCGTATGGTCACGATGATTCTCCTTCAGTGAGGCGCCATTTTACGTCAACTGATTTTCTCGCCGAGCAGCATTTTCACCGGCTGCGCGGTCTTTGGATCCACCAGCACCGCGACCCAGGCGAAGCGCGTGCGCAGCAGCAGGCAGCGGACCTCATCCTCCTTCCTGCCCGATTCGGCGAGGTACGCGTCGACCGCCCGGGCCGTAACCGGCTCGTCTGCGCGCAATTTCGCCACCGTCACGGCCCTGGCCAGCACCTCCTTCGCGCGCGCCGCATAAGGCACGAAATAGCGCGGAAAATTCTGCAGGTCGAGGCCCAGCATCGCGAGCTTCACCAGCTTCTGGCGCTCGGCAGGGTCCGCGGGAAAGTCGGCCGCGACCAGCAGCGGCCCGGTCCAGGGCAGCGAGCGGAATTCCGGATACTTCGCTGCAGCAAGCTCGTCGGCGGCGATGTCCACCGCCGTCGCCAGCTCGAACCGGTCCTTGACGAAGACGATGAAGGCGGGCCGTGCCAGCGCCACGATGTAGCAGCCGTACACGAGCGCCAGGAGCTGCAGCACGCCGATCACCACGAGGTCGAACTTCATGCCGCGCTTGCCGGCCTTGAACACCACCAGCGTGCACAGCGGACCGATCGTGACGTCGACCGCCACCATGATGAACAGCAGGTCATGCCCGCCGGCTGCCTGGAACAGCGGCTGCGGGTACCAGAGCAGGAGCATCAGAGTGACGATCGCCGCGGCGATCGCCAGGCTGATCAGCAGGTGCGTGCCGGCGGCCTGCCAGCGCGAAAATGCCCTGCGGCCCATCCTTCAGCCGCCCTTTTTCTTGCCCGCGATCACCTTGGCGAGCGCCGGGAAATACTCCTTGCCGTAGCCGGCGCGGATCGCTTTCTTGATGATCTCCTTGGCGTTGTCGGCGCCGTGCAGGAACAGCCCGGCCTCCTCGGCGAGGCGCAGGGCGTAGCGGATGTCCTTGAGCGCGTACTCGGAGGAAAAGGCGCGCTCCGGGTAGTCGCCCTTCAGCATCGCCTTCATGCCGTGGTTGCGCAGCGCGAAGCTGTCGGCCGAGCCCTTGGAGAGCACCTCGAACGCGAGCTCCGAGTCGATGCCGGCGTGACCGACCAGCGCCAGCGCCTCGGCGATCGCCACCACGTTCTGGAACAGCACCATGTTGTTGACGATCTTCATCGCCTGGCCGGCGCCCGGACCGCCGCACAGCGTGACGTCGCTTGCAAAACATTCCAGCAGCGGCTTGATGCGTGCGAACACTTGTTCGTTGGCGCCCACCATCGCCAACAGCGTGCCCTCCACCGCCGCCTGGCGCGTGCGCGCCACGGGCGCATCCGCGAACTGTATGCCGCGCGCCGAGAAGCGCGCGCTGATGTCGCGCGCGAGGCTGACGGGCGTGGTGGACAGGTCCACCACCAGGCCGCCGGGCTTCAGGAAGGTGAGCAGGCTGCCGGCGCCCAGGCAGACCGCGTTCACCTGCGGGCTGCCGGGCAGCGAGAGGAACACGATGTCGGCGTGCTCGGCGACGTCGCGGATCGATTCGGCCGGCGAAACCCCGGGTTCGTCCAGCTGCGCGAGCGCTTCCAGGTCGCTGTCGAAGGCGCGCACTTCCTGGCCCGATTTCGCCGCCAGGTTGCGGCAGATCGGCGCGCCCATCACTCCCAGGCCGATGAAACCCAGCATCATTCCTCCTTCATGA
Source organism: Burkholderiales bacterium (assembly GCA_035499575.1). GTDB lineage: Bacteria > Pseudomonadota > Gammaproteobacteria > Burkholderiales > SG8-39 > RBG-16-66-20. The sequence continues at coordinate 6,813 of DATJYN010000110.1, read as the reverse complement.
CGACCAACGCATCCACCGCGACCACGCCATCCGCCTTCACGATCACCGGATTCGCCTCGGCCTCGCGCACCGGCCGCCCGGCAAGCAGCGCCAGCCGCGACATCGCCGCCACCGCCCGCGCCAGCGCCCGCAAATCGCCCGGCGGCAGGCGGCGATAACCGCGCAGCGCCGCGAAACCCTTCACGCGCCCGATCATCCCGAGCGCCTCGGCTTCGCTGACCGGCGCGGGACGCAATACCGCGTCATTGTAGAGTTCCGCGAATTTTCCGCCCGCGCCTACCATCACCAGCGGCCCGACCACCGGATCGTCGCGGTAGCCGACGATCGCTTCCGCGAGCCCCGTCTCCATGCGCTGGACCAGCAGGGGCTCGCCTTGCTTCGCCAGCGATTTTGCCCTGCTTTCGAAATCCCGGCGGCTGGATATTCCCAGCACCACCCCGCCCACGTCGGACTTGTGCGCGATCTCCGCGTTCAGGATCTTGAGCGCCACCGGATAGGAAATTTCATGCGCGTAGACCGGGCCCTGCGCGATCGCATGCGGCACTACCGGAACGCCGCAGGTGGCAAACAGCTTCAGCGCCTGTACCTCATCCAGTTTCCCCCGCTGCGGAATGTCCTGCGGCCATGCCGGCGGGGTTTCCTGCGGGCCTGTCCGCGGAGATTTCCATGAAAAAAAAGCGCGCAAAGCGTCGGCGCAGGCTTCGGGCGTGCGAAAGGCGGCGATGCCTGCCCCGGCCAGCAGCGCGAGCGATTGTTCGGCCTGCGGCGTGATGAAAACCGCCAGCGGCTTCGCGCCGGCGACGGCTTTGTTCGACGCGATGATCGGCTCGACCACCTGCCGCGGGTGAAACTGCCCGGACGAGCCGACGACCGCGAGCACCGCGTCGCAGCCCTGGAAGCCGAGCAGCTCGCCGAGCACGGCGCCGTAGCCGGCGCTTTTCCTGCCCATGGTCAGGTCGGTGATGGGCGACACGCCGTCCGGCGAGGCGGTCTCGATGCCGGCGCTGCCGAGGCGGTCCACCACGCTCGCCGCACCGCCGCCGGTGGTCGTAATCACGGAGACCCGCGCAGCCCGGTCCAGGTCCGGCGGCCTGCGGCCGGCCAGCAGCGGCCCGATCTCGATCAGCGTCTCCAGCATCTCGACGCGCAGGATGCCGCAGTCGCGGAAGTAGGCGTCCAGCGCCGCGTCCTCGCCCGCGAGCGCGCCGGTGTGCGAGCGCGCCAGGCGCTCGCCCAGTTTCGAGCGCCCGAGCTTGTAGGCCACGACCGGCTTGCCCGCGGCATGCGCCGCGCGCACTCCGCGGGCAAGCGCGTCGGCATCGCGGATGGTTTCCAGAAACAACAGGAGGCTGCGCGTCTCCGGATCGGCGGCGAGCAATTCCACCAGTTCGCCCACGCCGATGTCGCATTCGTTGCCCACCGACACCAGCTTGGAAAAACCGAAGCCGCGCGCGGCGCCGCGCGACAGCACGGTGCCCAGCATGGTGCCGCTCTGGGAGACCAGGCTCGCGCCGCCCGGCGCCGGGGTCGCCATCTCCAGGATCGCGTTCACCGAGAGCGTGCAGCGGCCGGAAAAATTGATCATGCCCATGCTGTTGGGCCCAAGCAGGCGCACGCCCAGCTCCTTCGCGCGCACGACGAGTCTTTGCTGGCGGGCGCTGCCGTCGGCGCCGACGTCGGCGAAACCGTCGGTGAAGATGCTCGCCACCGGCACGCCCTTGCGGCCGCAATCCTCGATCGCGGCTTCCACGTCTTCGACCATTATGAAGGCGTGATCTATTTTTTCTTTCACTTCCACCATCGACTTGAAGGCGGGAAGATCGAGCACGACGGGGCGAGTGGCATTGATCGGAAAAATCTTTCCCGCGTACCCGTGCTTGCGCAGGTAGCGCTGCGGGCGGGAGGTATTTTTCGATTCGTCGCCGGAAGCGCCCACCAGGGCGACCGCGCGCGGCGCGAACAGCTGCTGCGCGAGGCTCATGGCGTCAGAGGCCGTGCTCGGACTCGAGCTTCCACAGCCTGGCGAGCAGCACTTTCGCCCCGGCTTCGCCCAGCACCGGCCCCGCCAGCTCGAGGTACTTGGCATCGAGTTGCGCATCCGAGAGCGGCGCCTCCGGGTCGCCGATGCGCGTCGGCTGCAGGAATTCCTCCTCGCGGCCGTCGCGCGCCACGATGGCCACGCGCGCCGCGCGCTGCTGCGGAAACGCGGCGTCGAGTTCCGGGTCGATGGCGACGGAAATCCTCTCCATCAGGGCGCGCGTGGCCGGATCCGCCATGCGCGCCGGCTCGAAGGCCGCCAGGCGCACGCTGCCGTGCGTAAGCGCGGTCGCCACCACGTACTTGAGCGAGAAGCGGGCCTCCGCCGGCGTCTGCGGCGACTCGTAGCCCGACACTTCCTTGGCCGCGCGGTAGCTGCCGACGCGGATGCGCTCGATCTCGCTTGCCGCGATCCTCATGCGGCTCTGCAACGCGAGCGCGCCGTCGATCGCCGCGAAGGTGTGGCCGCAGCAAGTGTGGTTCTTGAAGGTCATGCGCGTGACATGAAACTGCTTGCCCAGCGTGGCGAGCGCTTTCTCCCAGTCCGGCCCATTCGACATCGCCTTGCCGTAGCCGGCATCGCCCTCGATCACGTCGAGCGAACCGGTGACGCCTTCGCGCGCCGCGAGCGCCGCGGTGACGCCCGCCTCGGCGGCGCGGCCGGCGTGCAGCGGTTTCGACATCGAATCCATGCGGAAGGCCTGCTGCAGGCCCGCGGAAAACGTCGTCACGGTGGCGAGCGCGTGCGCGAAGCGCTTCGCGTCCAGCCCGAGCAGCTCGGAGCAGGCAGCGCAGGCGCCAAACACCCCGATCGTTCCGGTGTTGTGCCAGTACTTGTAATGCGCGCGCCCCATTGCCGCGCCGATGCGCGTGGAAATTTCATAGCCGACGATCACGGCGCGCAGGAATTGCGCGCCGCTCGCGCCGCTCGCCTGAGCGAGCGCGAGCGCCGCGGCGATGGTCGGTGCGCCGGGGTGGTAGATGCCGTCGCGGTAGATGTCGTCTACTTCGACGGTATGCGCCGCGCTGCCGTTGATCAGCGCCGCAGCCCGCACCGTAGCGCGACGGCCGAGAGCCAGGCGCGCATTGCCGCTATCGAGTTCTTCAGGAAGACTTTTTTCCAAAAGAACTGCGGGAGAAACAATTGCGCCCGGCAGAAGGGCGGCGTACCAGTCGATCACCGCGCGCTTGGCGTGGTGCAGGACCTCCGGGGCGATGGCACCGCCGCGGAAACTCTCCGCCCAGCCGGCGAATCGCTCGACGACGTGCATCGCCTAGATCTTGTAGGAAGGATCCAGCCGGTCGGCCAGGCGCCGCATCGCGGGCCACTCGAGCAGGCCGTAGGCGCGGCGTGTGCCCGGCCGGTACATGTGGTTGGTCTTCTCGATGACGTCCTTCGGCGGCAGCCGGATTTCATCGCCGCCGTTCTGCGCCATCAGCTGCGTGCGGCAGGCGCGCTCGACGCGGTAGACGTTGTTGAAGGCCTCGGCGACGGTTTTGCCGACCGCCAGCACGCCGTGGTTGCGCAGCAGCATCACGTCGCAATCGCCGAGGTTGGCGATCAGGCGCGCCTTCTCGCCCTCTTCCAGCACCACGCCTTCGTAGTCGTGGTAGGCGACCTTGTCGAAGCGCATCGCGGTCTGCGTCATCGGCAGCAGGCCCTTCTTCAGCGACGCGACCGCCATGCCGGCGAGCGAATGGGTGTGGATCACGCAGTGCAGCGCGGGCTTCGCCTCGTGGATCGCGCTGTGGATCACGTAGCCGGCCGGGTTGAATTTGTAGCCGAGGCCCTTCGGGAAATCCGGCTGCCAGAGCAGCCCGCCGGCAAGGTCGACCTTGATGAGCGCGGAGGCGCAGATCTCGTCGTAGGTGAGGCCGAAGGGATTGAGCAGGAATTCCTCGGTGCCGGGAATGCGCGCCGAGATGTGGTTGTAGATCATGTCGTCCATGCCGTAGTGGCGCACCAAGCGGTAGGCGCAGGCGCAATCCACGCGTGCCTCCCATTCCGCCGCGCTGACCTTGCCCTTGAGCGACTTGAAGCGCAGCGGCGGATAGTCCTTGTCCGGCGCAAGTTCCGGGTAGGACTCGCGCAGGTCGGTGACTTTGGCCTTGGACATGCGGCGAATCTACACCATCCCCGCGGGCGTCAAAGAATCCGCAGGACGCGCCGCGCCGGGTCGATTTCCACGCGCGCGCCGCTGGGCACCTGCGCGGTGATATCGCCCTGAAAGCCGGCCAGCATAGTCACGCCGCCGAAGGCCGCGCCCTGCGCGAGGATCGGGTTGACGCTGTTGAACACCAGCGCGAGCGGGATGATGCCGCGCGACGACATCTCGCGCAGCATCCACGCGCTCGCCACGCCGCCTTTCGCGGTGTCGAGCACCAGGATCTTGCCCACGTAGGACTGTCCGGCGAGCTTGTGCGACGGGCGCGAGAATTTGCCGGCGATGCGGTCCAGGTCGTAGCGCGCCGAAAAGCCGTCATGCGCCGCCAGCGCCTCTCCGGCCACCGGCTTGCCGATGGCGTGCCGCGCGATCAGTTCGATCACGCGAGCCTGCCTTTTTCCGCCGCCTCGACGCATTGCTCCATCGAGGCGAGCATCGGCACGTAGCCGTAGCCGCCGAGGATGTTGACCAGCTTGGTGCTGTTGGTGGCGAGGCGCTTCCAGCCGTTCGCCTCGGCGATTTCGCGCGCATACGACTGGTAGAAGCACATGCCGGAGAGCACGTGGCCGCCGGCGTCCTCGATCGCCTGCGTGTAGCCGAAGCGGTCGGCGTCCGGCTTCACCTGCGGGCTGGTCACGGCGAGCAGCGGCCTGATGAAGCGCCGGCCCGCGCACGACGCGGCGAGCGCGCGCAGCTCGTAAATGCTCAGCTGCGGCGCGGAGAACACGACCACGTCGATTTCCTCGTCCTTCGCGTAGCTGGCGGTCAGCGCGCGGACCTCGGCCTCCCCGACGCGATGCGCCACCGGCAACCGGTCGCCGCCCACGTCCTGCAGCCGCGCGGCCTCGGGCGTGATTCCCGCGAGGTGGAACAGCGCGATCGAGCCGAAGCTCGCCATCGCCGCGCCGAAATGCTTCATTGCGTCGGAGCCGGGCGAGCCTTCGAGCCCTTCGACGACCGGTACCGACCAGTAGTTGCCCGCGAGGCGGCCGATGACGCCGCCCAAGGCGCCCCATTCGTTCAGCGTGCGCGGCGTCCAGTCGGCGCGGATGCGCAGCGTCGCCTGGCGCTGCGGACCGAGATGGAAGCCGTAGCGCGGCGTGCGCCCGGTGAGCCCGGCCGCGAGCGCCGACGGCCCGCCCTCGTAGTTCGAGCGGGCGCCGCAGATCGAATTCGCGTAGATCACCACGCCCGTGTCGCCGAAGGCCACGCTCTCGCCGCGCGTCGGCGCCTGGATGGTCTGGTAGTTGATGCAGGTGTCGGTCATCGAGACGCCGAGTTTCCGAAACGCCTCGATGGTGCGGCGCTCCAACTCGAGGAACTTCACCGGCTGCTTCAGCAACGCCGCCTTGGCGAAGTCGGTGCCGCGCGGATCGGTAATCGTCGGCACGCGCACGCGCGCCTTGCCGCCGTCTTCGCGCGCGAGCGACTCCAGCCAGCGCACGCCTTCCTCGCCCAGGCTCTCGGTGTCGGCCATGATGTGCGCCTGCGTCACCGGCACGAAGTCTTCGGCGCCGAAGAAATCGCCCACCTGGACCTGGTGCTCGATGGCGGCCTGCGCCGCGCGCCCCAGTTCGCCCGCGCGCATCGCCCGCTCGGTCTCGTTCAGTTTCAAATCCGGTAGTCCTCCAGGATCGCGACTCTCATATAATCGCTCGTTGCCTGAACTATCCCACGAAACCGATCCGCCTACCGCCATGAAGCCAGCCAGCGTGCAAAAACGCATCGAAGGCGTGCTCGCCCCGGTGATCACGCCGTTCCGGCGCGACCTCTCGCCCGATCCCGACCGCTTCGTGAAGCACTGCAAATGGCTGATGCGCAGCGGCTGCGCCGGCCTCGCGGTGTTCGGCACCAACAGCGAGGCCAACTCGATGGCGGTGGACGAGAAGCTCGAACTGCTCGAGGCCCTCGTCAAGGGAGGGGTGCCGGCCGCATCCCTGATGCCCGGTACCGGCCACTGCGCGCTCACCGACTCGGTGAAGATGACGCGCGAGGCCGTGCGGATGGGCTGCGGCGGCGTGCTGATGCTGCCGCCGTTCTATTACAAGGGCGTGTCCGACGAAGGCCTGTTCCGCAGTTTCTCGGAAGTCATCGAGCGTACCGGCGACGAGCGGCTGCGCCTGTACCTCTACCACATCCCGCCGGTGTCGAACGTGGCGATCACGCTCGAGCTGATCGAGCGTCTGCTCAAGCGCTACCCCGGCGTCGTCGCGGGCGCGAAGGATTCCTCCGGCGACTGGGACAACACCAAGGCGATGCTCGACCGCTTCAAGGACGCGGGCTTCGACGTCTTCCCGGGCAGCGAAGTGTTCCTGCTGGATGGATTGCGCGCCGGCGGCAAGGGCTGCATTACCGCCACCGGCAACATAAATCCCGGTCCGATCGGCGAGGTCTACAAGAACTGGCAGACCGGCAAGGCCGACGCGTTGCAGGCCGGCATCACCGCCACGCGCAAGATTGTCCAGAAGGTGCCGATGATCCCGGCGCTGAAGGCGATCACTGCGCACTTCGGCAACGACCCTGCCTGGCGCACCGTGCGCCCGCCGCTCACCGAGCTCACGCCCGAGCAGGACAAGCAGGTCGTCACCGAGCTGAAGGCCGCCGGCTTTTC
>DATJYN010000109.1:0-39436 GCA_035499575.1 Burkholderiales bacterium | reverse complement strand
CGATGTTCTTGATCTTGGCCTGGGTGATCATTTCCTGGCCCTTCAGGATGCCGCCCAGCAGCAGCCCGATGATCACCAGCACGATCGCGATCTCGACCAGCGTAAAGCCCTTTTGCATTCGGTTCATGCGCCTAGCTCCCCTTGGAGAATCCAAGCCGTAATAGCAGGAGGCCGGCGCTATGCCGGCCCCCCCGTAAGCTCATCGCAAGTATAGATTAAACCGAGCGGCAGAGCGTGTAGACGTTGGCGCCAGTCTCGGCGAAGGCCGAGGCGGCGGTAGCCGAGATATCGGGATTGGGACCGGCGGTGTGCAACTGGCCGCGCACCGTGCCGGTATTGGGCACGCCGTCGTCCATCTGCGTGTCGACCGCGATCGCGATCTTGTCGGGCAGGTTCGCCGAGCACACGATCAGGCTGACGAATCCGCCCAGGGCGGGCCCGACGGGCGATCCTGCATCCCCCGTCTGTACGCCGAGCAGGCCAGTCACCGCATTGAACGGCTGCGCCGTGCCGGCGCCCGCGACGAACCCGGCGCGCCGCAGGTGATCCCACCACAGGCGCGATTCGTCGGTTACGGTCTGGCTGTTGTACTTGCCCGCGACCTGGCCGTTGCCGCTGCCGGAAGTGGCGCCAGACCAGCGCGTGGCGGCGTTCGGATCGTCGCCCGGGATGGCGCGGTAGCGATCCTGGTAGCCATAATAGGCGGCCGAGACGCCGGAGAAGTCGGCGACGATGTTCTTGATCTTGGCCTGGGTGATCATTTCCTGGCCCTTCAGGATGCCGCCCAGCAGCAGCCCGATGATCACCAGCACGATCGCGATCTCGACCAGCGTAAAGCCCTTTTGCATTCGGTTCATTCGCCTAGCTCCCCTTGGAGAATCCAAGTAAGGGTGTAGCTGCAAGGCCCGTACCATGCTGAAAGAGGCTGGAAAGGGGCGCTTTATGCAGGAAACCGTCGGAAATCCGACACCATTGGCGAATACTCAACGCTTTGGACCGGATTTGATGTTCTTCATCCGCTGCTCGATTTGCTCCAGCCGGCTTTGCAGGAATCTGCGTTCATCCGGATCCCGCAGGTGCCCGGAGGCTAGCAGCCCCCCTAGCATGATCTTCGCGGCCTCCAATTCATCCATGTCTTCAAGAATGAATATCTCCATCTGCCGCGCCCACGAGGGCACCGTAGGGTCGGTCGTCAGCCGCTGGATTGCTCCGGCATAGCGGAGCGCCAGCGGGAGGTCGTGCAGGCGATGTTTCGCTAGCAGCGCGGCGTGCGCGAGCGCAGGCCAGCGCCTGTTCGGGTCAAGCGCGAATTCCTCGAAGATGAAATCGAGCATACGCCGCGTTTTTTCCGGGTCGGTATTCTCGGCGTAAACGCGCGCCGCCATAAACAGCGGATAACCGCTGCGGGGATCGATCGCGAGGATCGCGCGCAGCCAGGCCGTCAAGCGAGCGTAATCCAGGCGCTGGTAGGGAATGCCGTTGTCGCCGCTGGAATCGAATGCTTGCAGCCAAAGTATCGCGAGCCGGGCGAACGCAGCGGATTCGCCGAAGCTGGCAAGGCGCAGCGCAGCCGCCGATGGCGCGGGCGGCAGGTCGGACGCGGCGGGGGCGCTAACACGATGTACTGCGTGCCAGCCGACCTGCGCCGCGACTGCGGCCGCCAAGAGCCACAGGATCCAGCGGGGAACGGCGGATAGCGGGCGTTCTTCGCGGGCCGGAATGCGGGCGAGCAATCGCTTCACAGGTTGCGGCGGCTGAAATCGAACAGGCCGGCAGCTGCCAGCAGCACGAAATAGATCGCCAGTCCCGCCAGCGCCCGCGCAAGAACGGCGGTTGGCGGTGCGCCGTACAGCAGCCAATCGCCGCTTGCGACCGCGTCCAGCCGTGGCAGCACCAGAGCGAAAGCATCCACCACCCGGCCAGCCGCTTTTCCGCTCGCGCCTTCGCCGGCCAAGGGGCCGCCGGCGATGGCCTGGATCGCGGAAACCGAACGCGCGAGCAGGTACAGCCCAAGCGTCGCTGCGATGGCCGACACCGTCTGCCCCAGCGCAGATGCGAAGAACAGCGCCGCCGCGGCGACCACCGCCAGTTCGAAAGCAAGCGCAATCCACCAGGCGGCGAGGTCCGCTGGCTTCGACCAGCCCAGTAGCGGCAGCGCAAACGCGGATGCGATCAGGACGCCGGTGCAGGCGAAGCCGGCAAGCTTGCCGAGGTACCAGGCCGGGCGGGAAATCGGCAGCGCAAGCGCCAGTTCGAGGCCCTTGTCGTTCGCTTCGCGCACGACGCTCGAGACGACATGCGCCGCGATCAGGAACACTGCGCAGGCGCGCAGCAGCGCGGCGCTTGCCGACGCCTGTAGGGCAGCGGCCTCGGTGATCGCGACCTGCGACAAAAAGCCCGAGAGACCCAGCGCCGCGATCATTCCCGCAAGGGCGAGCCATGGCAGCGCGCTGCGGCGCGCTTCGACCAATACGTAGCGGGCGACGTTGGCGATGGCGCGGTACATGTGGGACCGAGGGGGACCGAGGGTTGGGTGCGCTAGACTAGTCAGGCGGCAACCCACATGCAAGCCTCGAGCCCGCCCCTGTCCATTTCATCGCGGCTCGCGAGCGCCACCTGGAGCCTGAGCCAGAGGCATTGGCGCTTCGTCGTCGTCGCGATGCTTGCCCTGCTTCACGTCGCAGTGCTGCGCGGCACCGCGGACGATTGGGCTCGTGCACTGCTGCTCGCGCATCTCGGGCTGCTCCTGCTTTGGCAGCCGTTCCTCAGGGGCGAGCATCAGATCAGCACCGCCCAGGGCCTGTTCATCGGCCTGGTCGCGGTTGCGGTGATGCTCTGGGTCAACTGGTGGTTGCTGGCGTTCTGGGTGGTGGTGCTGGCGGGCCTGGTGGGCGGCAAGGTGTTCCTGCACCAGGCGCGCTGGCAGCGCCGCTGCTACCTCGTGGTACTGGTTTACCTGCTGGCGCTGCTCGCGGTCCTGATACTTCCGGAAATTGCCCCTGGCGGAGGATTCTCCCCGGAGATTCGCACGGCTGCGGAGTATGGCCTGCCGGTGCTGCTGCTTGCGCTGGCCCTCATGCCGGCAGAGCCGGAATCACCCGAGGCACCGCAGGTGATCGATTTTTTCTACAGTATTTTCCTGATGCTGGTGCTCGGCATGGTGATCCTGGGCAGCTTCACGCTCATGACGCTGGGCCGCGTACAGTACATCCAAGCGCTTACCGATACCGTTTTTCTGATCGCCGGCACGATGTTCCTGCTCGGCATGGCCTGGAATCCGCGTGCCGGCTACGGCGGCCTGAACGTATTTTTCTCGCGCTACCTGTTCTCGATCGGACTGCCGGTGGAGAAGTGGCTCTACTTCCTCGCCGAACTGTCGCAGATGCAGGCGCAACCCGAGCGCTTTCTCGCCGAGGGCGTGGCGGGCCTTGCGCGCCTGCAGTGGATTGCCGGCGCCGCCTGGGACGCGGGCGGCCAGCACGGAGAAACCGGCAATCGAACCGAGCACGCGGTGCTGTACGAAAGTCCCGACCTCGAGCTGACGATCTATTCGCGCTATCGCACCAGCCCGGCGCTGCAATGGCACATGCACCTGCTCGGCCAGCTGCTGGGAGAGTTCTACGCCGCCAAGCTGCGCGAGCAGAAGCTGCGGCAGGCGAGCTACCTCCAGGCAGTACATGAGACCGGTGCGCGCCTGACGCACGACGTGAAGAACCTGCTGCAATCGCTGAACGTGCTGTGCTCGGTCGCGGGCCAGGACGATTCGCCGCAACTGCAGGCGCTGATCCGCCGCCAACTGCCGGCGATCACGCAGCGCTTGTCCGCCACCCTGGACAAGCTGCAGCGTCCGGGCGACGAGGAAGTGCAGCGAGTGCCGCTGCACGAATGGTGGGAAGCGCTCGCGCGCCAATATCAGGGCCAAAATGTCGAATTCCGCGCCGCCGGCCTGGAGCCGGAGATGCTGGTGCCGAAAGCCCTGTTCGACAGCGTTGCCGACAATCTACTGCAGAACGCGATTGCCAAGCGCGCGGCGGGCGCCGATATCCTGGTTCGGGTGTCCATCCTTTGCGGAAAGGAGGCGGAACTGCGCGTGCACGACACCGGCCGCGCCGTACCCGGTGACATCGTGGGCAGCCTGCTGCGCGCGCCCGTGCGATCCAGCACGGGGCTCGGCATCGGTCTATATCAGGCCGCGCGCCACGCGGAAAAGAGCGGCTACGTCCTGACGCTCGCCGAAAACCTCGATGGTTCGGTGTGTTTCGCGCTGGCGCCCGCCGCCAACTGAACGATCAGGGCAGCACGCCGGCGGCTATCATCTTGCCGTACAGTTCCCCATACGTGATCCAGGTGAACTGATCGTCGAATTCGCCGTTGGCGGCCGTGGTCGGAGTCGGCGTGTGATAGACAAAAATCCGGTCGCCGTTCAGATTCGCCGCTTCGTCGATTCCGCCTGCCGCGCCGGCGCCGTTCTTGCCGGTGGAGAAAATAATCACCGCCAGCAGGTCCTGGGTCATGATCTGGTTCGTGGCGCCGCCGCAGGCCGTGGCGGTGATGCCGGTTGCGGATTTGCACACCAGCAGGTCCGACGGCTGGCAACTGATGCCGTTCTGTTTCAGGTTTGTCGAGCTGAAGAAATGCGGCATCGTGCTTGTGCCGGCGCAGTTGGCAGGCGTCGCGCCCGAGACCGCGTAGCGGATCCGGTTGCCCCATGCGTCGACCGCAAATCCGGAAGCATCCACCTGCTGGTAGCCGATGGCGCGCGCGGGTAGCAGCCCGTAAGTCACGCCACCGGCGGTGCCGCCGTAGAAATCCGTGACTGCATCGCCGATGCAACCGACCGTGCCAGTCGTAGTCAACACTTCGTCACCGGGCACCGTAACCGGCGCCGCGGTAGCGACGCTCCTTGCCGGACAAGGCAGGCGGCCGTTGGTGATGGCAAACGCCAGAATCAACTCCCGCGCCTGATCCAGGCGCCGGCGCGTTTCCTCGAAGTTGCGCTGATCGACCTGTGCCGATAGCGTATAAGTCAGGCCGCCGAGCAGGAACGCGACGATCGCCATGACCACCGCAAGCTCGATGAGCGAAAAGCCGCGCTTCTGACTTGGCGGCGGATTTCTCCTGATTGCCATCAGTTACTGTCGACGACAATCACGCGGTCGTTGAACGGCCGCTTGGTCAAGATGAACTGGGTGCCGTCGTAGGTGGCCTCACCCACGGCGTTCGCCTGCAACTGAGACGCCGTGAGCACCGAACCATCCGGGTTGCGCAGGTTTTTAGCGCCCGTAGCCGTGGTGGAAAGCGTCGAGCCTCCGGTATTCGCGTTCGCGGCTTTGAATTGGAACGGCAGGCCTGCGACCACCGAAGCCGCGATCGCATAGGCGTTGGCGCTGCCCGTATCCGCGTAGAAGTTCGTCAGTGAATTGGTGATCGTTTGCTGTTCGTAGCTTGTCGCGCTTCCGGTGCGGTTGCCGAATTCCAGGTAGTCCGCGAGTACCGAGCTCGGCCGCGCGCTGCCGTTGATGCTGCGCCCGGCGAGGATCAGAATCGCGCTCAGGTTGGTTGCCGTCGCGTGCGTCGTTACCGTATTCGTCGTCACCGTCAGGCAATTGGCGGGCGCCGTGCATCCAAGCGCCGACGGGAGTTGTCCCGCGGTGCGCTTTTGCACGGTCGCGTAATAGAGCAGCCGATACCACTCGTTGCGCACGAACCAGCCCGTGGTCGGGTCGCTAGAGCTGAGCAGCGAGTGATCGCCGACGACGGCCTTGTCGATATTGATCATGTAATTCGCGTACGTGCCCCAGCCGGAGCCGGCAACGTCCGGCAGCGCGGCCGTGGTAACGGTGAACGTGGCCGAGCCGTTCGATTGCATCGTCACGCTGGTGGAGCACGCCACGGTCTGGGTCGGTATGCCGTTGCCTACGTCGTCCACCGCAGTACAGGTCACTTTCGTGAGGTCTAGCGCGCGCAGTCCCATGGCGACGTTGGTGACGTTGAAGCTGAACGAGAGCGAGATCGAAGTCGCGTTGTACTGCCCCGTGCAGATGTAGATGTTGGCGCTCCAGGCGCAGGTCGACTGGGTCCGGATCGAGCCGCCGCCGCTGATTTTGGTGTCGCTGCCCAGCTTCGAGTACACGAGAAGCGTTGTCGTGCAGCGAGGATCCGTGGCCGGATTGCAACCTTGCGTCTGGTTGAACGGCAACAGTCCCTGGTAGGTGCCGTTGACGCCCTGATAATTCGAAGTGCTCGGCGTGACGACACCCGAAGGAAAGGGCGCGGCATATGGGTACAGCGCCTTGCCGGCAGTGATGCCTCCCCAATTCGCCGAAGTGTAGACTGAACTGAGAGCCGGTACGATCTCGCGCTCGATGCGTTTCGCGACCGCGGCCTCGATGACCGGCATGATGTCCGCCACGGTGATGCGCACGATCTGGTCGTTGCGCGAGGCGGTCGGCGCGGTCGTGACGAATTGCAACGTTCCCGAATTGAAGCATTCAAGATAATCGCTTGCGTTCATGCCGGGTGCCGGAACCGCGCGCGATTGCAGGCGCGCCGTGCAACCCGTGCTTGCCAGGGAGTTCATCGCCGGACCGGGGGCGATGATCAGCGCGACAACCGTATTGCCGTCTACCGATATGTCTCCAGGCGTATTGGAATTGATGTCGAGCAGGGTGCTGGTGTTCGTCATACGCCAGTTCGGGCCGACGACATACCAGAGCGGTTCGCCATAGGCGTCAACCAGTTTGTCCAGGCCCAGGGTCCGCCATGGCAGGCGGCCCACTGACGCGCAGGTGGTGGAGCCCACAGTAGGCGCCGAAGTGCCCTCCTTGGACGCGTCGCCGATGAAGTTGACGCCCTCGGGACAGGGCAAGGCGCCTGGATTCGTCTCTCCCGCCTGCAAGGCATCGGTAGCCACATAGCCGATCAGCGCCGCCTTCGCCTTGTTCAGAACCTGCACGTTGCGCGTCTTGACGGATGCGGCAGCCAGGCCGCTCTCGACGTTGAGGCGGGATACCAGGTACCAGGACGCCGCAAGCACGAAGATGGCGAGCATCGCTATCAGGGCGGCGCCGCGCTGGCGCCTAGCCGGCGCCCGCGTCATTTGCCAGGGGCGTTGCGCGGCGGTCCCACCTTGATTTCGCCGTCGCCGATCAGGTCGCGTACCTCGCCGGTCCCGCGATTGAGCGATTCACCCACTCGCATGTCGAGGCCCTTGGAGCCTTCTCCTGCGGGTATCGAAACCCGGCCGGGGCCGACGGCACGGGGCGCCGCCTGGCCGGCGGGCGACGCGCTTTCGGGGATCGCCTCGCCGTTCACCCATACCGTCGATTTTCCACCAGAGCGTTGTACCTCGCCATTTACGCGGGTAATCGGCGATTCGACTTGCGGAGTTGCCGCGGGCTTATCCGGCACGCGGGCCTTGCGCCGCGCGTCGAGCGCAGTACGCTGTTCCGGCGTGAAGAACAGGCGGCCAAGCTCTTGCGCGACGGCATCCGTGGACGCCGTCGCGCCCAGCAGTGCGGCCAGCATCGCAGCCAGCATTGCGGCGCGCGCGGCGGTCTTCATGCCTTGGCCGCCCGGTCCATGATGGTGATCAGATCGATATCGCAATCCGCACGCAGGCGCGGCACGATCGAGGTGCCGGTGGCCGCAATGCCGGTACGCGTGATCAGGCAGCGTTTGACCGCGTAGAAGGCGTTGCCCGATTCGCGCAGGTCGTGCAGGAATCCGAGCAGGTCGCCCTCGTGCAGGAGGGCGATATCGACCTTCATGGTGCTCGCATAGAAATCCACGTTGGCTGGTTTGCCCGGCGCGGAAACGAGCAGGCGCTGGCGTCCGACGGTGTAGTGGAGGTCCAGCAGCTCACGCGAATTGCGAATGCGCGTCATCGAGTCCGCCCATTCCAGCCGCTGCTCCTCGCCGAGAATATGCAGGCTCTTCAGGCGGCGGTAGACCTCGAGCTTGTCTTTGACTTCCTTTTCTTCCTCCGCGATCCTGGTCAGGCGCTCCACCGCCTGCCCGCGTTCCGTGCTTGCGCCCGCAAGCTGCTGGGCTGCCGAGCGCTGCTGCTGCTGCATCCAGTAAATCAGGCTGCCGCCTGCCGCCCACAGCGCGACCAGGATCGCGAGGGGTCCCGCGAGTTTCTTGAATTCTTCGGCCGAGAAGTTCATTTCAGAACCCGCCCGACGGTGATCGTGAATCTCGGCGCTTCGGTGCCTTCCGTGGAACCGATGTCGCCGGAAAGCGTTCCTTCGGACGTGACGTCGAACGGCAACTGGGTACGCAGGATGCGCCAGGACGGGTCGCTGCGCAGGGCAGCCGCGAACTGCTGTACCTGGCCGGTGATGGCCCGGTAGTCGGAACGGCGCGTGGCGTTGACCCGGCCGGTCACTTCGATCATCTGCATAATTTCAGTTGCGGGATCCGAGGCGGCGCCTGCACCGCCCGCCGCGGCCGGCGGGGATGCTGATTCGTCGCGCGCGACCGCCTTGCCGACGCTCCATAGAACGGATTCGACGTCCATCTGCGGGAATTTCTCCACCACTTGCGACAGGTAGGCAAGCGCCGGCTCCGGCGACGAAGACTGGCTCGCGATCTTGGTGAATTGGACCACCGTCGCTTTCAAGTTATTGGTGGTGGTCTGGGTGACCGGAAAGGATGCCGTGATGCGCTCGTACTGCTGCGTGGCGCTCTGCGCCTGCTGCCGTTGGAGCGCGGTTTCGTTGTTGGTGCCCATCAGGTCGATCAGCTGCGCGCCGAGGTAGAGCAGGCAGGCCGCGAATCCCGTCGCGCCGGCGGCGATGATGGTGCGCTGCAGGCGCCACAAGAGGAAGCTGCGCCGGTCTTCGCCGCGCGCGAACTGATCCTTGGGCGGATGACGTACCGCGAGGTGGAGGAATAGCTGCTCGCCCGCGGCGCCCGCGGGCAGGCGCTTGATGCCCACCTTGCGTGCCGCCTCGTCGATGTCCACGGTGCGGAACACCAGCCGGCTGTCCGAAACCAGCGCCTGCTCGAAGGCGGAGCGCTGGGCGGCAGGAGCGACCACGACAACCTGTACCGGTGGGCCCTCGCGCGGCAGCGCGCGCAACGTCGACAGGTATTGGGCCAGGCGCAGCATCTCCGCGCGCACGAAAGGCCCCAAGGCCTCCGGCGCCATGTCGGCCGTGCGTTCGAGCCGCGCGAAACGCAGTCGGCCATCCTCGACGTAGCACTGCCGCAGGCCGGTGCTGTTCGCGGTGACCACGAACGCCCTGCCGCTGCGTATGCCAAGCTGCGCGGCCAACGCAGGCGCGAGCAGCGGCACCGAGTACACCCCGGAGAGGCGCGCGCCCGATTCGGCAAGCGCGTCCAGCCAGGCGGTGAACTGCTGGGAGTTGGTGAATGAAGCGAGCAACAGCCGTTCGCTGCGCCGCTCGCCGGTCGCAAAGCCGAGCGAAAGCGCGGCAGACAGTCGCGTGTCGCGGTAGCGCTGCGCGAGGCGGCGTTCGACGACCGCCTGACGGTCGCCGCCGCGCAGGTACGGAATCTGGTCTTCGTGGAAGTCTTCGCCCGCCAGGTCGGCGAGCACGTAGACCAGGGCGCCACGGCGGCCCTTGAGGTGGGCGCGGAAGTCGGCCAGGCCCTGTTCGTCGGGCGTGAAGCGCGACTCCAGTGCGAGCGCACGGCCCGTCCATCGGTACAGCGCGTGGCCGGTGGCCGTGAAGTAGACGATGAGCTTCGCCGTCATCGCGCTAGAACTTCATCTTCGAGATCGTGTCGTAGACCGGCCCGAGCACCGCGAGCATCACCCAGCCCAGGATCGCGCCCAGCACTACGGTCATCGCGGGCTCGATCATCGCCTGGACCTTGCCGATGCTTTCGCGCACTTCCCGGTTGTAGAAGTAGCTTACGTTGAGCAGCGCCCTGTCGAGAGCGCCGGTATTTTCGCCGATCCTCAGCATGCGAATCACGAGCGGGGGAAACAGGCCGACATCCGTGAAAGCCATCGTCAATCCCTTGCCCTCGGCAATCTGCTGGCCGGCCGAACGCAGCGCATTCTCCAGCGGCTTGTTGCCGACGATTTCCTCGGAGGAGCGTATGGCGTCCAGCACCGTGATGCCGGAGCTGTACATCATGGCGAAGCTGGAGGCGAAGCGCGACAGGATGATCTTGCGCAGGATCGGCCCGATCATCGGCACCCGGAGCTTCAGGTCGTCGATGGCGTAGGCGACCTGCGGATACGCCTTCGCCGCGGCTTTGAGCCCGAACCACAGGACGAAGGGTGCCGCCAGCACTGCCCACCAGTAGCCGACGAAGAAATTCGAAACGTGGATCAGGATGCGCGTCTGCAGCGGGATCTCCTGTCCCATGTTGCGGATAAAGCCGACCATTTGCGGCACGAGGTAGATCATCAGGAAGAAAACCACCAGCAGCACGATGCTGCCGACAAACGCCGGGTACAGCATGATTTTCTTGGTTTGCGCCGCGAGCTCGTCTTCCCACTTGAGGGTGTCAGCGAGCCCCTTCAGCACTTCCGGCAGCTTGCCGGTCTGCTCTCCCGAACGGACCAGGCTGACGACGACCTTGCTGAACACCTCGGGATAGTCTGCCATCGCCTGCGACAGGCTCTTGCCGCCCTCGATGGTTTCGACCAGGCCGCCCACGACTTCCTTGAAGCGCAGGTTCTCGGCGCTCTCGCGCAGGTCGATGAGGCCCTCGACGATCGGCACGCCCGCGCCGGAGAGCTGTTCCATGTGGAAGCAGAAGTTGATCAGGTCCTGGCGCGGGACGCGGGTGCCGCCGACCAGGCGGGTTTTCTGCGCAGTCGGCGCGCCGCTGACCAGGTCAAGCCCCATGCGCGAAAGGCGCTGCTCGAGGTCGAACACGTTGCCCGCGTCGATGCGTCCCAGCACCGCCTTGCCCTGCGCGTCGATCGCCTTGTAGGTGTACAGCGGCATGGCGCTAGATTACCGGAGGCACCGGGGGATACGGGGGATTTGTATCCCCCTGTACCAGCTCATGCCATCCGGTCAGTCAGGTCGGCGACGCGCATCAGCTCGTCGACGCTGGTCACGCCGCCGCGCACGACGCGTATGCCGTCTTCGGCGAGGGTCTTGAAGCCCTTGGCGCGGGCCGCGGTGAGGATCTCGCGCGCGGTGGCCCTGCGCGCCACCAGTTCGTCGATCGCGGGATCCATTTTCAGGATTTCCATGATGCCGACGCGGCCACGGTAGCCCTGGTAATCGCACTGCTCGCAGCCGACCGATCGGAACAGCGTCGCCGGTTCGGCCGGCGACAGGCCGAGCATGCGCCGCTCCCTGACATCTGGATCGTAGGACTGCCGGCAGGTACGGCACAGCTTGCGCACCAGGCGCTGCGCGATGATGCCGATGATGTTGCCTGCCATGATGTCGGGCACGATGCCGATGTCGAGAAGTCGCGGGATCGCACCAACAGCCGAATTCGTGTGCAGCGTGGTGTAGACCTGGTGGCCGGTCATCGCGGCGCGGAACGCCATTTCCGCAGTTTCCTCGTCCCGCACTTCGCCGACAAGGATCGCATCCGGGTCTTGGCGCATCATCGCGCGGATGCCGTTGGCGAAATCGAGCTTCGCGGCTTCCGCCACCGAAGTCTGCCGGATCAGCGTCATTGGATATTCGACGGGATCTTCCAGCGTCATGATGTTGACGCCGTCCGAATTGATGTGATTGAGAATGGAGTACAGCGTGGTGGTCTTGCCGCTGCCGGTCGGCCCGGTCACCATGATGATGCCTTCGGGCCGCGCGATCATCAGCTTGAGCAGCTCGAGCTGGCTTTCTTCTATGTTCAGGCGTTCCAACGGCACGATGCCCTTCTGCCTGTCGAGAATCCGCAGCACCACGTTCTCGCCGTGGGTGGTGGGCAGGCTCGAAACGCGGAAATCGACCACGCGGCCGGCCATCGTTGCCGAGATGCGGCCGTCCTGCGGCGCGCGCGTCTCGGCGATATTCATCTTGGACATCACCTTCAAGCGCACGGCCATCGCGGGCCAGTAGGTCTTGTGCAGCGAGCGGATTTGCCGCAGTACGCCGTCGATGCGGTAGCGGATGCGCAGGAAGTTCTGTTCCGGCTCGAAGTGGATATCGGACGCGCTCCTGTCCACCGCGTCGGCCAGCAGCGCCGAAATGAGGCG
Organism: Burkholderiales bacterium; assembly: GCA_035499575.1. Lineage (GTDB taxonomy): Bacteria > Pseudomonadota > Gammaproteobacteria > Burkholderiales > SG8-39 > RBG-16-66-20. The sequence continues at coordinate 27,288 of DATJYN010000109.1, read as the reverse complement.
CACCACGGGTTGCGAGTATTCGTCGCCCTCGGAGATCGAGGTATAGTCGACTTCGCCGGTTTCGATCTCGCGCAGGATCCCGTCGATCGAGAATTCGTGCCCGTAGTAATGCTCGATCGCGCGCTCGATCTCCGAATCGCCCGCCAGGCGCAGTTCGATTTCCAGGTCGCCCTTGAGGTGCGCGCGCAGCTGGTCCACGGCAACGATGTTGTTGGTATCGGCGAGCGCGACGATGAATTTCTTCGCCTGGCGGTCGAGCGCCACCGGGAACATCCGGTAGCGGCGCGCGAGATCCCTCGGCAGCATCTTCAGCGCTGAAGGATCGACGATGATGTGGGCAAGGTCGACCGACTGCAGGCCGAGCTTCTCTGACAGCGCGTCGCGCAGGGTCGCTTCCGAGACGAATCCGAGCTGCACCAGCAGCCGGCCGACCGGCAGGTGCGACTTCATCTGCTCGAGCAGCGCGATCCTCAGCTGGTCTTCGGTGAGGATGCCCTGATCGATCAGAATCTGGCCGATATGGCGTTTGGCCTGGGGATTCGTGGGCGAATTCATCCAGCCTCCATGATACCCGGCGCGTCGATGCGCCGCACTGCAAAAAAATGTCAGCGGGAGAGTTGCGTCACGCGCGTGCGCGCGATGTCGGAATCGAAACTGGCGCTGCGTTTCTGCGCGAGCGCCAGCGCGCGCCGGTAGTACTCGAGCGCGAGCTTGGGCTGGTGCAACTGGTCCAGGCTCACGGCCACGTTGAAAGCAAAATCCGGATTCTCGGGATCGGCGGCGAAGGCCTTGAAATACGACTGCTGCGCCTCGGCCCAGCGGCCCTGCAGTGCGTACTCGTTGCCGAGCGTGAATTGGAGCACGGTGGCATCACGGTCCGTCGCGAGCAGCGACTTGATCCGGCTCTCCACCAGCACCGGGTCCAGTTGCTGGCTGCGCAAGGCGAGCATACCCGCCTGCGCGCTAGGGTCGCGGGGATCATCCCGCAATACCCGCTGATAGTAGCCATCGGCGAGGTCGTAGTGCTGTTCGCGCATCTCGACGGCCGCCTGGCCCAGCAGGGCATCGCGGTTGGCGGGTTCTTCGCGCAGGACCTGCTGGTAGTCGGCGCGAGCCTTCTGCAGGTCGCCCGCCATGTACGCAGCGTACCCGGACGCGACCAGCGGGTGTATTTGCGGGCGGTTCCGGTTCACGCTCACCGGCCGTTCCTCGTCGCTCTGCTTGGCGGTCTGCCGGCTTCGAGGCGTCGTCATCTCTGAGGCAGGCTTCGTAGCGGCGGCCGTGACCGGCGTGGTCGGCGCGACCGACGAAACGGCTGTCGTCGCAGCCGGCGCAACCGAGGGCGCCGGAGCCGGCACTGACGGCGCGGCCGCCGGCACGCTCGTGCTCCCGGGCAGGCCAGGAATTGCTGCCACGGTCGACGCCGGTTGCGTTCCCGGCGAATTCGGCAGCGGCGATGGTTTCAAGGCGGCGGGGTCAACCGGTTTTTCATCGGCGGCCCGCTGGGGGTTGGCGTTGACCAGCGAAGGCGGAGGCCGCAATTGGATCCAGAAGTAGACGATGGTGCCGATTGCGAATGAGCCGAGCACCCCCATGACGATGTAGAAAGGCAGGCGCGGGTTCGGCTCCTTGAATTTGGCTTCGAAGACGCGTTGCGCTGTGGCGCGCTCCAGGCCCGCGGCGGCGTTTTGCGCGGTCTGTGCGTCCCGTGCGCCGCTCGACGCGCGCACCGGCTCGCGCCGTGGCGCGGCTTTCGTCTCGGGCACCGGCGACGGTTCCTCGGCCAGCCTGAGCTCCATCGGGGACGTTTTCGCGCCCGCAGCGGGCCGCAGGTCGTCGCTCAGGATTTCCAGCGGCGAGGATATGTCGGGAAGCTCGTCCTTCGTAGTCACATGCCTGCCGTCGTTGAGAACCGTCGCTTCGGGATCAAACGCCGAGGGCGCGGGCACTGCATCGGCGTCCTTGGCGCGCCGCTGCGCGTCTTCCTTGGCCTTCTCGGCCTTCTTGAGTGCCTCGAGCAGGAGGCTCATATCACTGCCCGAGCACCGGTGGCCGGCTCGGATTGGGCTTCAGGAAAAAGTCTGCGCCGGGCATCAGGTTGCGATAGTTCGCATAGTCGCCGTCGATACTGATGTCGCGGATGACCGTGGCGCGCAGAAAGATCACCAGTTCGGTCTTCACGTTCAGGTCCTTGCGTTGCGCCAGCAGCTGGCCGACGCCGGGAACCTGGTTCACCCCAGGGATGGTGTCCTCGATGTTGGTGACTGAATCCTGCATCAGCCCGCCGAGCACCGCCGTCTGGCCGCTCTGCAGGCGCAACAGCGATTCCATTTCGCGCGTCTGGATCACCGGGATCAGGCTCTGGATGCCGGGAATGTTGCAGCCGCCGATGGGCACTGGAATGCCGCAGGGATTGGCGAGCGAAGGATTCGGGTCGGCGACATCGGTCAGCTTGCGCGAAATGATCGGCCGGATATTCAGCAGCACGGAGTCGTTCTCGCTGATCTGCGGCACCACGTTCATGATGAAACCGGTCGGGACGGAGTTGACGGTCGTGTTAAACGTCGTCACCGCCGGACTGTTGGCGGCCGTCGTGGTGGTCGCCGTGACGGTGAAGTAGACCAGGTTGTCGACCACTTTCAGCGACGCGGCCTGGTTGTTGAGGACGCTCAGTTTCGGGCTGGAGAGCACGCGCACGTCGCCGAAGGACTCGAGCAGCTTGATCGTGCCGGCCAGGTTCAGGCCCGGGCCGCTCGCAAAGCTGAGGATGAAACTGTTGGTACTGATGGCGGCCGGGCCCGTGGCCGAACTTTGCGAAAACCCGAAGCCGGCGGTGCTGCGCAGGCGCGCCCAGTCGATGCCGCGCTGATACTGGTTGTTGAGCTGTACTTCGGCGACGGTGGCCTCGATCAGTACCTGGCGCTTCGCGCTCGCCATCACCTGGTCGAGAAATTCCTGCACCTTCTCGTGCTGGCGCGACGTCGCGCGAATGCTCAGTACGCCCGTTTCCGCGTTCGCGATGACCGAGGCCGCCTCGCGGAACTCTGCGACCGGTTGGGCCTGACCTGCGGCCGCCGGCTGCGCGGGGGGCGCGCCGCCGGCAGCCGCTTGCGCCGCGGGCGCGGCAGCCGCCGCGGCTGCCGGCGCCGCGCCGACCGCCGGAATGATTTTGTCGGTCTCACGCAGCAGGTCCTTGATGTTGCCGACCAAGGATTCCCAGAATTTGTTGACCGAACTTGATTTGACGATCGAGGTGGAATTGTTGCCGGTAGTGCTGCCGCTGCCCCCGCTGGCACCGGTGGTCCCCGTACCGGTGACCTGCGTGGAGAGATTCGCCTCGCTTCGCGCGTCCCGCGAGAGGTTCACATAGTCCACCCGATAGACCCGCAGGTAGGGCGTATCGCGCATGACGGCGAGCGTCTGGCCGTCGAGTTCGTACCGCATGTCCACTTGCTTGGCGATGCGGTCCAGGAGCTGAGGCAGGGTCTGGTCAATGGCGTTGATGGTCACCGATCCCGTGACGCCGGGATGGACATCGACGTTCAGCTTGGCGTCGCGGGCGAGCGCGAACAGCAGGTCCTGGACGCGCACGTTGTTGACCACCACGCTGTAGGTTTCTGGACGCGCCGCCGGTGTCGGCGTCGGCAGCATCGGCACTGTCTGGACGGGCGCCGGGATGGTGCCTTCCGGCTTCGGCGCAGTGGTTTCGACGCCGATGTGCGACGGGTTGGGCTTGATCGATGTCTGGCTGCAGCTGGCAAGCCCCAAGACGACAAATGCAACGGCTACGGTTCTTCCCGCCGCCTTAAGCACACGCCAGATTTCTCCCATCCTCCTAGCATAGCACGCCTTATTTAGGAAAGTCGCCTAAGCGATTGTAGGCATGACGTTTTCTGACCTTGGCGTACGTCATATCGAGGCTCGCAATTCCGACAAGGCGCGCAACTGGAATTTGAAGGCATTCTGGTATTTCGGCGGCAGCCGCTTGGCAGCATCCGCCGCCGCTTCCCTGTTCGGGAACATTCCATAGGTGATGCGCAGTCGATAGTGCTGCCCGGACGCTACCGGGATGACATAGACGTCCGAAAGAGGGACCAGCTCGCGCGCCCGAATCAAGAATCGTTCGGTGCGGGCGGGGTCGCTGTTTTCTGCGATGAAGAGCTCGACGCTGTAACTGCCGTCGGCTTCGTTCTCGAGTCGCTCGCGCGACTCGGCAAGCCGCTCGCGCAGCAAGGGGGCGTTGCGCCCGGGGCTGTAGCCCTCCAAGCGGCGCAGCTGCTCGGTTGTTAGTAGCACCGGAGCCGGCTTCACTGCGGGCTGAGGGGGCGCCGGCGGTGGCGTAGGCGCGACTTCGATAGCCTGCGGCTTGGCCACGCTTGGCTGTGCCGGCGCGACTGTCGCCTGCGGTGCCGGCCGGGAGCGTGGCGGGGCCGGTGCGACGGGGTTTCTGCCCAGGTCAAGCCAATAGAACACGCCCGCTCCCGCGACGGCGCCAAGCGCAATCAGCGCCGCGGCTGCGAGTGCGCGGCCGTCGCGGCGTCGAGTGCCTGCAATCGGCGCGAAATCGGAGTCCGCCACCGCGGCGCGCACCTCGCGCGGCGTTACCGCGTGACTATTGCCGGCAAAGGCCGCCAGCAGGGACTTGTCGCACAACACATTAATGCGCCGGGTGAGGCCGCTGGAGGCGCGCGTGATCGCAGCGATGGCGGCGGGCGAGAAGACCTCGGGTCCCTTGTAGCCTGCCGCGCGCATGCGGAAGGAGACGTACTTCGCGACCTCGTCGACGAGCAGCGGCCGGGTGCGGAAACTGTGCGTGATGCGATCCTTCAGCTGGCGCATCGACGGCTTGGCGAGCGCCTCATCTAGCTCGGGCTGGCCGAATAGCACGATCTGCAGCAGTTTGTGACGGCTTGATTCGAGATTGGACAGCAGGCGTACCTGCTCCAGGGTGTCTTCCGGCATCGCATGCGCTTCGTCGATCATCACGACCACCCGCTTGCCGCTGCCGTAGAGTTCGAGCAGCTTCGCTTGCAGCTCGCGCAGCGCGGGTAGCGCCGGGTCGCTGTTCGCGGGTAGTCCGAGTTCCTCCGCGATCGCGTGCAGGATCTCGCTGCGCGAATAGGAAGGATTGGCGAGGAACACTGTCTCGACCTCGGCGGGCAGGCGCTCCATCATTACGCGGCACAGGGTGGTCTTGCCGCTGCCGATCTCGCCGCTCACCTTGACGATACCCTCGTCATGCAGGATTGCGTACAGCAGACCCTCCAGCGTAGCGCCGCGGTCTGCGCCATCGAAGAAGAAATCGGGATGTGGCGTGATGCGGAACGGCGGCTCATGCAGGCCGAAATGCTCGAGGTAGAGGGCCATCGGCTAGCTTTCTTTGTCTTCGGGTTCGTTCATCCTGCTGTAGAGGGTGGTACGGTTGACGCCGAGCATCTTTGCCGCCTGGCTGACGTTGCCCCGGGTCAGTCGCAGGGCGGCCTCGATATAGCCGCGCTCCAGCGATTGCAGCATCTGGTCGAGCTGGACGCCGCGGCTGCGCTCCAGGTGCCGCAGCGCCTGAGCGATCACGTCGCCTTCGCCCGGCGCGGCTTCGGCCGCTGCATTCGTGTCGAGATCGAATTCGGGCTCTAGGTCCGCGGCCGCAAGCCGACGGCCGGCGTGCTTGGTAGTCAGCCGGATGACGATGTTGCGCAGCTCGCGCACATTGCCGGGGAACGAGTAGGCGAGCCAGCGCCGCTCCGCCTCCTCGTCCAGCGAGAACTCTTGCGCGGCGGATTGCTCCGCGTAGAAACGGCGAAAGTGCTCGAGCAGCAGCAGCCTGTCGCCCTCCAGCTCGCGCAGCGGCGGCACGCTCAACGTGAAGACCGACAGCCGGTGGTAGAGATCCGGCCGGAAGGTGCCCCTCCTGACTTCCTGGCGCAGGTCGCGGTTGCTCGCTGCGATGACGCGCGCGCGCGAAACCCGGCTCGCGGTCTCGCCAACGCGCTGATATTCGCCGTTCTCGAGCACACGCAGCAGCTTCGCCTGGATTTCCAGCGGCAGCTCGCCAATTTCGTCCAGGAACAGCGTGCCGTCGCTGGCGTCCTCAAAATAGCCGGGCCGCGCGGCGGCCGCGCCGGTGAATGCCCCCTTGACATGGCCGAACAGCGCCGGCTCGACCAGCGTCGGCGCGATGGCCGCGCAGTTCAGGGCGAAATAGGGCTTGCCGGCGCGTGCCGAGAGCCGGTGCAGGCTGCGCGCCACCAGTTCCTTGCCGCTGCCGGACTCGCCCTCGATCAGCACTGGGAACGGCGAACCGGCGAACTGTGCCAGCTGGCTCTTCAGTTTCAGCAGCGGCGGGCTCTGGCCGATCAGTTCCTCGGCGCCTTGCGCACGGTTCAGTTCCGCGCGCCGCTCGGCGTCGCGAACTACCAGTGCGCGCGCGAGGATCTTCTTTAGCGCCGCGGGATCGCAGGGTTTGGCGATGAACTCGGCCGCGCCCAGCGCGCGCGCATGGCGTGCGTGCGCCGCGTCGTTCTGCCCGGAGAGAACGAAAATACGCATGCCCGGCGAATGCGCGAGCAGGTCGGCGATCAGCTGGAATCCCTCGGCGGGGGTGTGCGGCGTCGGCGGCAGGCCGAGGTCGACGAGCGCCAGCGGCGGGGCCTCGGGCAGCTGGCGCAGCAACTCGATGGCCTGCGGCCGGGATTCGCAGACCAGCACCTCGAATTCGGCGCCGAGCGCGAAGGAAAGCGTGTCCGTGATCAGCGCGTCGTCATCGACGATCAGCAGCAGCGGACGGCCTTCAGGCGCTGATTGCAGGGGCGTCGGCATCGCTGCGGATACATTTCAGGAACGCGCGCTCGAGGTTGTCCTCCCCGTAGCGCAGGCGCAGTTCCGCGGGCGCGCCGCGAAAGCGCAGGCTGCCTTTATCGAGAACCGCAATGGTCGAGCACAGCTCCTCGACGTCAGACAGCACATGCGAGGTGAAGAACAGCGCGCGCCCGCTGCTGTGCAGCCGCGCGAGCACCGATTTCACAGCGAGTCGGCCCGCCGGGTCGAGTCCGCTCATCGGTTCGTCGAGCACATAGAGGTCGCGCTCGAGCATGAAGCAGGCCGCAAGGCCGAGCTTCTGCGTCATGCCCTTGGAAAACTGCCGTGCCGGCCGCTGCAGCGCCTGGGGATCGAGTTCGAGCTCGGTAGCAATGGCCGCGGCGCGTGCGGGATCGTAAGCGGAGCCCGCCAGCGCAAGCGTCATGGCGAGGAACTCGCGGCCGAGAAGGTAGTACGGGGGCACGAACCGTTCCGGGACATAGGCTAGCCGCGCACGCGCGGCCGCCTGCCGGTAGTCGACGCCGAACAGTTCGACGCGTCCGGCGTCGGGCGCACACAGGTCGAGCATGCACTTGATGAAAGTCGTTTTGCCGGCGCCGTTGGCGCCCACCAATCCGGCCGCTGCGCCGGGAGCGACCTCCATGTCGATCGCGTCCAGCGCGCGCCGCGCCCCGAATTTCTTGACGAGCCCCTCGGTGCGCAGCGCAGGGGCGCTGGCGCGGCGGGCGCTGGAAAGGTTTGCGGGAGCCTCCACCATGCGGTCGATACTATAATCCCGGCTTCCGTTGCGCATCCTTCCTTCCGTGGCCACCGCTCCAATCGTCGAGATAGAAAAGGTTTCCTTCGGCTATGATGCCGCGCGCCTGGTACTTTCGGACGTCAGCCTGCGCATCGCGCCCGGCAGCGTGGTGGGGATCATGGGGCAATCCGGCTGCGGCAAGACCACGCTGCTGCGGATCATTGCCGGCTGGCTGCGTGCGGGCGCAGGCGCCGCCCGGGTACTGGGAACGGAAGTCTCCGGCTTGGACGCGAAGGGCATCTTCGCGCTGCGCCGGAAAATGGGCATGTTGTTCCAGTTTGGCGCGCTATTCACCGACATGACGGTGTTTGACAACGTGGCTTTCCAGATGCGGGAGCATACTGACCTGCCCGCGGATCTCGTAAACGACCTGGTGCTGATGAAACTGGAGGCGGTAGGCCTGCGCGGCGCGGCGCGGTTGATGCCCTCCGAGCTCTCGGGCGGCATGGCCCGGCGCGTGGCGCTGGCGCGGGCGATGGCGCTCGACCCGCAACTGATGCTGTACGACGAGCCGTTTACCGGCCTCGACCCGATTTCGCTCGGCGTGATCGCCCGGCTGGTCCGCACGCTGAATGATTCGCTCGGCCAGACCTCGATCGTCGTCAGCCATGACGTCGAGGAATGCTTCGCGATCGTCGACTACGTCTATTTTGTCTCCGCGGGCCGGGTCGTCGCGGAGGGAACGCCGCAGGAGCTGCGGCGCGCCGACACGCCTTTCGTGCAGCAGTTCGTGCGCGGCGAGACTGACGGCCCGATTCCGTTCCATTACCCGGCGCCTGCTTACGAAGCGGACCTGGCGGCGGCTGCGCATGTCTGAGCCCATGCCGCCCGCCGGGCCGCGCCATTGGGTCGAGAACCTCGGCCACCACATCACTTCGAAAATCTGGCGGCTGGGTTTTGCGGCGCGGTTTTTTTTCTATGTCCTGCTGCACTCGGGCACTGCCTTGCGGCGCTTCGGGCTGACGATCCGGGAAATCTATTTCGCCGGCGTGCTGTCGATGATCATCATCCTGGTATCCGGGCTTTTCGTCGGCATGGTGCTGGGCCTGCAGGGGTACGACACCCTGCAGCGCTATGGCTCTGGCGAGGCGCTCGGCGTCCTGGTCGCGCTGTCGCTGGTGCGGGAACTGGGGCCGGTGGTCGCCGGATTACTTTTTGCCAGCCGCGCCGGATCCGCGATCACCGCCGAAATCGGCCTCATGAAGGCGACCGAACAGATCGCCGCCATGGAAATGATGGCAGTCGATCCGATTGCCCGGGTGGTTGCCCCCCGATTCTGGGCCGGGGTTATCTCGATGCCCCTGCTGGCCGCGCTGTTCTCGGCAATGGGCATCTTCGGTGGCTACCTGATCGGGGTCCAGCTGATCGGCGTGGACGAGGGGGCCTTCTGGTCGCAGATGCAGGCTTCAGTCGACGTCCGCAACGACATCCTCAACGGAGTCATCAAAAGCGTGGTTTTCGGCGTCGCGGTCACCTGGATCGCCGTGTTCGAGGGTTATGACGCCACGCCCACCGCCGAGGGTGTTTCCGGGGCCACGACCCGCACGGTGGTGACTTCGTCGCTCGCTATTTTGGCTCTCGATTTTGTCCTGACCGCGCTCATGTTCACCGGAGGTAACGGCCAATGAAACGCTCCACCATCGACATCTGGGTCGGCATCTTCGTCGCTGCCGGTTTTGCAGGACTGTTGTTTCTGGCCCTCAAGGTCGGCAATCTCGCCTCTTTTTCGACCGCCCAGACTTATCACGTCAAAGCCAAGTTTGCTAATATTGGCGGACTGAAGGTAAGGGCACCCATCAAAAGCGCGGGGGTGGTCGTCGGTCGGGTTTCGGAAGTCGGTTTCGACAACGAAAGCTACGACGCCGTCGTCACGTTCAACGTAGATGCCCAGTACAAGTTCCCGCGCGACACGTCCGCGAAGATCCTGACGTCGGGTCTTCTTGGGGAGCAGTATGTCGGTCTGGAGGCGGGCGGCGACACGGTAATGCTGAAAGACGGCGATCTCTTGCGGTTGACCCAGCCGGCGGTGGTGCTGGAAGACCTGATCGGTCAGTTCCTCCTGAACAAGGCGGCTGACGGGAAGGACGGCAAGGAAGGCAAGAAATGAAGCGCTGGGCCACGAATCTCGCGATTGCGCTGCTGCTCTCCGGAGCGGCGGGCTGCGCCACGACCACCGGCAGCGATCCGCGCGACCCGCTCGAGAGCTTCAACCGCGCGGCGTGGGAGTTCAACGAGGGCCTCGACCAGGACTTCGGCAGGCCCATCGCGAGGGCGTACACGGAAGTGTTTCCCGCGCCGGTCCGCACTTGGGTGCGCAACTTTTTCGCCAACGTCGGCGACCTCTGGATCGGCGCCAACAACCTGCTGCAGGGCAAGCCCGCCGATGCGCTGAACGACTGGGCGCGTTTCGCGTTTAATTCCACGTTCGGCATCCTCGGAATCAACGACGTTGCCTCTGAAATGGGGCTGGAAAAGCACGACGAAGATTTCGGCCAGACCATGGGCGTCTGGCGCGTGGACGACGGCGCCTATCACTTTATTCCGATACTCGGTTCCTTTACGACGCGCGATTTGGTCGGCTTTGTGGCGGATGTTTCTTTTGATCCGGTCTGGCGCTGGCATCCCAAAGGCGTGCGTTATGGAGCCGTGGTGCTCCGCTACTTCAGCAGGCGTGCCGACCTGCTGGATGCCAGCCGTATCCTAGAGGAAGCCGCGCTGGACAAGTACGTGTTCCAGCGCGACGCCTACCTGCAGCGCCGGCGCAGCCTGATCTACGACGGCAATCCGCCGCGCGCGGAGCGCGAAGTTCCACGCGCCGAGGCGGAGCCGCAACCGCAACCGCAACCATCGCTAGCCGCCCCCGCCGCGGTTGAGGCGCCTGTGGCGCCGACTTCGCTGCGCGCCGCGCCGGAAGCGGTTGAAGCGGCAGTGCAGCTGCTCGAGGCCCCGGTCGCCCCCGTGGCGAGCAGCGGAGACTAGCGTGTTCCCTAAGCTTGCCTGGATTGCGACTGCGGCCGCGACAGCAGCCTTTGCGCTCGCCGGCGTCGCCCGTGCAGAGCAGGAGACCACTGCGCCCGACGTACTGGTGAAAAACGTCACGCTCGAGGTGGTCGACATCATTCAGAAGGACAAGGACATCCAGGGCGGGGGCGCCGCTGGCAAGCAGAAGGTCATTGCCCTCATCGAGACCAAGGTCCTGCCGCACTTCAATTTTCAGGCCATGACCGCGAGCGCCGTCGGGCGCAACTGGGACAAGGGCAGCGCGGACCAGAAGGCGCGCCTGATGGAGGAGTTCAAGACGCTGCTGGTCCGCACCTACGCGAGCGCGTTGTCGGCGTACAGCAACCAGAAGTTCGACTTCCGGCCGCTGCATGCCAAGCCGACGGACACCGACGTAACCGTCAACGTACGCGTGATACAAACCGGCGCACAGCCGGTGACCATCGATTACGACATGGAGAAGCGGCCTACCGGCTGGAAGGTCTGGGACGTCCGCATCGCCGGCATCAGCCTGGTCTCGAATTACCGCACCGAATTCGACAACCTGGTGCGCACAAGCGGCATCGATGGGCTGATCAAGGCGCTGCAGACCAAGAACAGTTCGCTCGATCCCGCTAATGCCGCCAGCACCCCGGCCGGGGCGCAGAAAAAATGATCCGGCGCGACGGCGACCGCATGGTAGTAAGCGGGCCTCTCACACTTGCCAACGTCGCTGCGGCCCTGCGCGAAGGCAACGACGCGATCGGCGCCGGCGCTCGCTGCGTCGACCTGGGTGGCGTCGGCGAGCTCGATTCGTCCGCGCTCGCGCTGCTGCTTGCCTGGCTGCGCGAAGCCAAGCGCCGCGGCGGCGAGCTCGCGTTCACCAACCTTCCGCAAGGCCTGACCACCATCGCGCGCCTGTACGGCGTGGCCGACCTGCTGCCCGCCGCTCCGGCGTCCGCGCACCACTGAGCTGAACGCCCGCGCGAACGACTGCGCGAAAATGCGCGCAGTACGTGGTCGCGGACGCGCCCGCCATGACCTTCGCTATTGAAGCCCTGAATGTCGAGAAGCGCTACGGTGCGCTGCAAGCGCTGGCCGGGGTCAGCCTCGCGGTTGCCGAAGGCGAGTTCTTCGGCCTGCTCGGGCCGAACGGCGCGGGCAAGACCACCCTGATCGGCATCGTTGCCGGCCTGGTGCGCGCCAGCGCGGGCGAAGTGCGGGTGATGGGCGCCGACGTCGTCGGCGACTACCGGCGCGCACGCCGCATGCTCGGTGTCGTACCGCAGGAGCTCGTCTTCGATCCGTTCTTCAGCGTGCGCGAGACGCTGCGCATCCAGTCGGGTTACTTCGGGCTGCGCCGCAACGATGCATGGATCGACGAGGTCATGCACCATCTCGACCTGACCTCGAAAGCCGACGCCAACATGCGCACCTTGTCGGGCGGCATGAAGCGCCGCGTGCTGGTCGCACAGGCGCTGGTGCACCGGCCGCCCGTGATCATGCTGGATGAGCCGACCGCGGGCGTGGATGTCGGGCTGCGGCAGGGGCTATGGCAATTCGTCCGGCGCCTGAACCGCGAGGGCCATACGATCGTGCTGACCACGCACTACCTGGAGGAAGCCGAGCAGTTGTGCGACCGAATTGCCATGCTCAAGGCAGGGAGGGTAGTGGCGCTCGATTCGACCCGGAACCTGCTCGAAAACTTCTCGGGGGTGGTACTCAAGCTGCGGCTTGACCGCGATACGCTGCCGGATGGGCTCGCTGCGGAAGTGCTCGCAGGCGAGGCGGGCCGCTTCACGCTGCGCCTGCGGGACTTCGCCGCGCTCGAAGGCGTGCTGCACCGCTTGCGCGAGGCGGGTGCGTCAATCAAGGAACTGGAACTCGAGCCGCCGGACCTCGAGGATGTTTTCCTGCGCGTGATGGAGAAGCCCTGATGGGCGGCTTCCCGACACTGCTGTACAAGGAACTGCTGCGTTTCTGGAAGGTGAGCTTCCAGACCGTCGCCGCGCCGATATTGACCGCGCTGCTGTACCTCGTGGTCTTCGCCTACGCCCTCGGCGACCGCGTGCGCGTTTTCGAGCACTTCAGCTACGCCCAGTTCCTCGTGCCGGGGCTCGTCATGATGAGCGTGCTGCAGAACGCTTTCGCCAACAGCTCCTCAAGCCTGATCCAGTCCAAGATCAGCGGCAACCTGGTGTTCATGATGCTGCCGCCGATTTCCTACGTGGAATTCTTCGTCGCCTACGTGCTTGCCTCGATGATTCGCGGCCTGGTCGTGGGCGGCGGCGTGCTGGCGGTTACCGTCTGGTTCGTGGATCTGCACCTCGCTGCGCCGGCCTGGGTGTTTGCGTTTGCGCTGCTGGGCTCCGCGCTGCTCGGCGCGCTCGGCATGGTCGCCGGGATCTGGGCCGACAAATTCGACCAGATCGCGGCGTTCCAGAATTTCGTCATCCTGCCGCTGAGCTTTCTCTCCGGCGTGTTCTACTCGATCCATTCGCTGCCGCCCTCCTGGCAGGCGGCGTCGCATCTGAATCCGTTCTTCTACATGATCGACGGCTTTCGCTACGGATTCTTCGGCGTCTCGGACTTCCCGCCGCTCGCTAGCCTCGCCGTGGTCGCGGTAAGCTTCGCGCTACTCTCCATTCTGTGCCTGCGGATGCTGCGATCGGGCTACAAGCTGAGGCAATGACGATGGTCACCCCAGAGAGCATCAAGAGCGGGATCGAAGCGGGCCTTGCCTGCGAGCGCGTGGAGGTGATGGGCGACGGCCAGCACTTCCAGGCGCTGATCGTTTCGGGCGCGTTCGCGGGCAAGAGCCGCGTGCAGCGCCACCAGCTCGTCTACCGGGCTCTAGGAGATCGGATGCGCGAGGAGATTCACGCGCTGTCGATGCAGACGCTTACGCCCGAAGAGGCAAAGCAGAATGGATAAGCTGCGCATCACCGGCGGGCGACCGCTCGAGGGTGCGGTGCGCATCTCGGGGGCGAAGAACGCGGCGCTGCCGGTCATGGCGGCGACGCTGCTCGCGCCCGGAGTGCACCGGCTGCGCAACGTGCCGCGCCTGCGGGACACGCAGACGTTTGCGCGCGTGCTCGAACTGCTCGGCGCCAGGGTGTCCTTCGAGGGCAATCTGCTCACCATCGATACGCTGGGCGTGAACTCCGTCGAGGCGCCTTACGAACTGGTGAAGACCATGCGCGCCAGCATTTATGTGCTCGGGCCGTTGCTCGCGCGCTTCGGCCGCGCGAAAGTTTCCTTGCCCGGGGGCTGCGCCTGGGGGCCGCGGCCGGTGAACCTGCACCTGAGCGGGCTCCGGGCGATGGGCGCGGCACTCGATATCGAGCACGGCTACATCGTCGGCCGCGACGTGAAGCTGAAGGGCGCGAACATCGGCTTCGACGTGGTCTCCGTCGGCGCCACCGCGCAGCTCATGATGGCGGCAGTCCTGGCGGACGGCACGACCGTGCTCGAGAACGTCGCCCTGGAGCCCGACGTGACCGTCCTCGGGGAAGTGCTCGTGGCCTGCGGGGCGCGCATCGACGGATTGGGCACCCGCCGCCTCACGATACGAGGAGTGGACACGCTGCGACCCATCGATACCACGATCATTCCGGACCGCATCGAGGCGGCGACCTTCGCGGCCGCAGCGGCCACGACGCGCGGCGCCATCCGGCTGGACGGCGTGGTGCCGGATCACTTCGAGGTCGTGCTGCGCAAGCTGGAAGAAGCGGGCTGCGCCCTCCAGCGCGGCACCGACTCGGTCACCGTGTCCGGACCGCAGCGGCCGCGGGCGGTGAACGTGGTTACGCAGCCGTTCCCGGGTTTTCCCACGGACATGCAGGCGCAGACGATCGCGGTGTGCGCACTTGCGGATGGAACTAGCGTGATCGAGGACACGATCTACCACGACCGTTTCACGCATGTACCCGAGCTGGCGCGCATGGGAGCCCGCATCGAGCTGAAGGGCAATGTCGCGGTCGTAAAAGGCGTCGATCGCCTGTACGGGGCGCAGGTGATGGCCACCGACCTGCGCGCCTCGGCAAGCCTCGTGATCGCGGCTCTGGCCGCCGAGGGAGAAACCGTGATCGACCGCATCTACCACCTGGATCGAGGCTACGAGGCGCTGGAAAAGAAGTTCAGCGCCCTGGGCGCCCGCATACAGAGGGTGAGCTGAGGTGGGTAAACTGGGACGCATGGACGCCATCAGCATCGCGTTGTCCAAGGGACGGATCCTCGAGGAGACGATGCCGCTGCTCGCGCGCATGGGCATGCGGCCGAAGGAGGATCCCGAGACTTCGCGCAAGCTGATCATCCCGACGGCACGGCGCGGCCTGCGCATGGTGGTGGTGCGGGCTGCCGACGTGCCGACCTATGTCGGGCACGGTGCAGCCGAATTGGGAATCGCGGGTGGCGACGTGCTGGCGGAACACGGCGGCGAGGGGCTCTACCAGCCCGTGGACCTGGGCATCGCACGCTGCCGGATGATGGTGGCGACGCGGCGAGGCTTCGACTACCGGGCTGCCGTCCAGCAGGGCGCGCGTTTGCGCGTTGCGACCAAGTACGTGCAGATCACGCGCGAGCACTTCGCCGGCAAGGGCGTGCACGTCGACCTGATCAAGCTTTACGGCTCCATGGAACTGGCGCCGCTGGTGGACCTGGCGGACGCCATCGTCGATCTGGTGTCGAGCGGCAAGACGCTGCGCGCCAACAACCTGGTGGCAGTAGAGGAAATCATGCCAGTGTCGGCGCGCCTGATCGTCAACCAGGCAGCGCTGAAGACGCGGCGGGCCGCGCTGCAGCCGCTGATCGATGAATTTGCGAAGGCGGCCGCGAGAGGAAAAGGCCCGTGAAACTGCGGCGCTTCTCCACGCGCCAGCCGGGCTTCAGCGCGAAGCTCGTTGCGCTGACGCGCTTCGATGCGGCGCAGGACGCCGGCGTGTCGCATGCGGTGCGGACAATAGTCGCCGCGGTCCGCAAGCGAGGCGACGCGGCCGTGCTCGCGTACAGCCGCCGCTTTGACCGGGTCAAGGCATCGTCGGTGGCGAAGCTGGAAATCCGCAGAAGCCAACTGGGTCAGGCTTTGCGTTCCATTCCAAAAGCTCAGGTGGCGGCACTGCGCGGGGCTGAGCGCCGCATCCGGCGCTTCCATGAGCGCCAACTGTCGCGGTCCTGGCAATACGCGGAAGCCGACGGGACGCGACTTGGCCAGGTCGTCAGTCCGCTCGAGCGTGTCGGCATCTACGTACCCGGCGGCAAGGCGGCCTATCCGTCCTCGGTTTTGATGAACGCCATCCCGGCCAAGGTGGCGGGGGTCGCCGAACTGGTGATGGTCAGCCCGAATCCGAACGCGCTGGTGCTCGCGGCGGCCGCGATTGCCGGCGTGGATCGCGTCATTGCGATCGGCGGCGCACAGGCCGTCGCGGCGCTCGCCTACGGCACGGCGTCGGTGCCGCGCGTCGACAAGATCGTCGGGCCGGGCAACGCCTATGTCGCGGAGGCCAAGCGCCAGGTCTTCGGCCAGGTCGGCATCGACATGATTGCCGGACCCTCGGAAATCCTGGTCATCGGCGATGGCAGCACGCCCGCCGACTGGGTGGCGATGGACCTTTTTTCGCAGGCCGAGCACGACGAGCTGGCGCAGGCGATCCTGCTGTCGCCTAAGGCCGCCTACCTGGATCAGGTCGCGGCGGCGATCCGCCGGCTGATCGGCGGCATGCCGCGCGGGAAGGTCATTGCCGCATCGCTCGCCGGCCGCGGCGCGCTGATCCAGACGCGCAGCCTGAATGAAGCCTGCGAGATCGCCAACCGCATCGCGCCCGAGCACCTGGAATTGTCGGTGGCGGAGCCGCGGGCGCTGCTGCCGAAGCTGCGCCATGCCGGTGCGATCTTCCTCGGCCGCTGGAGCTCGGAGGCGATCGGCGACTATTGCGCCGGGCCGAACCACATCCTGCCGACCTCGGGCACCGCGCGCTTTTCATCGCCGCTCGGCGTCTACGATTTCCAGAAACGCTCCAGCCTGATCGAAGTGTCGCGCAAGGGCGCGCGCCGGCTGGGACGGCTCGCCTCCGTCCTGGCGCGCGGCGAGGGCCTGTATGCCCACGCGAGGTCGGCGGAAATGCGCATGGGTTCGCGGCGATGAGCGCGAAGGATGCGGCGGCGAAAGTCGTGCGGCCCGAAATCCAGGCGATGCACGCCTATCAGGTGTCGGACGCGACAGGTATGGTGAAGCTGGACGTCATGGAAAGTCCCTACCGGCTGCCGCCTGGGCTGGCGGCCGAGATCGGCGACGTGGTTTCCCGAGTGGCGATGAACCGTTACCCGGTGCCGTCGGCGACCGAGTTGCGCGCCCTGATCCGCGACGTGATGCAGGTGCCGGCCGGCTGCGACGTGCTGCTCGGCAACGGCTCCGACGAATGCATCCAGTACATCACGGCGGCGCTTGCGCGGGACGGTGCAGTGGTGATGGCGCCCACGCCTTCCTTCGCGATGTTCGCGATGCACGCGCTGTTCTACCGCCTGCGCTTCGTCGGCATCCCGCTGCGCGAGGACTTCGCGCTGGATGTAGAAGCGTTTCTCGAGGCGATGGCGAAAGAGAAGCCGGCTCTGGTCTGGATGGCGTTCCCGAACAACCCGACCGGCAATGCGTTTCCCGTGGCCGACATCGAGCGCATTGTCCGGGCCGCACCGGGCCTGGTGGTCATCGACGAGGCATACCAGCCCTTCGCCGGCGCGACCTTCATGCCGCGCCTGGCCGAATTCGACAACATGGTCGTGATGCGCACGGTCTCCAAGATCGGCATGGCGGGCCTGCGCCTAGGTTATGTCTGCGGACAGCCGGACTGGATCGAGGCCTTCAACAAGACGCGTTCGCCTTTCAACATCAACGTGCTGACCGAGGCGGTAGCGATCAAGCTGCTGCAGAACAAGAAAGTGCTCGATGCTCAAGCCGCCAAAACGCTCGAAGAGCGCGAGCGCGTGCGCACGGAACTCGAACGCCTGCCGGGGCTGAAGGTCCATCCGTCGGCGGCAAACTTCCTGCTGGCGCGGGTCGTGGGCGGCAAGGGCACGGGCACGCGCGTGTTCGAGGACATGAAGCGGCAGGGCGTGCTGGTGAAGGACTTCTCGGGCGGCCATCCGCTCATGGACAACTGCCTGCGGCTCACCATCGGTACCCCGGACGAAAACCGTACAATGGTCGCGGCACTGAAAGAGGCGCTCAGATGAGAAAGGCCGAGGTCGAACGCAACACCAAGGAAACGCAGATCCGCGTCCGGCTGAACCTGGATGGGAAGGGAGAGGCCAAGCTCGCCACCGGCATTCCGTTCCTCGAGCACATGCTCGACCAGGTGGCGCGCCACGGCATGGTCGATCTCGACATCCAGGCCAAGGGCGATCTGCATATCGACGCTCACCACACGGTCGAGGACATCGGCATCACGCTCGGCCAGGCCTTTGCCAAGGCGATCGGCGACAAATCCGGCATCCGGCGCTACGGCCACGCCTACGTGCCGCTCGACGAGGCGCTGTCGCGCGTGGTGATCGACTTCTCGGGCCGGCCGGGCCTGTCCTACAACGTCAAGTTCACGCGCGCGCTGATCGGGGAGTTCGACGCCGACCTGGTGCACGAGTTCTTCCAGGGTTTCGTCAACCACGCCCAGGTGACGATGCACATCGACAACCTGCGCGGCGACAACGCCCATCACCAGTGCGAAACCATGTTCAAGGCCTTTGCGCGCGCTTTGCGCATGGCCGCGGAACCCGATCCACGGGCTGCCGGATCCGTGCCTTCGACCAAGGGTTCGCTCTAGTTGAAAATTGCCGTCGTCGATTACGGGATGGGGAACCTGCGGTCCGTCTCGAAGGCGCTGGAACGCGTCGCGCCCGGGGATGAGGTGCTGGTGACTTCGGACCCGCAGGCGATCCGCGCCGCGGAGCGCATCATCGTGCCCGGCCAGGGCGCGATGCCGGATTGCATGCGCCAGCTCACGGCCAGCGGCGCGCGCGAAGCGGTCATCGAGGCCGCCGGTAGCAAGCCCTTCCTCGGTATCTGCATCGGCCTGCAGATGCTGTTCGAGCGCGGCGAGGAGGGCGACACGCCGGGCCTCGGCCTGCTGCCCGGGCGGGTGCCCCGTTTCCATGTCTCCGGGCTCAAGATTCCGCACATGGGGTGGAACGAGGTCATCCAGGAGCGGATCCATGCCATGTGGGAAGGCATCGCCGACCGCTCGCGCTTCTATTTCGTGCACAGCTACTACCCGCGGCCGGCGGAGAGTGCGTTGACGGCCGCGAGCTGCGACTACGGCACGCGCTTTACCTGCGCGGTGGCGCGGGATAACATCTTTGCCGTGCAGTTCCATCCCGAAAAGAGCCAGAACAGCGGCTTGCGGTTGTTGTCCAACTTCGTCCAATGGCGGCCGTAGCCAACTTGGCTTAACCCTGCATACTGCGGTTCGCAGCACCCCGTGCTGATCATCCCGGCAATCGATCTGAAGGACGGCCACTGCGTGCGCTTGCAGCAGGGGCGCATGGACTCCGCGACCGTGTTTTCCGACGACCCGGTGGCGATGGCGAAGCACTGGTCGGCCGAGGGCGCGCGGCGCCTGCATATCGTCGACCTGAACGGCGCGGTCGCCGGGCGGCCGAAGAACGAAAAAGTGATCCGCGACTTGATCAAGGCGGTCGGCGAGAAGACGCCGATCCAGATCGGCGGCGGCATCCGCGACCTGGATACCATCGAGAGCTACCTGGATGCGGGCGTGAGCTACGTGGTAATCGGCACCGCGGCGGTGAAGAACCCGGGCTTCCTTTCCGACGCCTGCTATGCGTTCCCGGGGCATATCATCGCCGGCCTGGACGCCAAGGAGGGCAAGGTCGCCGTCGAAGGCTGGTCGAAGATGACCGGCCACGACGTCGTGGACCTGGCGAAGAAATTCGAGGACTACGGACTCGAGGCCCTGGTTTACACGGACATTGGCCGCGACGGAATGATGACGGGCGTCAACATCGAAGCCACCTACAAGCTCGCGCAGGCAATCCGCACGCCGATCATCGCCAGCGGCGGCCTGCACAACCTGAAGGACGTGCAGACGATCTGCGCCAAGCTCGTCCCGGAAGGCGTGATCGGCGCGATCGCCGGACGCGCGCTGTACGAGGGCGCGATCGAATTCAAGAAAGCGCAGGCGACCGCCGACAAGGCGACCGAGAAGCCGGCGGCAGTACCGAATCCGGCCGGCAAGGCCTGAAAATGGGACTCGCAAAGCGCGTCATACCCTGCCTCGACGTCACCGCGGGGCGCGTGGTCAAGGGCGTGAATTTCGTCAGCCTGCGCGATGCCGGCGACCCGGTTGAAATCGCCGCGCGCTACGACGGCGAAGGCGCGGACGAACTGACCTTCCTCGACATCACTGCGAGTTCCGACCAGCGCGACATCATCCTGAGCGTGATCGAGGCGGTGGCGGCGAAAGTATTCATCCCGCTCACCGTGGGTGGCGGCGTGCGCAAGGTGGCAGACGTGCGTCGGCTTCTGAATGCGGGCGCCGACAAGGTATCGATCAACACCGCCGCCGTGCAGAACCCGTCCCTCGTACGCGAAGCCTCGGGCATCGTCGGTAACCAGTGCATCGTAGTCGCCATCGACGCCAAGAAGAAGCCGCGGGAAAAAGGCGCGGGTTGGGAGGTCTACACCCACGGCGGACGCAATGCGACCGGCCTGGACGTCGTCGACTGGGCGAAGCGCATGACCGATGCCGGCGCGGGCGAGATCCTGCTCACCAGCATGGACCGGGACGGCACTCGCCATGGTTTCGACCTGGAGCTCACGCGTGCAGTGTCGGATGCGGTAAGCGTGCCGGTGATCGCTTCGGGCGGGGTCGGCACGCGCGAGCACCTCAGCGAAGGAATCCTCGAGGGGCATGCCGACGCGGTGCTCGCGGCCAGCGTGTTCCATTTCGGCGATTTCACGGTGCGGGAGTCCAAGCTGTTCATGCAAACTCGCGGCATCGAGGTGCGCCTGTGACGGAGTGGCTCGATGAAGTTCCCTGGAACGAGCATGGCCTGGTGGCTGCGATTGCGCAGGACGCGGCGAGCGGCAAGGTGTTGACGCTTGCCTGGATGAATCGGGATGCCTTGGCCGAAACCGCGAAATCGGGCGAGGCGGTGTACTGGTCGCGCTCGCGCAACAGGCTTTGGCGCAAAGGGGAGGAATCGGGACACGTGCAGAAGGTGCGCGAACTGCGCCTCGACTGCGACGCTGACGCCGTGCTGCTGCAGGTGGAGCAGGCCGGCGGTATCGCCTGCCACACCGGCCACGCGAGGTGCTTTTTCCGCAAACTCGACAATGGGAGATGGGTGGAAACGGATCCCGTGCTCAAGGATCCGGCGGCCATCTACAAAAAATGAGCGACATCCTGGAACGCCTGGCGGAGACCATCGAGCAGCGCAAGGGCGGCGACCCGGAAAAGTCCTATGTCGCGCGGCTGCTTGCCGCCGACGAAGATGCGGTGCTGAAGAAGATCGGCGAGGAAGCCACCGAAACGGTGCTGGCTGCGAAGAGCGGCGACCGGCTGCACCTCGTGCGCGAAACCGCGGATCTCTGGTTCCATTGCCTGGTGCTGCTGGCGCGGCACGGACTGGGCCCGGGCGACGTGCTTGCGGAACTGCACCGGCGCGAAGGCATTCCCGGATTGGATGAAAAGGCGGCGCGCAAGAAAAAATGAACCAGGATCCCAACTGCATTTTCTGCAAGATCGTGCGCGGAGAGATTCCGTCCCAAAAGCTGCACGAAGACGAAGACGTGCTCGCGTTTTACGACGTGCGGCCGCAGGCCCCCGTGCACTTCCTGATCATCCCGAAGGAGCACGTGGCGACGCTCTACGATGCAGGCATGGCGCAGCACCGAGCCCTCGGCAAGATGCTGGCTTTGACCGGCGAACTCGCCCGCAAGGCCGGCGCCGCCGACGGCTTTCGCTGCATCGTCAACACCGGGCGGGTCGGTCATCAGGAGGTGTATCATGTGCACATGCACGTGATAGGGGGCCCGGACCCGGTCGGCCCCATGATCCAGAAGAGGAAATAAGGAGACACTATGGGCTCGCTCAGCATCTGGCATTGGCTGATCGTCCTTGTGATCGTGATGCTGGTGTTCGGCACCAAGAAGCTGCGCAACATCGGCGCAGATCTAGGCGGCGCGGTACGCGGTTTCAAGGATGGCATGCGCGAAGGCGGCGACAAGGCGGCCGACGCAGGGATGGGCACGCCGCACATCAGCGGCAAAATGGTCGAAGGCGAGGTCAAGGCAAAGACCGAGACCAAGGCCTGACCCGGCCAAGGTCTCATTTGCCAATGGGCGCCTGCGGGCGCCCGTTTTGTCTTGGCTTGCGCTCCTCCTAGGATTCCATGTTCGATATCGGCTTCTCTGAACTGCTGGTCATCGGCCTGGTCGCGCTGATCGTGATCGGGCCGGAACGCCTGCCGCGCGTCGCGCGCACGCTCGGCCACCTCGCCGGCCGGCTGCAGCGTTACGTCGCCGACGTCAAGGCCGACATCAACCGTGAAGTCGAGCTGGAAGAACTGCGCAAGGTGAAGGACAGCGTGCAGGAAATGAAGGACAGCATTCAGGAGGCCGCGAGCGGCATAGAGAGCTCGGTGCAGGGCGAGCTGAACAAGGCGGAAAGCGAACTGAACGCTGCGGCGGGGTCGGCTGCGGGCGCGCCCGATGCGGAAACGCCCAAACTCCCGGAGAAAACGGGCTGAGCGTGCAGCAGGATTCCTTCATCTCGCACCTGATCGAGCTGCGCGAACGGCTGATACGCGCCGTTGGCGTGGTGCTCGTGCTGTTCGTGATTTTCTCGTTCGCCTGGCCGGGCGCGGGTGCGATTTACGATTTTCTGGCTGAGCCTCTCATGCACGCGCTGCCCGAGGGCGCGAAGATGATCGCCACCGGCGTGATCACGCCGTTCATGGTGCCGATGAAGGTATCGGCGCTGGTCGCCTTCATCGTGGCGCTGCCCTACGTGCTGTACCAGGCCTGGGCGTTCGTGGCCCCCGGCCTCTACGAGCATGAGAAGAAGCTTGCCGCGCCGATCATCATCGCGGGCTCCCTGCTGTTCCTGCTCGGCGTGGCGTTCTGCTATTACTTTGTGTTCGGGCGGGTGTTCTCGTTCGTCCACAGCTTCGCGCCGAAGTCGATCACGCCGGCGCCCGATATCGAGGCCTATTTCAGCTTCGTGATCACGATGTTCCTCGCCTTTGGCGTGACCTTCGAGATTCCGATTGTCGTCGTCATCCTGGTGCGCGCCGGGGTGGTCAGCGTCGAAAAGCTGGCGGAAGTGCGCCCTTACGTGATCGTCGGCGCCTTCGTGGTTGCTGCGGTGGTGACCCCCCCCGACGTGCTATCCCAGTTCATGCTGGCGCTGCCGATGTGCCTGCTCTACGAGGCGGGGCTGATTTGCGCACGCTTCGTCGGGGCGCGGCAGAAAGAGGTAGAATCGCCGCCCTCATCCATCGACCAGACCGAGAATGCCCCATGAAACGCAAGTACGGCTCCGCACTTAAGAACGAATCCATCGCCGAGCAGAAAATGCGCGAGGCCGCCAAGGCGGCCGGCAACAACAGCTTCAATTTTGGTTCCGAGTTGCGCAAGGGCGCGATCGCCCGCGGCAAGCACCGCGGCCGCGCTGACCAGGCCGCCCACACCAAGAAATAACCGCCGGCGTTGCGCCCGCGACAGCGGGCCCCGCGGGTCTATCTGCCGTTCAGGAAGCGCTCGACCAGCGCGAACTGTTCGGGCACGTTGAGCGCGGGCGCGTGCCCGCAGCCGGGGATAGTCACCACCACCGCGCGTGGCCCGCGCGAGCGCATCTCCTCAGCGACTTCCGGCAGGAGCAGGTCCGAGGTCTCGCCGCGCAGGCACAGCGTCGGCACGTCGATTGCGTCCCACGCCTCCCACTGATCGTAGTCCCGGGGGTGGTGCGTAAATTGCAACACCATCTTGGGATCGTAGTGCGGCGTGACCCTGCCCGTATCCGTGCGCCGCACCGAGGTCTCGGTCAGACGGCGCCACTGCTCGTCCGAGAGCCTGCCATAGGGCTTGTAGACGGTGCGGAAATACTGCTCCAGCTCACCGACGCGGTCGAACTGCGCGGGATCGCCGGCGTAGGTGCGGATGCGCTCGAGCGCGGCCTCGCCCAGCTTCGGGCCGATGTCGTTCAGGATGAGACGACGTATGCGTCCCTTCAGCGAACCGGCGGCGAGGCGGATGCCAATGGCGCCGCCCATCGAGGTGCCGAGCCAGGCAAACTCCCGGAGGCCGAGCTGGTCCACGAGCGACATTGCGATGCGCGAATAGAAATCGAGCGAGTATTCCGTCTCAGGCGCCGGGCTCCATTGCGATAGCCCGCGGCCGAGCGTATCCGGGCAGATGACGCGAAAGCGCGTAGCAAGGTGCGCCGCGATGTCGTCCATGTCCCGGCCGGTACGCGCGAGGCCATGCCAGGCCACAACGGCAGCCGCGTGGCCGGCGCCCCATTCGGTGTAGTGGATCTCGCGGCCCTCGCAGAGGCGATAGTTGGAGGTGAAGCTCATTTGCGTGCCCGCGCGCGCAGCTGCCCAACGATGCCGGACGGGAAGTAGTAGACCGACAGCACGAACAGCACGCCGAGCCAGAGCAGCCAGCGGTCGGGATGGAACAGGTCGGGCAGCAGCGGCAGCCCTTGCAGCGAGCCGGAGGCCACCTTCATCGCCTCCTGCAAGTAGTTCTGCGCCACCACGAACAGCGCTGCGCCGATCACCGAGCCGTACATCGTGCCCATGCCGCCGATCACCACCATCAGCAGGATGTCGATCATGATGGCGAAATCGAGCGTGGTGTTCGGGCCCGTGTAGCGCAGCCAGAGCGCGTACAGGATGCCCGCGATCGTCGCCGCCAGCGCGCCCAGGCAGTTGGCGAGGGTGCGGTAGACGACGGTCCGGTAGCCGAGCGCCTCGGCGCGGAACTCGTTCTCGCGGATCGCCTGCAGCACCCGGCCGAAGGGCGAATTTACTACCCGCAGCAGCGCGAGGAACAGGGCCAGCGCGACGCCGAAAGCGAGGTAGTAGGCCGCCACGCGCGAGCGCAGCAACTCGGGCACCTTGAAGGTGATGCCATCCTCGCCGCCGGTGAGGCCGGAGAGCTGCGAAGCGAGGATCGCGAAAAACGAGGCGACCGCCAGCGTGATCATGGCGAAGAAGATCGCCTTCACGCGCAGCGAGAACAGGCCGATCACGAAGGACAGCGCGAGCGACAGCAGCGCCGCCGCGGCGCTGCCCGCCGCGATCGCGGTCCAGCCCACTTCCATGCGCGACAGCGCGATCGCCACCCCGTAGCCGCCGATGCCGAAGAACATGGTGTGCGCGAAGGAGACGATGCCGGTGTAGCCGAGCAGCAGGTCGTAGCTGGCGGCGAGCAGCACGAACACGCAGACCTTGGCGGCGACGTCGAGCGGCCGCGTTCCCGGGAACAGGAACGGCGCGAGCGCGAGCGCGGCGAAGATCGCCACCAGCAGCACCGCGAGCGGCCGGCTGCGCGGCCCGTCGCCGGACAGGATTCGCGTCATTGCCGGCTAACCGGATAGAGTCCCTGCGGGCGCCACAGCAGCACCAGCACCATCAGCAGGATGTTGCAGCCAAGGGCGATCTTGGGTGCCAGGTAGCCGACGTAGTTGGCCATGAGGCCCACCAGCAGCGCGCCGGTGAAGCAGCCGCCGATCGATCCCAGCCCGCCGATGATGATGACGATGAAGATCAGCACCATCATGCTGGCGCCGATGTTCACCGTCACGCTCTCCTGGTACAGGCCCCAGAGCGCGCCGCCCAGGCCCGCCAGCGCCGAACCTGCGACGAACACCCAGACGAACAGGCGCCGGATGCGATAGCCCATCGCCTCCACCATTTCCTTGTTCTCGACGCCGGCGCGGATCAGCAGCCCGACCTTGGTGCGATTGAGCACCAGCAGCATTGCGGCGAAGACCGCCAGGCCGACCGCCACCGCGACCAGCCGGTATTTCTCGATCGCCATGTCGCCCACCACGAAGGCGCCGCGCAGCGTCGTCGGCCGCGACAGCGGCACCAGGTCCGGACCCCAAAGCACGTGAATCAGCTGCTCAGCGACGATCATGCCGCCGGTGGTAATCAGGATCTGCTTCAGGTGCTGGCCATAGACCGGCTTGACGATCACGCGCTCGAAGAAGAGGCCGAGCAGGCCGGCCACCCCGGCCGCGGCCAGCATCGCCGGCAGCAGCGCGCCCAGGTTGGCGAGAAAGCTGTCCTCGCCGGCGGCGCCCGCAAAGAACTTGACGGTGGAGGCGGCAACGTAGGCGCCGACGGTGATGAACAGGCCGTGCGCGAAATTCATCACGTCCATCAGGCCGAAGACCAGCGTCAGGCCCGAGGCCATGATGAAGATCAGCAGCCCCATCGCCAGGCCGGCGATGGTCAGCGTCAGCCAGGTCGAGGGGTTGCCGACCAGCAGCAGCGCACCGAGCGAGATCGCCAGCATCAGCACCGGCGGCACCCAGTCGACGCGCCGCGCCGCGATGCCGCTCACTGGTGGGCCTCCAACGACAGGCCCAGCAGGCGCGTCTGCAGCGCCTCGTCGGCGGCGAGATCAGCCATGCGGCCGGCGTGCACGATGCGTCCTGCGTCCATCACCCCCACCGTGTCGCCGAGCGAGCGGGCAGCGTGGAAGTTCTGCTCCACCATCAGGATCGTGGTGTCGGTCTTTTTCAGTTCCGCGAAGGCGTCAATCAGGTTCTGGATGATTGCCGGCGCGAGGCCCTTGGTCGGCTCGTCGATCAGCACCAGCTTCCTCGGCTCAACGATGGCGCGCGAGATCGACAGCATCTGCTTCTGGCCGCCGGAGAGATTGCCCGCCGCGAGGTGCCAGAACGTCTTCATCGGCGGGAAGAAACGGAAGATCCAATCCAGGCGCGCTTCGTCGGGAGGACCGTTGCGCGCCGCGAGTACCAGATTCTCTTGCACCGTCAGGCCGGCGAAGATGCCCATCGACTCGGGCACGTAAGCGATGCCGAGGCTGGCGATGGCAGGCGTCTCGCGATTCGCGATGTCGGCGCCGTCGAAGAGGATCGAGCCCGCCGAGGCGCGCCAAAGGCCGAGGATCGTGCGCAAGGCAGTGGTCTTGCCAGCGCCGTTCCGGCCGAGCAGCATCGTCAGGCCGCCGCGCGGCACCGCTAGGTCCACGCCCTGCAGGATGTGGTAGCGGTCGATGTGCGTATGCACGCCCGCGAGCGAAAGAAGCGGCGCGGGCAGCGGCTCAGCCACGGGCCGCGACCCCGAGATAGGCCTCCTGCACCACCGGCGAGGCAATCACCTGCGCGGGCGGCCCATCGGCGACGAGTTCGCCTTGGTGCAGCACGATGATGCGGTCGGCGAGCGAGCGCACCACGTCCATCTTGTGCTCGACGAGCAGCACCGCCTTGTCCTTCTGCTGCTTGATCTCGTGGATCAGGTCGAGGATCACCGGCACCTCGTCCACGCTCATGCCCGCGGTGGGTTCATCGAACATGAACACGTCGGGCTCCAGCGCGAGCAAGATCGCCACCTCGAGCTTCCTCTGGTCGCCGTGCGAGAGCTCGGATGCGGGGGTCGCCTGCCGCCCAGCGAGCGCCACGCGTTCGAGGAAGTGCTCGGCCTTCTCG
>DATJYN010000108.1:0-5383 GCA_035499575.1 Burkholderiales bacterium | reverse complement strand
CCAGGTAGCGGGCGTCGCCGTCCTTGAAATTGACCGATTCCATGTCGACACCGTGGCCGCTGCGGCCGCGTACCCAGCCCTTCTTGGACAGGATCACCGTGATCGGCTCCTCGACCACGGTGCGCTCGATGGTGGCGCGCTCGTCGGCCTTGATGAGCGTGCGGCGGTCGTCGCCGAACTTCTTGGCGTCCTCGGCCAGTTCCTGGATGACGAGCTTCTTCAGGACCTTCTCGTCGCCGAGTATTTCCTTCAGGCCCTTCTTCTCCGCCTCTAGCGCCTTCCTTTCCTCGTTCAGCTTGACGCCATCCAGCTTGGTCAGCTGGCCGAGGCGCAGGTTTACGATGTCTTCGGCCTGCCTTTCGCTAAATTTGAATTTTTCCCTTAATTTATTTTTTGCTTCGCTTTGATCTTCACAGGAACGAATCAATTTAATAATTTCGTCAATCTTCACGAAGGCCAGCAGCCGGCCCATGACGATTTCGAGCCGCTCCGTGCAGCGGTCCAGGCGGTGCTGGGTGCGGCGGCGCACCGTCTTCAGGCGGAAATCGCCCCATTCGCGCAGGATGGTGACGATGTCCTTGGTCTCGGGCAGGCCGTCCAGGCCGAGCCAGGTGAGGTTGAGCGCGAAGCGCGACTCCAGGCTCGTCTGCACGAGCAGGGTATTCATGGTTTCTTCAGCGCTCTGGCGCGAGGAGCGCGGCTCGATGACCAGGCGCAGCTTCGACTTGCGGTCGGACTCGTCGCGCACCGCCTCGATCTGCTCGAGCATGAACTGCTTCAGGCGCCGCTGCTCCTGCGACACCTCCTTCTTGCCGGTGGAGGGTTTCGGGTTGACGAGCGCCTCGATCTCCTCCAGCACCTGGCGCACCGACACGCCGTGCGGCAGCTCGGTGACGACGATGCGCCACTGGCCGCGGGCCAGCTGCTCGGTGGTCCAGCGAGCGCGCATGGCGATCGAACCGCGGCCGGTCTCGTAGGCCGTGCGGATCTCGTCTTTCGCCGAGATGATCTGCCCGCCGCCCGGAAAGTCGGGGCCCGGAAGGATCTGCAGCACCTCCTTGACGGTGGCCTTCGGGTGCTTGATGACGTGCGCGGCGGCCTCCGCCACTTCCTTCAGATTGTGCGACGGGATGCGCGTGGAAAAGCCCACCGGGATGCCGAAGGAGCCGTTCAGCAGGCCGAACGGCAGGCGCGCAGGCAGCAGCTGCGGTTCGTCGAACTTGCCGTCGTAGTTCTTGATGAAATCGACGGTGCCTTCGTTGATTTCAGCCAGCAGCAGTTCGGCGTACCTGGAAAGCCTTGCTTCGGTATACCGGTAGGCCGCCGCGCCGTCGCCGTCGCGGCTGCCGAAATTACCCTGGCCATCGATGAGCGGGTAGCGCATGGAGAAGGGCTGCGCCATGTGCACCATCGCCTCGTAGGTCGAGGAGTCGCCGTGCGGGTGGTACTTGCCGAGCACCTCGCCGACGTAGCGGGCGCACTTGACGTAGGTCGTGGTGGCGGCCGCGCCGCCGGCCTCGCCCATGGCGTAGAGGATGCGGCGCTGCACCGGCTTCAGGCCGTCGGCGATGTCCGGCAGCGCCCGCGCCTTGACGGTGGAGACCGCGTAGCCGAGGTAGGCCTGCGAGGCGTGCTTCTCGATCGGCGCCGCGTCGTCGCCGTTCTCGTTCACGAACAGGTCCGGCGTTCTATCGTCCATGGGTCATGTCCCAGAATTACTGCCCGAAGAGATCCAGCTGCTTGTCTTTCATCGCTACCGCGGCCTCGACCGCCGTCTTCGCCTTGTCCAAATCCTCGGCGACGCCGCCGCGGCCCGCCGCTTCCCAGCTGTAGCGGCCCTTCTCGGCCAGCGTCACCTTGCCGAGCTTCGCCTTGCCCAGCCAGTAGGCGTGTCCCTTGTAGGCCCGCTCCCAGAAAGGTTTTTTCTTCGCTTTAGACATGCTCGGTCATACGTC
This sequence comes from Burkholderiales bacterium, assembly GCA_035499575.1. GTDB lineage: Bacteria > Pseudomonadota > Gammaproteobacteria > Burkholderiales > SG8-39 > RBG-16-66-20. The sequence goes on along the minus strand of DATJYN010000108.1, from coordinate 3,428 downwards.
GGCCTCGACGGTCTTCCAGTGCTCGCGCATCCAGTTCCTGCGCTCCTCCGCTTCGCCGGCATCCATGAGTTTTTCAAATATCCCTTTAACTTTTGAAAAATTGTTCGAATTGAATTCCATCCGGACCAAGCGCCGCGAATCCGGGTTCATCGAGGTCTCCCAGAGCTGCTCCGGGTTCATCTCGCCCAGGCCCTTGAAGCGCGAGATCTCCCAGGAGTCCTCCTTCACCTTTTCCTTCTTCAGCGCGCGCAGGGTTTCGTCCAGCTCCTCTTCGTCCAGGCAGTAGACGCGCCGGGCGGGCTTGCCCTTGCCTTGCGACGGGATTTCGACCTTGAAGAGGGGCGCCTGCGAGACGTAGATGCGGCCCGTCTCCACGAGCTTGGGCGCGTGCATGAAGAAGAAGGTGAGCAGCAGCGCCTGGATGTGGCCGCCGTCCACGTCGGCGTCGGTCATGATGATGACCTTGCCGTAGCGGATGCCGCCAAGTTCCGGCTGGTCGTCCGGGCCGTGCGGATCGACGCCGATGGCGGTGGCGATCGCCTGCAGCTCCTTGTTGGCAAGCACCGTGCGCGCGTCCTTAGACATGGAGTTGAGCACTTTGCCGCGCAGCGGCAGGATCGCCTGGGTCTCCTTGTCGCGCGCTTCCTTGGCGGAGCCGCCGGCGGAATCGCCCTCCACCATGAAGAGTTCGTTGCGGGACGTATCGTCCGAGGAGCATTCGACGAGCTTGCCGGGCAGCGTCGCCACGCCCGAGCCCTTCTTCCTCTCGAATTTCTTGCCCTTGGAGAGGCGCGCCAGCGCCTGCTCGATCGCCAGCTCGACGATTTTCTTGCCGTCGTCCGGGTGCTGGTTGAGCCACAGCTCGAAGGCGTCGCGCACGCACAGTTCAAGCAGCTTGGCGGCGTGGCGCGTGGTGAGCTTTTCCTTGGTCTGCCCGTGGAACTGCGTGCGCACGATGCGCGCCGACAGCGTGAAGCAGGCGCGCTGCCAGAGGTCGTCGGCGATGAGCTTGACGCCCTTGGGCTGCAGCGTGCGCGTCTCCATGAAGGCGGCGAGCGCCTCGAAGATGCCGTTGCGAAAGCCCGCCTCGTGCGTGCCCCCCGAGCGCGTCGGGATCAGGTTGACGTGGCTGTCGGCGAAGATGTCGCCCTCGGCGACCCAGCCGATCGCCCACTCGGCGCCCTCGCCCGCCTCGATCTCGGCGAAGTCGGCGGCGGACTTGTCGTCGAAGTGCTTCGCACCGGAGAAGAGCGGCGCCACCATCTCTCGCCCATCCAGCATGCGCTCGAAGTACTGCGCCATGCCCTTCTCGAAGCGCCAGGATTGGTCGGCCTTGCCTTCTATTTTTAAAGTTGCGGTCAAACCAGGCAACAGATAGGCCTTGGAGCGGATCAGGTGTTCAAGCTCGCCCATCGGGATGCTGGGCGAATCGAAGTATTTCGGATCCGGCCAGATGCGGACGACGGTGCCGGTTATCTTTTCCTTGATCTTTTCGCTTTTCAACTTGCTCTTGAGTTCACCACCCTCAAAAACAATCGAATGGCGATAACCATCTCTGAACACCGTGACTTCGCAGCGCTTCGACAGCGCGTTGGACACCGCGACGCCGACCCCATGCAGGCCGCCGGAGATGTGGTAGACGGCTTCGCCCGATTTCGCGAACTTGCCGCCCGCGTGCAGCATCGTGAAGGCGACCTCGACCGCGGGCTTTTTCTCCTCCTTGTGCAGGTCCACCGGGATGCCGCGGCCCTCGTCCTCGACCTCGACCGAGCCGTCCTTGAACACCGACACGACGATCTTCTTGCCGAAGCCGGCGAGCGCCTCGTCGATGGCGTTGTCGATCGCCTCCTGCACGATGTGCAGCGGGTGGATCGTGTGGGTGTACATGCCCGGCATGCGCCGGACGGGCTCCAGCCCCTTCAGGGCCTGGATGGCGGATGCGTCGTAAACCTGTTGTTTTGCCACGTATTTAGTAGTTTCTCAGCCTGGAACCACTAAACATTGTAGCTCGACTACTTTCGCGGCTCACTTTCCACGGAATCGCGGCGCCCTCTTCTCGACGAAGGCGCGCACGCCCTCGCGCCGGTCGTCGGTGTCGACCAGACGGTTGTAGGCCTCGATCTCGAAGCGGTAGCCCGTGAGCAGGTCCATGTCGAGGCCGTAGTGGATCGAGCGCTTGGCCTGGCGTACCGACAGCGGCGCGTTGCCGGCGATCGCCTGCGCCGTGGCGAACGCATCCGCGAGCAACTTCGCCGGCTCGCAGACGCGATTGACCAGGCCGAAGGCAAAGCCTTCCTCGGCGCTGATCGGCTGGCCCGACAGGATCATCTCCTTGGCGCGCCGTTCGCCCACCGCGCGGCCCAGGTTCTGCGTGCCCATGCCGCCCGGCATCAGGCCGCGGCTCGCCTCCGGCAGCGCGAGGCGCGCGCCGCGCGCGGCGTAGATGAAGTCGCAGCACAGCGCGAGCTCCAGGCCGCCGCCCATCGCCACGCCCTGCACCGCGGCGATCACCGGTACCGGGCATTCGACGAGCGCGACAAAGGCGCGCTCGAAGCCCTCATGTTGCGCGCGCCAGGTCTCGACCGCCATGCCGTCGCGTTCCTTCAGGTCGGCACCGGCGCAGAAGGCGCGCTCGCCTGCCCCGGTCAGCACCACGCAACGCACGGCGCCAGCTTCCGCCGTGAGGCGGCCGCACAAGTCGGTGAGCTCGAGGCCCATTTTCGTGTTGAGCGCGTTCAGCGCCTGGGGGCGGGTCAGCGTCACGAGCAGCACGTGTTCGCCGCGCATTTCGTGTGCCAGGGTTTCATAGTTGGGCAGCGTCATTTGGCTAGGCCTGCTTCACGGAAATACCTGAGCGCGCCCGGATGGATCAGCTCGGTACGCGGCGCCGCCGCGACCGTATTGGCCGCAGTGGATTCCCTCGCCTGCTCGAGGCGCGCGGTGAGCGGGCCCTCGGCGCGGTGCAGCGTACGTGCAAGCAGGTAGCCCTCTTCCTCGGGCAGACCAGGCCGGGCGAACACGAAACTCCACGAGCCGACCGAAGGCAGCGGTGCCTCCTGGCCCGGATAGCTCTTCGCAGGTAGCGTCACCGCCCGCAAAGAGGGGTTCTTGTCTAGGATGCGCCGGATTTCGCCTGCGTCCGGCGCGATGAAGCGCGCGCCCGCCTTCGCCATCGTGGCGAACGCGGGCCAGCCCACGCCCGCGCCCCAGAGCGCCGCTGCACGGCCGTCCTGCAGCATGGGCGGACCGTCCGCGGCTTTTTCCAGCGTTATTTCGTCAACAGGCACGTCGAGAGATTTCAGGACGATTCTTCCCAGCACGGTAATGCCTGAACCCTGCGTGCCAAGCACCACGGGTTTGCCCTTCAGGTCCGCGATGCGCCGCACCGGGCTGCCGGCCGGAACGACGAACATGCCGGGCGAGGAATA
>DATJYN010000107.1:0-7345 GCA_035499575.1 Burkholderiales bacterium | reverse complement strand
CTGTCCTTCTATCCGATCCTGCTGCAGTACCTGGGCTTCGGCGAGGAAGCCTCGGGCGTGCTGCTCGCGCTGCGGGCGGTCGGGGGCATCGGCGCGGGGCTGCTGATCGCGCGCTTCGTGCACACCGGTCCGAGCAGCCTGTGGCCCGTGATCGCGGGTGCTTTCGTTTCGGCCGGCGTAGGCCTGCAGCCGCTGTTCAGCCACTGGGCCGCGGTCGGCACGCTGATGTTCGCGCTGGGCGTCGGCTCAGGCCTGATGACCGTCTATTTCCAGGTCACGCTGGCCGCGCTGGTGAAACCCGAAATGCGCGGCTCGGCGATGGCGCTGGGCGGCGTGGGCTGGGGCGTGTCGCACATCACCACGCCGCTCATGATGGGCCTGATGGCCGACCGCTTCGGCATCCCCTCGGGCTTCTACGTACTCGGCGTGGCTTCGCTGGTGGTGGTCGGCTTCGTCGGCCTGCTGCGCGGCTGGGCCTTCGCGCGCACCGCGCTCGCCTGACAGTCAGTTCTCGAAACGCTCCAGCAGCTTGACCAGGTCCGTATAGCCGGACTCGCGAGCGATGTCGAGCGGGCGCTGGCCGGCGCGGTTGCGCTGGCGAGGATCGACGCCGAGCGAAATGAGGGCGCGCGCCATTTCCGTGTAGCCGCCGTCCGCGGCCGCGTGCAGCAGCGTGTTGCCCTTGAGGTCCGTCGCTTTCCAGTCGGCGCCCCGCTCCAGCAGGTCCTTCACCGCCCGCGCATTGCCCGACATCGCCGCCCACTGCAGCACCGATTCGCCGTCATCGTTGCGCGCCTTCGGATCGGCGTGCGCCCCGAGCAGCAGGTCGAGGAAGAACGTGTCCGGATACAGCGCCGCATAGTGCAGCGGCGTCTCTCCGTTCGCCGAGCGCGCCGTCACCGGCGCGCCCGCCTTCACCAGCAATTCGGCGAGCTCCCGATAGCCCTTCTCCACCGCCCTGTGCAGCGGCGTCTCGCGCGCGGCGTTGCGCGCGTCCAGGTTCACCCCGCCCTTCACCACCATGCCTTCGGCGACCAGCTGCTTGCCGGATTCGATGGCGTCGAACAGCCGCTCCTCTGGTGTCTGCGCGAATGCGCAAACCGAAATCAGCAGCGCCGCAGCGGCTAGAATCGCCCTCACGCCGGAATTCTATATGGACCCCCGAGTCGAACGCCTGAAGACGCCGCAGGAATGCGAGGCCTTTATCCAGAACGCTCTCGCCCGCGGCCACGAAGATCTCGCGAGAGACGCGCGGCGGCGAGCCGTGCAACTGCGCGCTGATGCCTACGGACCCAAGAGCCCGCTCGAGCGCCAGTGCATCGAGGCGATCTACGCCTACGAGGAGGCGCTCTGCGCGCGCAACGGCCGCCGCGTCAGCGCCTCGAAGACCTGGCAGGACGTCCGGAAGCTCGGACCTTTCACGGCGGTGGACAAGGCCGTCAGCAGGGCCGGCGACGAATCCATCCACGCCTTGCTGGTCCAACTCGGACTGGAGCAATTCGCCTTCGAGGACGTCGTCGTCGCACATCCCGACGAGTTCGGCTTCGAGGCCGTGCAGCAGTCCCGCAGCCGCGTCGCCAAACGGAACGGCGACGGCAATCCGTACAAGGCCGCCTAGAGGCCTCGCGCCAGCACGTCGGCCAGGTGCAGCGTTTCGCGCCCGCCCAGTCCTTCGATCTGCTCGCGGCAGGAGAAGCCGTTCGCGACGATGATCGATTGCTTCTCCGCCTGCTTCACTTTCGGCAGCAGTTGGAGATTGGCGATCTTCACAGAGGTTTCATAAGTCTCGGGCCGGAAACCGAAGGAGCCGGCCATGCCGCAGCAGCCGGTCTCCGGCGCGGAGGTTTCGATGCCGGCAGCTTCGAGCAGCGCGACATCGGCCCTGGTGCTGCCGAGCGCCTTCTGGTGGCAGTGGCCGTGCAGCAGCGCGCTGCCGCCGATGGCTTTGGGTTTCCATTTGCGCGCCTGGAGGATTTCCCCCAGCGAAACGGTCTGCTTTGCCAGCTTCGCCGCGTTGGCGTCGCCGGGCAGCAGCTTCAACAGCTCGTCTTTGAAGACGGAGTGGCAGCCGGGCTCGAGCACTACGACGGGCATGCCGGAGTCGATCTGCGGCGCAAGCGAGGCGAGGATTTTCTCCAGGTTCGCCTTGGCCTTGTCGAGCATGCCGAAGTCGTAGTACGGCCGCCCGCAGCACAGGCGCTCTTTCGGCAGCTCGACGCGCGCGCCGGAGGCTTCCAGCACGCGTGTCGCGGCGATCGCGCTCCGCGGGCGGAAGTAGTTGGTGAAGGTGTCGGGGAACAGCAGCACCGGGTCGCCGCGGCGCACGCCGCCCGGGCGCCCGGGATCGCGCTGCGCGCGGTGCGTGGCATCGAACTGCGCACGGAAAGTTTTCGGCGCGAAGCGCGGCAGCGGACGCTCGGCGGCGATGCCGGCGGCGCTTTTCAGGACGTTCGAGACGAAAGGCATGCCTGCAAGCGCATTCACCAGGCCCGCGGCGCGCGAGGCGAGCGGCGCCCACTCGCCGATGCGCCCCATGGAATGCGCCTGCAGCGGCCGTGCCCGCTGCTCGTAGTAGTGCGACAGGAATTCGGCCTTGTAGCTCGCCATGTCGGTGTGCGTCGGGCAGTCGCTGCGGCAGCCCTTGCAGGCGAGGCACCACTCGAGCGCGTCCTTCACTTCCTCGCTCTGCCAGCCGTCCCTGATGACGTCGCCGCGCAGCATCTCGTTCAGCAACCGCCCGCGTCCGCGCGTGGAATAGCGCTCCTCCCTGGTTGCGCGGTAGCTCGGGCACATGGTGCCGCCCTCGGCCGAGCGGCACTTGCCCATGCCGATGCAGCGCTCGGTGGCGCGCAGGAAGCCGTCGCCCTCGTTGCTCAGGAAGGTCATGCGCGTGCCCAGCGTGACCGGCCGGTAGGCGGGCCCCTGGCGCAGGTGCTCGTCCACGCGGTAGACCTCGCCCAGCGCGTCGACCAGCTTGCCCGGATTCATGCGCCCCAGCGGATCCCAGATGCGCTTGAACTCGCGGAATGCCGCCATCAGTTCGGGCCCGTACATCAGCGGCAGGAACTCGGCGCGGCCCTGGCCGTCGCCGTGCTCGCCCGACAGCGAGCCGCCGTAAGCGACGACGAGCAGCGACGCCTCGCGCAGGAATTCGCGCCAGTGTGCGATGCCCTTCGGCGTGCGCAACTCGAAATTTATGCGCGCGTGGATGCAACCGTCGCCGAAATGGCCGTATAGCGAGGTCCTGTAGCCGTAGCGGTCCACCAGCTTCTGGAATTCGCGCAGATAGTCGCCAAGGCGCAGCGGGTCGACCGCAGCGTCCTCCCAGCCGACCACCGGATCCGGGCCGTCGTGCTGCTTCAGCTTGAGCGCGGTCGCCGAGGCGCCGGTTTCGCGGATGGTCCAGATCCGGTTCATCAGCGAGCGGTCGACGATCACGCTGCCGCCCAGCACCGCCTTCAGCCGGTCGGCCTGCGCCAGCGCCTCTGCGCGCGTGTCGGCGCCGAATTCCACCATCAGCCAGGCGCTGCCCGCGGGCAGCAGCGCGATGTCCTCCAGCTTCAGCCCGCGCTCGCGCAGGCCGCCGATGATGCCGGTGTCCAGGCCCTCGCAGGCGATCGGCCCGGCGCGGAGAACCTGCGGCACCGCGTCGCCCGCCCGGTAGATGTCCTCGAAGCCGATCACCAGCAGCACCCGCTCGCGCGGGCTGATCACCAGGCGCGTCAGGGCCTGCAAGGTCAGCGCGCAGGTACCTTCCGAGCCCACCAGCGCGCGCGCGACGTTGAAGCCGTTCTCGGGCAGCAGTTGGTCCAGGTTGTAGCCCGAGACGCGGCGCTTGATTTTCGGGAAGCCGTTGCGAATCAGGTCGGCGTAGCGGTCGCGCAGCGAGCGCAGCTTTTCGTAGATCTCGCCGCGGCGGCCGCCGCGGCGGATGATGGCGTCAAGCTCGGCCTCGCTGGTCGGTCCGCACCAGAAGCGCGCGCCGTCGTAGGTGAGCACCTCCAGCGCCTCGACGTTCTCGACGGTCTTGCCCGCCATCACCGAGTGCGCGCCGCAGGAATTGTTGCCGATCATGCCGCCGAGCGTGCAGCGCGAATGCGTCGCCGGGTCCGGGCCGAAGGTGAGTCCGTATTTCTCGGCGGCGCCGCGCAGCGCGTCGCAGACCACGCCGGGCTCCACGCGCGCGGTGCGCGAGGCAACGTCCAGCTCCAGCACCTGGTCGAGGTATTTGGAGGAATCGATCACCACCGCGACGTTCACCGCCTGGCCGCACAGCGAAGTGCCGCCGCCGCGCGCGAGGATCGGTGCATCGTGCGCCCGGCAGGCAGCGACCGCAGCGGCGATATCGTCCGCGGAGCGTGGCAGCACCACGCCGATCGGCACCTGCCGGTAGTTGGAAGCGTCCGAGGCGTAGGCGGCGCGCGCGCCGCCGTCGAAGCGAACTTCCCCCTTCAGCGCCGTGCGCAGCGCCGATTCAAGAGCACTGTGGTTCACGAAGCGAGTGTAATATGCATAAGGAGGCTCCATGGACAGGAAAAGACGCACGCTCCTCGCCGCCACCGGCGTAATCCTGTTGCCGGTCATGCGACCCGTCCGGGGCCAGCAGCGGATGAAGATCGGCATCATCGGCTCGGGCCGCGTCGGCGGCACCATCGGCGAGCTGTGGGTCAAGGCCGGGCACGAGGTGATGTTTTCCGCGCGCACGCTGGAAGAAGTGAATGCACTGCTTGCAAAGCTGCAGCTCGGGCCGCGCGCGCGCGCCGGCACGCCGAAGGAAGCTGCGGCATTCGGCGAAGCCGTGCTGATCTCCGTGCCCTACGCCGCGCTGCCGCAGGTCGGACATGACAACGCCGCGGAGCTGAAGGACAAAGTCGTGCTGGACACCAGCAACCCGATCGAGAATCGCGATGGCCCCATGGCGGTGGAGATGCGCGCCAAGGGAACCGGCATCGCGTCAGCTGAACTGCTGCCCGGCGTGCGGCTGGTGCGCGCCTTCAATTGCGTAGGCTGGAATTCCATGCGTTCCGAAGCGCACCGTGCCGGCGAGAAGCTGGCGATCCCGCTCGCTGCCGACGACGCAGGCGCGCTCAAGGTCGCCATCGGCCTGGTCGAGGACGCCGGCTTCGAACCGGTGGTGGTGGGCGGCCTCTCGCACGCCAGGGAATTCGACGTCGGTACGCCGATTTTCGGCAAGGCCGTTACGGCAAAGGAGCTGCGCTCGATTCTCGGCCTCGCCGCTCGCTAGACCGGCCAAGCCAGAGCGAGAGCGCAAAGCAGGCCGCGGCGACGGCGATCGCCGCGAGCGAAATGGCGCGCAGTTCCAGACCGATCGAGCGCAGCGCCGTGAACAGCCAGCCGCCCGCGGCATCCGCGCCGCGCACCGCGACGATGTCGATCACGTTCTTCGCCTTGTACTTCTCCTCGCGTGCAAGCACCGTGAACAGCACCTCGCGCGCCGGGTTCGCGATCGAAAAATTCGCGACGCGCTGCAGCGCCTGGAAGACCACCACCGTCGCCAGCATGGGAAACGCGGCGAGTACCGCGAAACCGCCCGCGAACACGACCGGCACCAGCGCAAGCGCCGCGCCGAGGCCGAAGCGGGCGATCAGCCTGCCGGTGGCGAAGAACTGGATGGCGATCGTCAGGAGGCCGACGGATAGATCGACGGCGGCGAAAATGCGCGTGCGTACCGCCGGGTCGTCCGAGGCTTCGGCGACGATGTTCGCCTGCTCGAAGTAGAGGAAGGTCGCGGCCACCGACAGCAGCGACACCCACAGCAGGATGCCGGCGAGGTAGGGCGAGCGCAGCACCATCGCGACGCCGGCCAGCCAGCCGCCGCCCAGGGATTCCTGGCGGGATGCCGGTTCCGAAGCCCCGCCCTTCGTTTCCAGCCTGCCCGCGCAAATGACCGCGATTTCAAGGAACAGCATCGCCACGACGAGGAGGTTTGCCGTTCCCAGCCATCCGACGAGCGCCACGGTCAGCGCCGGGCCAGCGAGCGCGCCTGCGCTGCCGCCCGCGGCGATGAAGCCGAACAGGCGCTTGCCCTGTTCCGGGCTGTACAGGTCGGCCATGAACGACCAGAACACCGAGACGGCGAACAAGTTGAACACGCTGACCCAGACGAAGAACACCCGCGCCACGGCTTCGCGCTCGACGCCGAGCGTCAGCAGCAGCCAGAAGAGCGCCAGGTTGGCGACGAAGAAATGGTAGACGAGCGGGATGAAGCGGCGGCGCGGCATGCGCGCCACCAGCGCCCCGTACAGCGGTACCGCCGCGAGCATGACGACGAAGGTCGCGGTGAACAGCCATTGCAGGTTGCGCACGCCGCCGGCCACGCCCATTTCGTCGCGCAGCGGGCGCAGCACGTAATAGCCGGCGAGCAGGCAGAAGAAATAGGCGAAGGACCAGGCGAGCGCCCTGCCCTCGCCGGGGCGCAGCGTGCGTGCCGGGAAGTTCACCATGCGCCGCTCATCGTTGCCGGACTTTACTAGAATGCGTGCATGAAGCGGCGCAGCTTCCTGGCTTTGGGGATCGCCTCCGCGCTCGGCCCGGTGAGGGCCCAAGAGAAAAGGATCATGACAAGAAGAATTCCCTCCACCGGCGAAGACCTGCCCGCCATCGGCCTCGGCACCTGGCAGGTGTTCGACGCGGGCAGCGACGCGACAGCCCGGGCGCCGTTGCGCGAGGTAGTCGCCAGTTTTTCGAAGGCAGGCGGCAGGCTGATCGACTCCTCGCCGATGTACGGCAGCGCGGAATCGGTGGCGGGCGACCTCGTCGCCGAGCTTGGCCTGCGCGAACGGCTGTTCATCGCCACCAAGGTCTGGACACGCGGCCGCGACGACGGCATCCGGGAAATGGAGCGTTCGTTCCAGCGCCTGCGCGTGAAGCAGCTGGACCTGATGCAGGTCCACAACCTGCTGGACGTGGACGTTCACACCCGGACGCTGCTGGACTGGAAGTCGAAAAACAGGATCAGGTATCTCGGCATCACGCACTACACGGCGTCGGCGCACGCGGAGGTGGAAAGGCAGCTGAAGAAGGAGAAGTACGACTTCCTGCAGATCAACTACTCGCTGGCCGAGCGGGCTGCGGAGAACCGCCTGCTGCCGTACTGCCTCGAAAACAGGATCGCCGTGATCGCGAACCGCCCGTTCGCCGAAGGCGCGATGTTCCAGCGCGTGCGCGGCAAGCCGCTGCCGCCCTGGGCGGCCGAGTTCGGCGCCGCCAGCTGGGCGCAGTACTTCCTGAAGTGGATCGTCGGCCACCCCGCGGTCACCTGCGCAATCCCGGGCACCGGCAAGCCCGAGCACATCGCCGACAACGTCGCCGCCGGCTACGGCGC
>DATJYN010000106.1:0-26037 GCA_035499575.1 Burkholderiales bacterium | reverse complement strand
GTCGGAATCCAGCGTCTCCCACTCGAGCAGCGCCTTGGCCATTGCCTCGACCTTTTCGCGGTTTTCTTCGAGCAGCCGGCGCGCGAGCTGGTACTGCTCGTCGATGATGCGGCGGATCTCGCTGTCGACTTTCTGCAGCGTGGTCTCGGAAACGTTCTTGTGCGTGGTGATCGAGCGGCCGAGGAACACTTCGCCCTCGTTCTCGCCGTAAACCATCGGACCAAGCGCATCCGACATGCCCCACTGGGTCACCATCCGGCGCGCGATTTCGGTGGCGCGCTCGAAATCATTCGAGGCGCCCGTGGTCATCTGGTTCATGAACAGCTCTTCGGCGATGCGCCCGCCGAACAGTACCGTGATGGTGTTCAGCAGCCGCACGCGATCCTGGCTGTAGCGGTCCTCGGTCGGCAATTGCATGGTCACGCCGAGAGCGCGCCCGCGCGGGATGATGGTTACCTTGTGCACCGGGTCGGTCTTGGGCAGCAGCTTCGCCACCACCGCGTGGCCCGACTCGTGGTAGGCCGTGTTCTTGCGCTCTTCCTCGGGCATCACCAGCGAGCGCCGCTCGGCGCCCATGATGACCTTGTCCTTGGCCATCTCGAAGTCGTCCATGTCGACAAGGCGCTTGTTCTTGCGCGCGGCGAAGAGCGCCGCCTCGTTGACGAGGTTCGCGAGATCGGCGCCCGAGAAGCCCGGCGTGCCGCGCGCGATGATGTCGGCCTTGACGTCGGGCGCCAGGGGAACCTTGCGCATATGTACTTTCAGAATTTCTTCCCTGCCCCGAATATCAGGGAGAGGAACGACAACCTGGCGGTCGAAGCGGCCCGGGCGCATCAGCGCCGGATCGAGCACGTCGGGCCGGTTGGTCGCGGCGATGACGATCACGCCCATGGTGCCTTCGAAGCCGTCCATTTCGACCAGCAGCTGGTTCAGAGTCTGTTCGCGCTCGTCGTTGCCGCCGCCCAGGCCCGCGCCGCGCTGGCGGCCGACCGCATCGATTTCGTCGATGAACACGATGCAGGGCGCGTGCTTCTTCGCCTGCTCGAACATGTCGCGCACGCGCGCAGCGCCCACGCCGACGAACATTTCGACGAAGTCGGAGCCGGAAATGGAGAAGAACGGCACCTTGGCCTCGCCAGCGATGGCGCGCGCGAGCAGCGTCTTGCCGGTGCCGGGGTTGCCGACCATCAGCACGCCGCGCGGGATGCGCCCGCCCAGCTTCTGGAACTTGGTGGGGTCACGCAGGAAGTCGACCAGCTCGGATACCTCTTCCTTGGCTTCCTCGCAGCCGGCGACGTCCGCGAAAGTCACCGTGTTGGTGGATTCGTCCAGCATGCGCGCGCGCGACTTGCCGAAGCTGAAGGCGCCGCCGCGCCCGCCGCCCTGCATCTGGCGCATGAAAAAGATCCACACGCCGATCAGCAGCAGCATCGGGAACCAGGACACGAAGATGTTCATCAGCAGCGACGGCTCTTCCTCGGGCTTGGCCTCCACCTTGACGCCGTACTTCAGCAGGTCCGAGACCAGCCAGATGTCGCCGGGCGAATAACTCACCACGCTCTTGCCCTCGGTGGTGGTGGCCTTCAGCTGGCGGCCTTCGATCGTCACCTTGGCGATGCGGCCGGCCTTCACCTCTTCCAGGAACTGCGAATACTCCATCGGCGAGCGCGCCGCCTGGCGGGTGTTGAACTGGTTGAACACCGTCATCAACACCAGTCCGATGACCAGCCAGATGACGAGGTTTTTAAGCATGTTATTCAAGGACTTGCTCCTTCACGGCGTCTATGCCTTCGTTTAGCTATTGTATTCCCTTCAGACCGCGCGCGAGCAAGTACGTTTCCCGCGATTCCTCCCGCGATGCCGAGGGTTTGAGCGCGCGCACATCCCGGAACAGGCCTTTCAATTCCTTCAGCAGGCCGGCGAACTCTTCTCCCTGGAATACCTTCACGAGAAACGTGCCTCCCGGTTTCAACTGCGCGCGACAGAAATGCAGGGCCTTGCGCACCAGTTCCGCCGCGCGGGCCTGGTCGGCCGAGGCGATGCCGGAGATGTTCGGCGACAGGTCGGAGAGCACCACGTCGGCCTTCTGCCCGGCCAGCGCCGCCACGATTTGCGTTTGCACTGCCGGCTCCCGGAAATCGCCGCGGAACACGGTTACCCCGGAGATGGGGGCGATTTCCAGCAGGTCAACCGCGATCACTCGCCCGCCGCGCATTTTTCCGGCCAGGACCTTGCCCGCCGCCACCTGCGACCAGCCGCCCGGCGCGGCGCCCAAGTCGACCACCTTCGCCCCTGGAGCCAGCAGCCGGTCCCGGGTGTCGACCTCGATGAGCTTGAACGCCGCGCGCGAGCGCCAGCCGTCCGCGCGGGCCTTGCGCACGTAAGGATCTTTCACGTGGCGCTGCAACCACTGGTTGCTCGACTTGCTGCGCGCCATTTAAAGTACCGCCATGGATGGATTGTCTCCCATCGAGCGCAAGAAACTCAAAGCGCGCGCGCACGCGCTCGATCCGGTAGTGCATCTCGGCGGCAAGGGCCTGACCGACGCGGTGATCGCCGAGATCGATCGGGCGCTCAACGCCCACGAACTGATCAAGGTGCGCGCAGCGACGCTGGAGCGCGGCGCGCGGGAAGCGGCGCTAGCCGAGATCTGCGTCCGGCTGCAGGCGCAGCCGGTGCAGCACATCGGCAAAGTACTGGTGGTCCATCGGCCCAAGCCGGAGCAGGGTTAGCGCGTTACTCGTAGCGCACGTCGAGGATTTCGTAGCGCTTCATGCCTCCCGGCGTCTGTACGTCGACGATGTCGCCGGACTCCTTGCCGATCAGCGCGCGCGCGATCGGCGAATTGATCGATATGCGCCCCTGCTTGATGTCGGCCTCGTCGTCGCCGACGATCTGGTAGGTGGTCGAGGGCTTGCCCTTTTCCTCGAGGGCCACCGTGGCGCCGAACACGCAGCGCCCGTCCGAGTCGAGCAGCTTCGGATCGATGACCTGCGCATTGCCGAGCTTCGCCTCGAGCTCTGAAATGCGGCCTTCGATGAAGCCCTGCTGGGCGCGCGCCGCGTCGTACTCGGCGTTTTCCGACAGGTCGCCGTGCGCACGCGCCTCGGCGATGGCGGTGATCACGTTCGGCCGCTCGACGGCCTTCAGGCGCTGCAGCTCGGCGCGCAGCAACTCCGCGCCTCGGGTGGTCATCGGGGTCTTGGCCATGGCTCCAGTCTAGTTCAGTTCGGCGTGCAATTCCTGCAGCCGGTAGGGCTCCAGCGCACCCAGCGCCTTCATCCCCGTGCAGGCGGCGCGCGCGCCGGCGATGGTGGTGTAGTAGGTGACGCGCTGGGCAAGCGCCGTGGTCCGGATCGAGCGCGAGTCGGAAATGGCGGTGCGGGTGTCCTCGACCGTGTTGACGATGAAGCTGATGTCGCCGTTCTTGATCATGTCGACAATGTGCGGCCGGCCCTCGGCGACCTTGTTGATCGGCGACACCGGCACGCCGGTCTCCTGGATCGCCTTGGCGGTGCCTCGCGTCGCAAGCACGGCAAAGCCCATCGCCACCAGGTCGCGCGCGATCTCAGCGGCAATCTGCTTATCGCCGTCGCGCACGCTGACGAAGGCGCGGCCGCTCTTGGGCAGCTTCACACCGGCTGCCACCTGCGACTTGATGAACGCCTCGCCGAAGGAGCGACCGACGCCCATCACCTCGCCCGTGGACTTCATCTCGGGCCCGAGGATGGTGTCGACGCCGGGAAACTTGACGAACGGGAACACCGATTCCTTGACCGAGAAGTAAGGCGGCACGACCTCGTCGGTCACGCCCTGCTTCGCCAGCGGGATGCCCGCCATGCAGCGCGCCGCGACCTTGGCCCATTGGACGCCCGTCGCCTTGGAAACGAAGGGAACGGTGCGCGAGGCGCGCGGGTTGACTTCGAGCACGTAGACCAGCGGCTCGCCGTCCTTTTTCTGGATCGCGAACTGCACGTTCATCAGGCCGACCACGTTCAGCGCCTTCGCCATCAGCACGGTCTGGCGGTGCAACTCGCGCACCAGGCCGTCACCGATCGAATGCGGCGGCAGGCAGCAGGCGGAATCGCCGGAATGCACGCCGGCCTGCTCGATGTGTTCCATGATGCCGGCGATCAGCACGCTGCCGCCGTCCGACACCGCATCGACGTCCACCTCGATTGCGTCGCTCAGGTAGCGGTCGAGCAGCACGGGCGAATCGTTCGACACTTTCACCGCGTCTTTCATGTACCGCTCGAGCTCCGACTGCTGGTGCACGATCTCCATGGCGCGCCCGCCGAGCACGTAGCTCGGCCGCACCACGACCGGATAGCCGATTTCCTCGGCGAGCTTGACCGCCGCGTCCGCGGAACGCGCCGTGCGGTTGGGCGGCTGCAGCAGCTTGATCTCGTGCAGCAGCTTCTGGAAGCGCTCGCGGTCCTCGGCGACGTCGATCGCGTCGGCGCTGGTGCCGATGATCGGCACGCCGGCCGCCGCGAGGTCGCGCGCAAGCTTCAGCGGCGTCTGGCCGCCGTACTGCACGATGACGCCGAAGGGTTTCTCCTTGTCCACGATTTCCAGCACGTCCTCCAGCGTCAGCGGCTCAAAATAGAGCCGGTCGCTGGTGTCGTAGTCGGTCGAGACGGTCTCCGGGTTGCAGTTCACCATGATGGTCTCAAAGCCGTCCTCGCGCAGCGCCATGGCGGCGTGCACGCAGCAGTAATCGAATTCGATGCCCTGGCCGATGCGGTTCGGCCCGCCGCCAAGCACGATGACCTTCTTCCTGTCCGTCGGGTCGGCCTCGCACTCCTCCTCGTAGGTGGAGTACATGTAGGCGGTGCGCGTCGCGAACTCCGCGGCGCAGGTGTCGACGCGTTTGTAGACCGGCCGGATGCCCAGCGCATGGCGCTTCGACCTGACTTCCTTCTCATTGGCATTGAAAAGGTAGGCAAGCCGCCGGTCGGAAAATCCCTTGCGCTTCAGCATCCGCAGCTTTTCGCCGTCGATGGCAGCCAGCTTTTCGTCATCGAGTTCCATCTCCAGGTCGACAATCTCCTTGATCTGCGCGAGGAACCAGGGGTCGATGTGCGTGAGTCGGTGCACTTCGTCCAGGGAGAAGCCGTTCTCGAAGGCGTCGCCGACGTACCAGATGCGCTCCGGCCCCGGGTCGCCGAGTTCCCGCTCCAGCGTCTCGCGGTCCCGGGTTTTCTGGTTTAGGCCGTCGACGCCCACTTCCAGCCCGCGCAGCGCCTTCTGGAAGGCTTCCTGGAAGGTCCGGCCGATCGCCATCACCTCGCCCACCGATTTCATCTGCGTCGTCAGGCGGTCGTTCGCCTGCGGGAATTTCTCGAACGCGAAGCGCGGCACCTTGACCACCACGTAGTCGATGGTCGGCTCGAAGGAAGCAGGCGTTGCGCCGCCCGTGACTTCGTTCTTCACCTCGTCCAGCGTGTAGCCGACCGCCAGCTTGGCCGCCACCTTGGCGATCGGGAAACCGGTCGCCTTCGAGGCGAGCGCCGAGGAACGCGATACGCGCGGGTTCATCTCGATCACCACCATGCGCCCGTCCTTCGGGTTGATGGCGAACTGCACGTTCGAACCGCCGGTGTCGACGCCGATCTCGCGCAGCACCGCGATGGAGGCGTCGCGCAGGATCTGGTATTCCTTGTCCGTCAGGGTCTGCGACGGGGCCACCGTGATCGAGTCGCCGGTATGCACGCCCATCGGGTCGAGGTTCTCTATCGAGCAGACGATGATGCAGTTGTCCGCCTTGTCGCGGACTACCTCCATCTCGAATTCCTTCCAGCCGATCAGCGACTCCTCGATCAGCAACTCGTGCGTCGGCGAGGCTTCCAGGCCGCGCTCGCAGATGGCGACGAATTCCTCTCGGTTGTAGGCGATGCCGCCGCCGGTGCCGCCGAGCGTGAAGGATGGACGGATCACCACCGGGTAGCCGAAGCTGGCCTGCACCTGCAGCGCCTCCTCCATCGAGTGCGCGAGCGATGAGCGCGCCGAGGCAAGGCCGATGCGCGTCATCGCCTGCTTGAACTTCTCGCGGTCCTCCGCCTTGTCGATCGCCTCGCGCGAAGCGCCGATCATCTCGACCTTGTATTTCTCCAGCACGCCGTTCTTGGCGAGGTCGAGCGCGCAGTTGAGCGCGGTCTGGCCGCCCATGGTCGGCAGCAGCGCGTCCGGCCGCTCCCGGTCGATGATGCGCGCCACCGTCCGCCAGTTGATCGGCTCGATGTAGGTGGCGTCCGCCATTTCCGGGTCGGTCATGATGGTGGCCGGGTTGGAATTCACCAGCACCACGCGGTAGCCCTCCTGCCGCAGCGCCTTGCAGGCCTGCGCGCCCGAATAGTCGAACTCGCAGGCCTGGCCGATGACGATCGGCCCCGCGCCGATGATCAGGATGCTCTTGATGTCAGTGCGCTTTGGCATCGTTCATCATCTTTGCGAAACGGTCGAACAGATAGCCGATGTCGTGCGGACCGGGACTTGCTTCCGGATGCCCCTGGAAGCAAAACGCGGGGCGATCCGTCCTCGCCAGACCTTGCAGCGAACCGTCGAAAAGCGAAACGTGCGTCGCCCGGAGGTTTCTAGAAATCGTCTTCGGGTCGACGGCGAAGCCGTGGTTCTGGCTGGTGATGACCACCTGCCCGGTATCGAGGTCCTTCACCGGATGATTGGCGCCGTGGTGGCCGAATTTCATCTTCAGCGTCTTCGCGCCCGAGGCAAGGCCCATCAGCTGGTGGCCAAGGCAGATGCCGAAAACGGGTATGCGCGTGCTGTCGAGGATTTCCCCGATCGCCTCGACGGCATATTCGCAGGGCTCGGGGTCGCCAGGACCATTGGAGAGGAAGACGCCGTCCGGGCGCAGTTTTAGAACTTCTTTTCCAGGAAAAGAAGCTGGAACAACAGTAACCCGCGCGCCCCGCTCGACGATCAGGCGCAGGATATTGCGCTTGATGCCGTAGTCGTAGGCGACCACGTGGTGCTTGTTTTCCGAGTCTTGCCTGAATCCCTTCCCCAGAGCCCAGGCACCATCGGTCCACTGGTACGGCTGGTCGACGGTGACCACTTTCGCCAGGTCCATCCCGGCCAGGCCGGGAAAGGCTCTGGCTTTTGCAAGAGCAACATCCACATCGACTTCGCCCGCCATCAGGCAACCGCTCTGCGCGCCCTGTTCACGCAACAGGCGCGTCAGCCGGCGCGTGTCGATATCGGCAATTGCAACCACTTTTTTTTCTCTTAAATAAGAACTTAAATCTTTCTGGCTGCGCCAATTCGAAGCCAGCGGCGGCAAGTCGCGCACCACCAGGCCTGCGGCATGCACGCGCGCCGCTTCCTCGTCTTCCCGGTTGACGCCGGTATTGCCGATGTGCGGATAGGTCAGCGTGACGATCTGGCGGCAGTACGAGGGATCGGTGAGGATCTCCTGGTAGCCGGACATGGAAGTGTTGAAGACGACTTCGCCGGCCGACACGCCATGCGCGCCGATGGAGCGGCCCCGAAACACCGTCCCGTCGGCAAGGACGAGGATGGCGTAATCGAGCGCTGGCACGGCGAACTCCTAGATTAGATGTGAAAAAGCGGAAGAGGCTTGCGCCCCTCCCGCTCGTTTGAGCGCCGAATTATACCGCGCCCGCTACTTCAGGCCAAGCACATCCTTCATGTCGTAGAGGCCGGCCTTCTTGCCGCGCAGGAACTTGGCGGCGCGCAGCGCGCCCAAGGCGTAGGTCATGCGGCTCTGCGAGCGGATAGTCACTTCGACCCGTTCGCCGGCGCCGGCGAAGACCACCGTGTGCTCGCCGACGATGTCGCCGCCACGGATCGCGTGGAAGCCGATCTGTTTGGCGGGCCGCGCCCCGGTGTCGCCCCGGCGGCCGTGTTGGGCGTCTTTCTTCAGATCCCTCTTCAACGTGGAGGCAATGATTTCCCCCAGTTTCAAGGCCGTGCCGGAGGGGGCATCGACCTTGTGGCGATGGTGCGCTTCGATGATCTCCACATCGAAATCGTCGCCGAGGATGCCTGCGGCGACCTCTGCCAGCTTGAATACCGCGTTCACGCCCACGGCGAAATTCGGCGACATGGCGATCGGAATCTTGCGGCCTGCCAGCAGGATCGCCCCGCGCAGCGAATCCGGAACGCCGGTGGTGCCGATGACGATGGACTTCCCCAGCTCGGCGCAGGCCTCGAGATGCTGCACGGTCCCCTCAGGCCTGGTGAAATCGATGAGCACGTCGCCCGCGGCGACGGCTTTGCCGATGTCCGAGCCGACCTTGATATCGCCGACGCGGCTGCCTACCGCCGGACTGCCTTTCGCATCGAGCGCGGCAGCGAGTTGCAGCGACGGATCCGCGAGCACGGCTTCGACCAGCGTCTGCCCCATCTTGCCGCCGGCGCCGGCCACCACGACCCTCAGCTTCGCGCCCTTCACAGGCCGATTTTCTCCAGCATGCGGCCGAAGAACCCCTTCTCGCTTGAATCCTGCGCGGGCTTCGCTTCGGCTTCCTTGGCCGCCGGCTCGGACTTCTCTGCCGGCGCGGGCTCGGGCTTGGCTGCCGGCTGGTCGCTCGCCGCGCCCCAATTCTGCTGGGTGGGCGTCCAGTCCTCAGCCGGTTTTCCCGCCGCTGCGGCCGGCGCGGGCGCTTCAGCTGCCGGCTTGGATGCTTCAGCAGCAGGCTTGGGCGCTTCAGTTGCCGGCTTGGGCGCTTCGGCCGCCGGTTTGGCAGGCGTATCGGGCTTTGCGATAGGCGCGAACCCGGTTGCCTGCACCGGCGCCGTCCCTTCGGCTGGCAGCAGATCGCCGAGCACGCGGGCAAGTTTGTCCTTCTCGAACACGACCGACAGGTTGCGCTGCTCGCGCTTGCCGTCGGGCAATTCACGGTAGAACACGTAGTCCCAGCGATCCGCGTGGAACATGTCGGTGACCAGCGGCGTGCCGAGCACGTAGCGCACTTGCTCGCGCGTCATGCCCGGTTTCAGCTGCGCCACCATTTCCTGCGAAAGATAATTGCCCTGCTGGATCGTCATCCGGTAGGGCGTGAGGCCGGGAATCTTGGGCACTTCCACGGATTTGCACGCGGGCAGCGCAACGGCCGCGGCGACGGCGAAAACGCGAGGGACGACGCGGCAGACGGCCTGTTTCATGAGCATATAATGATAGCGGATGACCACCGCCCAGAGTCTGAAGGAAATCGGCCTCAAGGCCACGCTGCCACGGCGCAGGATCCTCGAATTGTTCGAGGCGAGCAAGGTGCGCCACCTCTCGGCGGAGGACGTGTACAAGGCGCTGATCGCGGAAGGCATGGACGTTGGACTCGCCACCGTCTACAGAGTTCTGACCCAGTTCGAGCAGGCCGGCCTGCTGGCGCGCCAGCATTTCGAGACCGGCAAGGCGGTGTTCGAGCTGAACCAGGGCGGCCACCACGACCACCTGGTCTGCCTGCAATGCGGGCGCGTCGAAGAGTTCTACGACGTCGACATCGAGAAGCGGCAGGGCGAGATCGCGAAGAAGGGGGGCTTCGTACTGCGCGGCCACTCGCTCGCACTGTATGGCGATTGCACCAAGCTCAACTGCCCGCACAAGCCCGCCTAGGGCTTATTTCCCCAGCAGTTCGGCGGCGTGCTTGCGCGTGGTGGCCGTGATTTCCGCGCCACCCAGCATGCGCGCCAACTCCTCGACTCGGGCCGCGCGGTCCAGAAACATGACGGCGGTGCTGAGTTTTCCCCTGCCCTTTGACTTCGACACCGACCACTGCTGGTCCCCCTGCGCAGCGACCTGCGGCAGGTGCGTGACGCAGAGCACCTGGCGGTCGCGGCCGAGCTTCTTCAGCGAACGGCCCACGGTTTCCGCGACCGCGCCGCCGATCCCGGAATCCACCTCGTCGAACACCAGCGTGCCGATCGGCGATTCGCGCGCGGCCACCAGCTGGATCGCCAGGCTGATGCGCGACAACTCGCCGCCGGAAGCGACTTTCGCCAACGGACGCAGCGGCAGGCTGGGATGCGACGCGACTTCGAAGGCAATTTCTTCCAGCCCGCCGGCGGTGGGCGCCTCGAGCGCACGCAGGACGACAGCGAAGCGTCCGCCCGCCATCGCCAGGCCCTGCATGGCGCCGGTCACTTCCCGTCCCAGAGCCTGCGCGGCGCCCTTGCGCTTGGCCGACAGTTTCTTCGCGGCCGTATCGTAGCGGCTCTTTGCCGCGGCCACCTCGCGCTGCAGCGCCTCGGGGCTAGCGGCGAGTTCAAGTTCCTTGTAGCGCAGCGCAAGTTCTTGCTCCACCGCTGGCAATTGCGCGGGCTTGACGCGGTATTTCCGCCCGGCCGCGTGCAACGTTTCGACGCGCTGCTCGGCCGCGCGCAGCGCTTCGGGATCGAGGTCGACGCGCGATGCATAGTCGCGCAGGTCGCGCGCCGCCTCGCCCGCCTGCGCCTCGGCCGACTCGAGCATCCCGACGATGCCCTGCAAGTGCGCATCGTGCTCGGATAGCGCGCGCAGCCTGCTCGCCACCGCGCTCAGCTGCGGCAGGCAGGCGCCGTCCGCTTCCGACAGGGCTTCGAGCGAAGACTGCGCACCCGCAAGCAGGCTCGAGCCGTGCGCGAGGCGTCGGTGTTGCGCGGCGAGCTCGTCCCACTCGCCTTCCTTCACGCCGAGCTTCTTAAGCTCGGCAAGTTTTTCTTCGAGCTCGGCGCGCTCCGACTCGCGCCTGGCGAACTGTTCCTGCGCCTCGGCCGCGAGGGCTGCAAGGCGCCGCCATGCGCGCCAGTGCTCGGCGCAATCACGCGCGAGGTCCTGCGCGCCCGCATGCGCGTCGAGCAGCTCGCGCTGCGCCGCCGCGCGCAGCAGCGACTGGTGTTCGTGCTGGCCATGGATGTCCACCAGGTGCTCGCCGGCTTCCCTGAGCTGCGCGAGCGTAGCGGAATGACCATTGACGAAGCAGCGCGAGCGGCCCGACCGGTCGAGCGCGCGGCGCAGGATGACGCTGCCCGGATCGCCTTCCAGCCCGGTCTCGGCAAGATGGCGTTCCAGCGCACTGCCCTTCGCGACTTCGAATTCGGCCGACAGCTCGGCCCGCTCCGCGCCTTCGCGCACCAGCATCGCGTCGGCGCGCCCGCCGACCAGGAGTTCGATGGCGTCAACCAGGATGGACTTGCCGGCCCCGGTCTCGCCGGTGAGAACCGTAAATCCCCTGCCCGTCTCGAGCTCGACCTGCTCGACGGTGACGAAATCGCGGATGCCCAGCGCGCGCAGCATCAGTCGCCAGGCTTGCTGCCGACCGCCTTGCTCCAGCGCAGCTTCTCGCGCAGCATCGTGAAATAGCTGTAGCCGGGCGGGTGCACGAAGCGGATCGCGTCCGCAGAGCGCTTGAGCACCAGGCGGTCGCCCTCCTGCAGGTCGGTGAGCGCAAATCCGTCGAAGTGCGCGCGCGCATCGAGCGCTCGCAGCAGCTGGATCTCGATCACGCTGGAATCGCTTACGCTGACGGGCCGCGCCGAGAGCACGTGCGGGTTGAGCGGCACCAGCGCGAAGGCCGGCACGGTGGGCTGCAGGATCGGCCCCTGCGCAGAGAGCGCGTACGCGGTGGAGCCGGTGGGCGTCGCGACGATCACGCCGTCGGCGCGCAGCCGGTAGACGTACTCGCCGTTGATGGTCAGCTTGAATTCGATCAGGCGCGCCTGCGAGCCCTTGGTCACCACCGCTTCGTTCAGCGCGACGGTGCGCAGCACCGAACTGCCGCTGCGCAGGATTTCGGCCTCGATCAGTGCGCGCTCTTCGATAGTGTGGCGGCCCTCGAGGATCGCGCCCAGCGACGCATCCATCTCGGTCAGCGCGATGTCGGTCATGAAACCCAGGCGGCCCTGGTTGATGCCCGCAAGCGGCACCTTGTGACGCGCGAGGTTTCGCGCGGCGGCGAGCATCGTACCGTCGCCGCCGATGACGATCGCCAGGTCGCAGGAGCGGCCGATTTCGTCGTAGCCCGCCACCGCGCCGTTCGCGCCGACGCTGGCCGCGGTGTCCTTCTCAACCGTCACTTCGCAGCCGCGCTGGCGCAGGAAGTCGCGCAGGGCGCGCAGCGAATGAGCCACTTCCGGGGTCTGCTTGCCGACCAGGGCGACACGGCGAAAGGCTGGCTGCATCACACGATTCTAACTGTAGAATTCAGCCATGCTGGACAAGCGCGCGCAGATCCTGCTGAAGACCCTCGTAGAGCGCTACATCGCCGAGGGCCAGCCGGTCGGCTCGCGCACCCTCTCGCGCCACTCCGGGCTCGATCTTTCGCCCGCGACCATCCGCAACGTGATGTCCGACCTGGAGGAGCTGGGCCTGATCGCCAGCCCGCACACCTCCGCCGGCCGCGTGCCCACGCCGCTCGGCTACCGCTTCTTCGTCGATTCGCTTCTGGTGGTGAAGCAGCTCGAATCGGGCGAGCTGCACCAGCTCGAGGGCCAGCTGCATCCGGACAACCCCCAGCGTGCGATCAAGGCCGCCTCGCAGCTGCTGTCGCAGCTCACCAGCTTCGCCGGCATCGTGATGACGCCGCGGCGGCGCGCGCTCAGCTTCCGCCAGATCGAGTTCCTGCGGCTGTCGGAAAAGCGCATTCTGCTGATCGTCGTCACGCCCGAGGGCGACGTGCAGAACCGCATCCTGTTCACCGAGCGCGACTACTCGCCCGCGGAGCTGGTCTCGGCTGCCAATTTCATCAACCAGAACTATTCGGGCCACAACTTCGAAGACATCCGACAGCGCCTGCACGACGAACTGCGCGCGATCCGCCAGGACCTGATGTCGCTGATGAGCGTCGCGCTCGAAGCGAGCAGCAGCGCCGTCGCCGAAGAAAACGAGCAATACGTGATCTCGGGCGAGCGCAACCTGTTTTCGGTGCAGGACCTATCGCAGGACATGAGCCGCATGCGGCAGCTGGTCGAACTGTTCGAGCGCAAGACCTCGCTCGTGCAGATCCTCGACCTGTCGCTGCGCGGCGAGGGCGTGCAGATCTTCATCGGCGGCGAATCCGGCGTCGGCGCGCCCGACGAGGTCAGCGTGGTGACCTCGCCCTACAAGGTCGGCGGCGAAGTGGTCGGCACCGTCGGCGTGATCGGCCCGACGCGCATGGCCTACGACCGGGTGGTGCCGATCGTCGACGTGACGGCTAAGCTGCTGTCCAGCGCCCTGACTCAGACGTAACCCGCGGCCGTAGCCTGATCGCCCTGAAAGGCATCCTCCTCGTCAATCTCGGCACGCCGTCGGCGCCCACGCCCGACGCGGTGCAGCGCTACCTGGCCGAATTCCTGTCCGATCCGAGGGTTGTCGAGTTGCCGCGATGGCTGTGGCTGCCGATCCTGCACGGCATCGTGCTGCGCACCCGGCCGGCGAAAAGCGCGAAAAAATATGCCTCGATCTGGACCCCCGCTGGCTCGCCGCTGGCGGTGCACACGCGCAACCAGGCGCAGTTGCTGACGAAGATCGTCGCCGAACGCAGCATCAAAGTGGCCTACGCGATGCGCTACGGCGAGCCTTCGATCCACGCCGGGCTGGAACAACTCAAGGAATGCGGCGAGATCGTGGTGCTGCCTCTCTACCCGCAGTTTTCGCGCAGTACGACCGAGAGCATCCGCGATGTGCTCGCAACAAGCGGCGGCGCGAAGATCAACATGATCGAGAGCTACCACGACCATCCAGCCTATATCGCCGCCCTCGCGGCCGGCGTTCAGCGGCACTGGACGGCGCACGGCAAGGGCGAGAAGCTGGTCATGAGCTTTCACGGTCTGCCAAAACGCGCGACGGACCGGGGCGACCCTTATCAGGCGCAGTGCCTGGCCACGGCCAAGATACTCGCGGGGACCCTGCGCATTGCACCCGCCGACTACCTGGTGACGTTCCAGTCGCGCTTCGGCGCGGCCGAGTGGCTGCAGCCCTACACGGAGCCCGTGCTGATCGCGCTGGCGCGCGGGGGTGCCCGTCGCGTGGATGTCCTGTGTCCGGGCTTCACTTCGGACTGCCTTGAGACGCTCGAGGAAATCGCCATCGAGGCCCGGCGCGCCTTCCTCGGCGCGGGCGGCCAAGAGTTCCACGCCCTGCCCTGCCTGAACGAGGCACCCGAATGGATCGTCGCGCTGGCCCGCATCGCCGCCGCCTGAGGGTTTGAAATCGGGGCTTGAAATCCCGGGACCCGTCCCCAACCTGCATCAGTCCCATGTCCGAACCCCAATCCGACACCCCAGCCCCGGCCGAAGAAAAGAGCCTCGACAAGCTGCTGGCCGAGGCGCAGGCCCGCATCGACGAGCAGAAGGACGCCTGGATGCGTGCGATGGCCGAAGCCGAGAACGCCCGCAAGCGCGCCCGGGCCGATGTCGAGGCCGCCCACAAGTTCGCCGTCGAACGCATGGCCGAGAGCCTGCTGCCGGTGATGGACAGCCTGGAAGCCAGTCTGGCGGCAGCCGAAGGCGCGCCACAGGCGCTGCGCGACGGGGTCGAGATCACCCTGAAGCAGCTCAAGACCGCCTTCCAGAAGGCGAGCCTCGCGGAGATCGCTCCGGCGGCCGGCCAGCGCTTCGATCCGAACATGCACCAGGCCATGGCAGCGGTCGAATCTGCCGCCGAGCCCAACACCATCGTCGCGCTGATGCTGAAGGGCTACCGGCTGCACGACCGGGTCCTGCGCCCGGCGCTGGTCACGGTGGCCAAAGCCCTTGAAAACAAGGGCGGAAACCCCAACTCCGATAGTAACGTCAACACGAATTGAGGAAACGCTATGAGCAAGATCATCGGCATCGACCTGGGCACCACGAATTCCTGCGTCGCGATCATGGAGGGCGGCAAGCCCAAGGTGATCGAGAACTCGGAAGGCGCCCGCACGACCCCGTCCATCGTCGCCTACGCTGAGGAGAGCGACATCCTGGTCGGCGCGCCGGCCAAGCGCCAGGCGGTCACCAACGCCAAGAACACCCTGTTCGCGGTCAAGCGCCTGATCG
Source organism: Burkholderiales bacterium (assembly GCA_035499575.1). GTDB lineage: Bacteria > Pseudomonadota > Gammaproteobacteria > Burkholderiales > SG8-39 > RBG-16-66-20. Next base: position 11,061 of record DATJYN010000106.1, on the reverse strand, counting down.
GCCGCAAGTTCGAGGAAAAGGAAGTGCAGAAGGACATCGACCTGATGCCCTACAAGATCGTCAAGGCCGATAACGGCGACGCCTGGGTGGAAGTGCGCGGCAAGAAGCTCGCGCCGCAGCAGGTTTCCGCCGAAGTCCTGCGCAAGATGAAGAAGACGGCCGAGGACTACCTCGGCGAGGACGTCACCGAGGCCGTGATCACGGTGCCGGCGTATTTCAACGACTCGCAGCGCCAGGCCACCAAGGACGCGGGCCGCATCGCGGGCCTCGACGTCAAGCGCATCATCAACGAGCCGACCGCGGCCGCGCTCGCCTTCGGCATGGACAAGAAGGAAGGCAAGGACCGCAAGATCGCCGTGTATGACCTCGGCGGCGGCACCTTCGACATTTCCATCATCGACATCGCTGCGGTCGAGGGCGAGCACCAGTTCGAGGTGCTGTCCACCAACGGCGACACCTTCCTCGGCGGCGAGGACTTCGACCAGCGCCTGATCGACCACATCGTCGAAGAGTTCAAGTCGAAGAACGGCGTGGACCTGGCCAAGGATGCGATCGCGCTGCAGCGGGTCAAGTCCGCGGCCGAGCGCGCCAAGATCGAGCTCTCCTCCGGCCAGCAGACCGAGATCAACGAGCCCTACATCGCGATGGCGAACGGCGCGCCGCAGCACCTGGCGATGAAGATCACCCGCGCCAAGTTCGAATCGCTGGTGGACGACCTGATCCAGAAGACCATCGAGCCCTGCCGCGTCGCGATCAAGGACGCGGGCGTCGCGGTCGGCGACATCCAGGACGTGATCCTGGTCGGCGGCATGACGCGCATGCCCAAGGTGGTGGACAAAGTGCGCGAATTCTTCGGCAAGGAACCGCGCAAGGACGTCAACCCGGACGAAGCGGTGGCCGTCGGCGCCGCGATCCAGGCCGGCGTGCTGAAGGGCGACGTCAAGGACGTCCTACTGCTCGACGTCACGCCGCTGTCGCTCGGCATCGAGACGCTGGGCGGGGTGATGACCAAGCTGATCCAGAAGAACACCACCATCCCGACCAAGGCGCAGCAGGTGTTCTCGACCGCGGAGGATAACCAGACGGCGGTGACGATCCACGTGCTGCAGGGCGAGCGCGACATGGCGGGCGGCAACAAGTCGCTCGGCCAGTTCAACCTTACCGACATCCCGCCCTCGCAGCGCGGCATGCCACAGATCGAAGTCATGTTCGACATTGACGCCAACGGCATCCTGCACGTCACCGCCAAGGACAAGGCGACCTCGAAGGAGGCGAAGATCAAGATCCAGGCGGGCTCCGGCCTATCCGAGGATGAGATCAAGCGCATGGTCGCAGACGCCGAGGCGCACGCCGAGGAAGACCGCAAGGCGCTGGAACTCGTGAATGCGCGCAACCAGTGCGAAGCGCTGGTGCATTCGGTCCGCAAATCACTGACCGAGCACGGCGACAAGCTGGACGCCGGCGAGAAGGAGAAGATCGAGGCGGCGCTCAAGGAGTCCGAGTCGGTTTTGAAATCAGAAAACAAAACTGAAATCGATGCGAAAGCCCAGGCGCTCGCGCAGGCCGCGCAGAAGCTGGGCGAGAAGGTCTATGCCGCCGAGCAGGCGAAGCAGCAGGCGGCAGGCGGGGAGGCAAAAGGCGCTTCGGAAGCGAAGAAGGACGACGGTAACGTGGTCGACGCGGAGTACACGGAAGTCAAAGACAAAAAAGCCGGCTAAGCCGGAGAAAGTCTTCGCGTGGCAAAGCGCGACTATTACGAAGTGCTGGGAGTCAACCGGGACGCCTCCGAGGAAGACATCAAGAAGGCGTACCGGAAACTCGCCATGAAGTGGCATCCGGACCGCAATCCGGAAAACCCGAAGGCCGAGGAGCGCTTCAAGGAAGCCAAGGAAGCCTACGAGGTCCTGACCGACCCGCGCAAGCGGCCGGCCTACGACCAGTATGGCCATGCCGGCGTCGATCCGGCGGCGGCGGGCGCAGGTGCCGGCGCTGGCTTCGGCCAGGGCGGCTTCGGCGACGTCTTCAGCGACATCTTCGGCGAAATCTTCGGCGGCGGGCGCGGCGGGCGCTCGAACGTCTACCGCGGCGCCGACCTGCGCTATAACCTGGAAATCGTGCTCGAGCAGGCGGCGCACGGCTTCGAAACCAAGATTCGCATCCCGACGCTCGCCGAGTGCGACACCTGCCACGGCTCGGGCGCCAAGCCGGGCACGCAGCCGCAGACCTGCGCGACCTGCCACGGCGCGGGCCAGGTGCGCGTCTCGCAGGGTCCGTTCTCGATGGCGCAAACCTGCCCGCGCTGCCACGGCAGCGGCAAGACGATCCCGAATCCCTGCGCGAGCTGCGGCGGCGCGGGTCGCATCAAGCACCAGAAAACGCTCTCGGTGAAGGTCCCCGCGGGCGTGGACGAAGGCGACCGCGTGCGTCTTTCCGGCGAAGGCGAAGCCGGCGTCAACGGCGGCCCGGCGGGGGATCTTTACGTGCAGGTCCACCTCAAGCCGCATGCGGTGTTCCAGCGCGACCATGACGACCTGCATTGCGAGATGCCGGTGTCCTTCGCCACCGCGGCGCTCGGCGGCGAGATCGAGATCCCGACCCTCGATGGCAGCGCGCGCATCAAGATCCCGTCCGAAACGCAGAGCGGCAAAACCTTCCGCCTGCGCGACAAGGGCATCCGCGGCGTGCGCAGCCAGTCGCGCGGCGATCTTTTCTGCCACGTGGTGGTCGAGACGCCCGTGAAGCTCACCTCACGCCAGCGCGAGCTGCTGGAGGAATTCGAATCCATCAGCCAGAAGGACGCCGGGCGCCACAACCCGCGCGCCAAGGGTTGGTTCGACAAGGTGAAGGAATTCTTCGAGGGCTGAGGAGCGGGCTACGACCTGCGCCAGGTCGTGCCCTGGGGTCCGTCCTCGAGGATGACGCCGGCGGTTTCCAGTTCCTTGCGGATGCGGTCAGCTTCGGCGTATTTCTTCGCCTTGCGCGCGGCCAGCCGCGCGTCGATTTTCTCGCGTATCTCTTCTTCCGAGGGGCCTGCGCCCTGCCCGCCCTGCAGGAATGCCTGCGGATCGCGCTGCAGGATTCCGAGAATCCCGCCTAGAGCCTTCAGCTGAATTGCCGCCTTTGCATCGCCGGTAAACGCAAGCGCCGCCAGCTTCTGCAGTTCAGCCAACGCTTCCGGCGTATTGAAGTCGTCGTCCATCGCCGCCTTGAAGCGCCGCGCATGCGGCTCGTCCCAATCGACCGCCGCGGCTCCTGAAACGCCTTTCAGCGCGGTGTAAAGGCGCGTCAGTGCCGCCTTCGCGTCCTCGAGGTGGGTATCCGAGTAGTTGAGCGGGCTGCGGTATTGCGCGCGCACGATGAAGAAGCGCACCACCTCGGCGTCGAAAATCTTCAGGATGTCGTGAATCATGAAGAAATTGTTCAGCGACTTCGACATCTTGGCGTCGTCCACGCGCACGAAGCCGTTGTGCATCCAGTAATTGACGAACACGCCGCCGTTGGCGCCTTCCGACTGCGCGATCTCGTTCTCGTGGTGCGGGAACTGCAGGTCCTGCCCGCCGCCGTGGATGTCGAAATGCGTCCCGAGCAACGCGCAGCCCATCGCCGAGCACTCGATGTGCCAGCCAGGCCGGCCCTCGCCCCAGGGTGACGGCCACTTCGGCTCGTCCGGCTTCGAGTGCTTCCACAGCACGAAGTCGAGCGGATCCTGCTTGGCGGCATCGATTTCGACGCGCTCGCCTGCCTTCAGGTCATCGAGGGATTTTCCCGACAGCTTGCCGTAGCCGGGAAACTTGCGAACCGCGAAATTGACGTCGCTGTTGGACGACTGGTAGGCCAAGCCCTTTTTCTCGAGCGCGCCGATCATCGCCAGCATCGGCGCCACATACTGCGTGGCACGCGGCTCCCAGTCGGGCTTCTGCACCCCGAGGGCACCGATATCCTCGTCCATCGCGCGGATGAACCGTTCGGTGAGCGCGCTTGTAGTTTCCTTGTTTTCAACCGCCCGTTTGATGATCTTGTCATCGATGTCAGTGATGTTGCGCACGTAGGTGACCTTGAGGCCGCTCGCGCGCAGCCAGCGCTGCACGATATCGAACGCGACCATCATGCGGGCATGGCCAAGGTGGCAATAGTCGTAGACCGTGATGCCGCAGACGTACATGCGCACCTCGCCCGCGCGGATCGGCACGAAGTCCTGCTTTTCCCTGGCAAGCGTGTTGTAGATACGGAGCATGCGGATACCCTGTCCGGCGTCAGGCCCAAGTTGCCGAAGTTGTGGTCAGGCAGGGCTTGGTCTAGAATGAGCAACTCAACGTAGGGCCTTGAAAAGTATAACACAATGACGAGTTTCCCAGACCCTCGCCCGGCGCTTGCCGCACTCGTCGCCGCGCTGTTCTGCGCGTCGGCGATGGCGGACGACATTCAGGACGCGAACAAGCTACTGAAATCCGGCCAGCCGCAGCAAGCACTCGAACGCGTGAACAAGCTGCTGGCCGCCAAGCCGAAGGACGCGCAGGCGCGCTTCCTCAAAGGCCTGATTTACGCCGATCAGGGCAATGCGAAGGAAGCCACCGAGATGTTCCTGCAGCTCACCAAGGACTATCCCGAATTGCCCGAACCCTACAACAACCTCGCCGTGATCTACGCCTCGCAGGGTCAGTACGACAAGGCGCGCGGCGCGCTCGAGCAGTCGATCCGCACGCACCCGAGCTACGCCACCGCCTACGAGAACCTCGGCGACGTTTACGCCAAGCTGGCGAGCCAAGCCTACGACAAGGCACTGCAGATCGATTCCGGGAACGCCGGGGCGAAGAACAAGCTCGCGCTGGTACGCGAGCTGGTCGGAGGCGCGCCCGCCGCGACGGCAGTGGCAGCAGCCAAGCCGCCGGTCGTCGCCGCCGCCGCCGCGCCTGCGACTGCACCCACGCCCGCTCCTGCAACCACGACTGCGCCCAAGGAGCCGACGAAGGAACCAGCGGCGGTCGCGGCCGCCGAGTCGAAGCCTGCGCCGGAGAAGCCGGTGGAAAAGCCCGCTGCCAAGCCCTCGAATGCCGAAATCCTGGATGCGGTGAATGCCTGGGCGAAGGCCTGGGCCTCGAAGAACGTCGATGCCTATCTTGCCTTTTACGCCAAGGAATTCAAGACGCCGGGCGGTGAAGCGCGCACGGATTGGGAGAAAGCGCGCCGCGTGCGTATCGATGCGCCGAAGAGCATTACCGTGACCGTGAATGCACCGAAGGTAAGCCTGTCCGCCGACGGGCAGGCAAGCGTGACCTTCAGGCAGGGGTACAGTTCAGACGTGATCAAGACTGCGACCACCATCAAGACACTGGTCCTCGCCAAGGCGGAAGGGCGCTGGCTGATCGTACAGGAGAGGGTCGGAAATTGATCTCCTCGCCTGGCGGCATCGCGCGCCTGGCCGCCGCCCTGCTCCTTTCCGCCGCGGTTTGCTTCGCGACGGAGTCGGCTTCGGCGCTCGGCGCCGGTCTTGCCACCGCGCGCAGCGACGGTCCTGAGAATGCGCTGTCGGGCGTGCTCGAGGCCATCGACGACAACCGGCTCGATATCGCGATGCAGCGCGTCGAGGCGCTGATCGCGGCGCACCCGAATTTCCGCCTCGCACACCTGATCCGCGGCGATCTGCTGATGGCGCGCACGCGCCCTCTCGAGACCTTCGGCGACGTGCCGAAGACCGTACCGCGCGAGAAGGTGGAAGACCTGCGCGCCGAAGCGCTCTCGCGCCTGCGCGCCCTGCGCGACCGCCCGAACGGCAACCGGGTGCCGCGCTACGTGCTGCAGATGCAGGCGGACGAGAAGCAGTTGCTCATGGTGGATTCGCGCCGCTCGCGTCTCTACGTGTTCGAAAACGTCGGCGGCCGGCCGCAATACGTCGCCGACTACTACGTGACGCTGGGCAGGAACGGCGTCGAGAAGACGCGCGAGGGCGACCAGAAGACACCGATCGGGATTTACCACGTCATCGCCAACCTGCCGCGCCAGAAGCTGACCGATTTCTACGGCATAGGCGCCTTCCCGATCGATTATCCGAACGCTTGGGACAGGAGTCTCGGCCGCAATGGTCATGGCATCTGGCTGCACGGTACGCCCTCGGACACCTACAGCCGCCCGCCGCGCGCGAGCGACGGCTGCATCGTGCTTGCCAACGCGGACCTCGCGGTGGTCGGGCGCACGCTGCAGATCGGCTTGACGCCGGTGATCATCGCCGACGAGATCGAATGGACCGATGCCGCCTCGCTGGAAGCCGAGCGCGCTGAGCTGGCGGGCGCCTTCGAAGCCTGGCGCGCGGACTGGGAAAGCCGCAATGCCGACAAATACCTTTCGCACTACGCGGAGCGCTTCAGTTCCGGCGACCAGAACCTGGCCGAGTGGTCCGGGCACAAGCGCAAGGTGAACGGCGCCAAGAGCTGGATCAAGGTAGGCGTGTCGCGGGTTTCGATGCTGCGTTACCCGCGCGAAAAATTCGTGGTGGTCAGCTTCGACCAGGACTACCGCTCGAACAATCTTTCCAACGTGATGCGCAAGCGCCAGTACTGGATCAAGGAAGACGGGCGCTGGCGGATCCTTTACGAGGGTGGCGCATGAAGCTGAACAATTTCTGGAAACCGCTGGTCGTGCTGTCGGTGGCCGCCGGCTCGCCCGGCGCGCTGGCCGCGGACCCGCAAGTGGACCTGAATACCAGCATGGGCACGATCCGGATCGAACTGTACCCGGCCAAGGCCCCGAAGACGGTCGAGAACTTCCTGCAGTACGTGAAGGACGGCCAGTACAACGGCACCATCTTCCACCGAGTGATCGATGGTTTCATGATCCAGGGCGGCGGCTTCGACAAGAGCATGCACCAGAAGGCGACGCGTGCGCCGATCCCGAACGAAGCGAAGAACGGCCTGAAGAACGATCTCGGCACGCTTGCCATGGCGCGCACCAGCGCGCCGCATTCGGCCTCGGCGCAGTTTTTCATCAACGTGAAGAACAATGACTTCCTGAATTCCGCCAACGCGCAGGACGGCTGGGGCTACGCGGTGTTCGGCAAGGTGGTGTCCGGCATGGATGTGGTGATGAAGATCGCCAAGGTCCAGACCGGAAACTCAGGCGGCATGGGCGACGTGCCGCGCGAGCCGGTGATCATCGAATCCGCCACGCTGGTGGCCGACAAGAAATGATGCTGGCGAGGCTGTGACGCAGCGGACGCTGTTCATCTCCGACCTGCACCTTGCGGGCGAGCGTCCGGCCACCAACGAGCTGTTCTTTCGCTTCCTGCGCGACGAGGCGGCGCGCGCGCAGGCGCTCTACGTGCTCGGCGACCTGTTCGAATACTGGGTCGGCGACGACGAGCTGCAGGACGCCGGCGCCGAGCCGCTCGGCCGCGAGGTTGCGGCGGCCTTTCGCAAGCTCGCCGACAGCGGCGTACAGGTCGCGCTAATGCACGGCAACCGCGATTTCCTGATCGCGGAAAAGTTCTGCGCGCAGAGCGGAGCCAGGCTGCTGGCGGACCCCAGTGTATTGGAGATCAACAGCGGGAAGCTGGTGGCCCTTCATGGCGACACTCTCTGCACCGACGACCGCGACTACCAGGCTTGGCGCCGCATTGCGCGCTCCGAATCCTGGCAGAGCGATTTCCTCGCCAAGTCCCTCGCGGAGCGTTATGCCACCACAGCGGGCATGCGCGCGAAAAGCAAAGAGGTGATCGCGGCGAAACCGGCGGACATCATGGACGTCAACCAGGAAGCCGTGCGCGACGCCTTCCGGCGCCACGGCGTGCAGCGCATGATCCACGGCCATACCCACCGGCCGGCGCGCCACGAACTCGAAGTGGACGGCGCCCGCTGCGAGCGCTGGGTGCTGCCCGACTGGTACGGGCGCGGCGGCTACCTTGCGATCGACGATGTCGGCCCGCGCCTCGTCTCCTTCTGACGAAATGCTGCTACCGGGGCGGGCAGGCGCGCCTTACTCCGGCGTATAGAGGGTTTCGCTCTGGCTGCGGCCGCGCACGGCCACCTCGCCCACTTTTCGCAGCCGCAGGTCCGGGCAGCGCGCCGCCGTCGCGCCGGAAATCAGGATCCGGGTGCCGTATTCCTTGTTGAGCGCCTCCAGGCGCGAGGCGACGTTGACGGCGTTGCCATGGACCGTGTAGTTCAGGCGGCCGCGCGAGCCCACGGCCCCGGCAATTACGGTCCCTGTGCATACTCCGACGCGATTTGCCGCCGGCAAACCCGCAAAATTTCCTGCCGCCGCAGCGGCTACCATCTCGATCGCCGTCTGCGTCGCGTTGCTTGCGTGGTCCGGGTTCTCGATCGGCACGTTGTACACCGCCAGGATCGCGTCGCCCTGGAACTGGGTGATGATGCCGCCGTGGCGCTCGACAATTGCGACCATGACTTCGAAATAGGCGTTCAGAAACGCGACCACGCCGGCGGGCCCGAGCGTCTCGGTGAGGGGCGTAAAGCCCTCGAGATCGCAAAACAGCACGGAAGCCTCGGTCTCGACCGGCTCGATCTTTCCGCCCGTCTTCAGGAGGTTGCGCGCCACCTCTTTCGGCACGAACCGGCCGAGCGTACGCCGGATCAGCTGGCGCTGGCGCAGGTCTATCACCATCTGGTTGAAAGAACTGTTCGCATCGTCGAATTCGGCGATCGGGCTGCCAGGTAGCACGGGTACCTGGTCGAGCGCGCCATCGCGCACGGTCTTCGCGGCACCGGCGAGCGCCTGCACCGGACCGCTCAGGCGCCGGCCCGCGTAGGCTGCGACGAGCGCGGCGAGGACCAGTACGCCGACACCCGCAGCCAGCGAGTACACGATGCGTCGCAATTCCGCCGTCGGACCGCCATGCGCCTCATTGACGTAGGCGCCGATGATCCACGGCTCGGGGCCGTAGCCGTCGATGCTTCGCTGCAGGGTGACGAACTGCTCCGAGCCAACGCGCGCCGACGATGCCTTGGCCCGCGACACGGTCCGCAGCGCGAGCGGTGTGCGCGCATCGGGAGCGTTCAGGCGATCGAGCACGGGGTCGCCTATTTCGGCTATGCGCGGCAGGGGGTCGGTGGCGTCGCCCGCGGGCCGCGCCGTACCGGCAAAGCGCGGATGCGCAAGCACGCGGTCGGTTCCGTACAGCACAAACGGCGTGACCCCCGTCTCGCGGGAAAAGGTTGCCAGGTCCTCCGACAGCCGCGCAATCGGCACGACTTGCACCAGCACGCCGGCGAAGGCTCCCTCGCGCAGCAGCGTCGTGTCGTGCACCAGGATGGGCGTACGGCTGATCCGCCCCCACAGGGGCTGGCGCCAGCCCGTGCCGCCTTGCGTTTTCCTGCTCGCAAGCAGGCTCTTGATCTCGGGACGAGCCGACCAATCCTCATGCACGACGCCGCTGCGTTCCCGGCTCCAGCGCCAGCTCTCTCCCCGGGGGTCGACGATGATCAGGGTGCCGACCTGTGGAGTCGCCGCGAGCGCGCCGCGCATGAACGCGTCCAGCCGCTCGGCGGATGCAAAACCGATCTCGCCTTTTGCGAAGCCGCGCTCGATCCAGGCGGACTGCTCGGTCACCGGCAGCAGCAGCGTATCGATGCGGCGCTCGATGGTGTCGACCAGCGCTTCAGCCTGCTCCGCGAGCAGCGTCCTGGTGCTCCGGTAGCCCGCCGCGCCGCTCACCAGCAGCGTGACGCCCACCGCCACAGCGACGAAAATGCCGAGCCCCGTCACCGCGATCGTCGCAAAGGGGATTTTTGGGTACTTCATGACCTGCGCCGGCAAAGCCTACGCCTGGTTTCGCAACTAGCCGAGCCCCCTGGACAGGTCGGCTTTCAGGTCGGCCACGCTTTCCAGGCCAACCGCGACGCGGATCAAACCGTCCGTGATGCCCGCGGCGGCGCGCGCTTCAGGCGTAATGCGCCCGTGCGTGGTGGTTGCCGGATGGGTGATCGTGGTCTTCACGTCGCCGAGGTTGCCCGTGATCGAAATCAGCTCGGTGGCATCGATGACCTTCCAGGCCGCCTCCTTGCCGCCCTTCACGTCGAACGAAACGATCGCGCCGCCGGCGCGCTGCTGTTTCCCCGCCAGCGCATGCTGCGCGTGCGATTCCAGGCCCGGATAGTAGACGCGCGAGACCCCGGGGTGCTTTTCCAGCCAGCGGGCGAGCTCCAGCGCGCGCTCAGACTGAGCGAACATGCGCAGTTCGACGGTTTCCATGCCTTTCAGGATCACCCACGCATTGAAAGGCGAAATCGAAGGTCCTGCAGTGCGCAGAAAACCGAAAACCCCGTCCATCACCAGCGCCTTCGAGCCGAGCACCGCGCCGCCCATCACCCGTCCCTGCCCGTCCAGGTACTTGGTCGCCGAATGGATTACCAGGTCGGCACCCAATTCCAGCGGGCGTTGCAGCGCGGGCGTGCACAGGGCGTTGTCCACGGCCAGCACGGCGCCGGCCCGCTTCGCCACCTCGGCGATCGCCGCGATGTCGGAGATCTCGCCGAGCGGGTTCGACGGCGTCTCGAGGAAAAATAGCCTCGTGTTCTGGCGCACCGCGCGCTGCCACTCCTCGACCTTCGTCGGCGAAACGAACGTAGTTTCGACGCCGAAGCGCGACAGGATGGTGACGTAGAGCTGCACGGTGGCGCCGAACACGGCGTTGGAGCACACCACGTGGTCGCCTGCTTTCAACAGCGCCATCGAGGTCGCGAGGATCGCGGCCATGCCGGATGCAGTAGCCACGCAGGCCTCGGCGCCCTCGAGAGCCGCCAGCCGGTCCTGGAACATCGAAACAGTGGGGTTGGTGAAGCGGGAGTAGACGAAACCGCCGTCGCCTCCGGCGAAACGGGCCGCCGCTTGCGCGGCGTTTTCGAACACGAAGCTCGAGGTGAGGAACAGCGCCTCGGAATGTTCGTTGAACTGGCTGCGCGCCGTGCCGGCGCGCACGCCGAGGGTGGATCTGTCTAGCTCTTTTGCCATAAAAAACCCGGTCCTTTCGCACTAAGCGGACCGGGCTGTTTCGGCACGCTTTAGCTGGATTTATAAAGCGCCCGCAAGCTGTATCAAATCGGCGCGTAAGGC